>MNHO01000022.1:0-14344 GCA_001919285.1 archaeon 13_1_40CM_2_52_13
AACCAACTGCAAGAGCGACTCCACCCAGAAGTATGAATATCCCACCGATCAACGACAGAACGAATGCAGCCGTGGGTTTGTCCGACAAGTCCAGTCTCGCTGAAACCCAAGCGAGAGAATATTTAACACATTCGATACGATGCAGTTTGGACGATTTTCGTCAGATATCTGGGAATTCCCCCATCAACATGCTATCTGACACCGGGTTCCGGTGGTTTGGGCGGTTCAACGCTGACTTGAGCCGGAGAGGAGGCTCCTTGGAATCTTGGAAATAATTGAGGTCCCCAAACTGACGGGTGTGCGACCGAGACTCGGAACGGGGGTTCCTTAATTCGCCTTCTGGCGATCAATACAACCGACCCGATGATTGCTGCGGCAAATATTCCTAGAATCCCGTACATCCATGGTACCAGGCTGACCGACTGAGTGGTGGGTTTTGATTGCCGGATTATTGGATGGTTGCCCAGCCTCCGTTGTCGTACCGCCCGTCCCTGGATTGTGCCCGCTCCCTGAGCCAGAGTTTGATCCGGAGTTAGAACCCTGTTCCCGAGCCCGTGCCTGATCCTTGACCATTCCCCATACCGGTTACTGAGCCGCTGCCGGAACTTGATCCGCTGGGTAACGCAGAAGCACTCGTCGGCGTTACCTGCTGGCTTAAGTCGAGAGTTGTGTTGGCGAGCTTTAGGGAGGCATGAACGTCGATCCCGAATTGCCTCATTACGGGTATAGGAGTAGTAGGACAGACAGTCAGTGCCGGAGCAATAGTCGCTGAGGAGTCGCAGGGCACTGGCGGGCTGAACATCTCTCGGCCAAGTCCAAAGTGGATGTCAGAGCTTGCGCTGAGGAGAAGATCGCTAGTCTGATCATAGCTGAAAGTAAGCGCGAATCCGAAGTTGTCGGCGATCGGAATCGAGGAAGTCAGAGTTGCCATTGGGTCCGGAGGAACAAAAGATCCGGTCCTGAGAAACGTTAGAGTCCAAGCTGACCGAGTTCCGATGCTGCCGCCGAGATCGAGACTCGTGGAACCAGTCACATTGGTTGGAAAAACTAGAACTGGGACAGTGTCGTTGACTCTGAGCGGTCCATTGACCCACCACACTGTGTGAAGGGGTTGACGCATCATCGTGACGTCAATGGCCGATATGGTCGAACCCTGGCTAGTGCCCGTTGGCAGCGCGCTCGTGTTTGTCTGGGCCGTCTGAAAGGCCTCGTCTATTTCTGGCTCGATGAAGGGCAGGATTGTGGCTGTGCGAGTTGCTAGGTTGATGGATTCGTTGAAGCTCCAGGTATGATGCGTGGCTGGAGTAATGGTTTCGCCACTGGATGTTGTTATGTCCCGGGTGACGTTGAGGGTGGCTGTGGTGGCGTTCAGATCAGTGACGGTCCATCCCAAGGTCCCATTGATGATGAGACTTGGCGAGATCGTTGCGATCATGGGACATACAATTCCGGCACTAAGGGTTGAGCCTAGAATTGGCGCGCAGGACTGAAGGATTGAGATAGAAACGGATAGATTGTAACTGGTTTGACTATCTGTGTGAAGATCTGGTGCTGCATTTACGGGGACAGCGATCAACAGAAGAAGCGTCAAAGCTCCGAGGGAGAGCTTCGTCAACCGCATAACTATTCGACGTCTGCGTCTTAGACCTTATCTCATAAAAAGGGTTAACGCTGTTCATGCAATTTGATCGTCACTTTTTGCTAAGGAAATGCATGGACGAAAAAAGGGAGTTCTACAGTGTCTGCCTAACTAGGCGTAGCTCGGGGGTCCGAGCTCTTCGTCTGCGTTAGGTTACTTCTTACTCCAGAGGCCTATGACGTTGCCGTGCGGATCTCCGATGGTGCCCCAGTAGCCCATTCCGCCGCCGATGGCTTTCCTCTTCTTGAGTATTCGTCCGCCTAGACTCTTTGCCTTCTGTTGTGTTGCAGGTATGGTGTCAACGTTGACGTAGAATGTGGTTGAGCCGGGCTTAATTTTCTTGCCGAGCTGGAAGCCGCCGCCAACGCCGTTCTTGGAGGTCTTGAACATTGCATAGCCGTCGCCGAACATTTCGAATTTCCAGCCGAAGAGTCTGGAGTAGAACTTCTTGGTCGCCATCAAGTCCTTCGATGTCAGTTCTATGTGGCCGATTTCTTTTCCCATAGTAGCTCTGTATTGCCAAATATTGAGTTTAAAAATCTACACCTTTCACCCGAAAAACAGGCTATTTGATGAATCCGACATTCAGGCCGCGGTTAGACGCCTCAAAAAGAACTGTTTGAACTTCGGGTCAGCGCTCGTACAGACCATTACTGGTCTTCCCGCGAGTTTGTCATCTGGCAACCAGTCCCGTCTGTCCGCGACAGTCATTCCCAACGTGTACTCTCCCTTAGTTTCGACCTGAGCATGGTAGTTTGCAAATTGGAAGAACGATGGCCTGATCTTGACGGCGACAGCCATCGGATCATGTAGAGCGAATCGGCCATATGTCTTGATGTTATTTTTCAAGATTGAACTCGCGAAAGCAGAGACCCACCCTTTCCGATTTCTCAGCCAGGAATAGTCACTTTTCGTCAGCTGGACACGAGGATTCATTGTCGCGTCAAGGCCTACTGCCTTAATTGGGACGCCTGCTTCGAACACGATTTTCGCGGCCTCTGGGTCCGAGTAGACGTTGAACTCTGCTACCGGAGTCTCATTCCCGAAGCCATACTCTGTGACGAAGTACGCGCCTCCCATTATCACAATCTCCTCGACCATACCCTCTGCGTCCGGGAATTCTGTTAGGAGCGCCGCAATGTTGGTCAATGGTCCGGTGCAGATGATGGTGGTAGATTTTCGCTTGGATGAGGCGAGAGTTTCTAGGATCGCATTGAGCGCGGGTTTCCTAGAAGGACTAAGTTTAGGAAGTGGCAAGTTGGAATCGCCTAACCCGTCGCTTCCGTGAAAGGCTGTTGCCCGAATCGGGTCACGAAACAGCGGATTCCCCAAACCTCGCGCGACCCAGACATCTGACCGGTCGAGAAGTTCGACGATTCTCAATCCGTTGACTGTTGCTTGTTCGACAGGCACATTGCCTGAGACCGCGGTTATTCCCGCGACCTCTAGTTCGGGAGATCTTAGGGCGAGTATGAGTGCGAGGGCATCGTCGATGCCTCCGTCCATATCGATAATGACGCGGAAGGGTCTTCTCGACCCGGGACCCTTCCTAGAATAATTTCGCGATTTTCTTGGTGGGCAACGTGTCGGCAAGGTACCAGAATTTGAGGTATTGTAGACCAGTCCGATACTGCAACTCTGTGAAGGAGTTCACCGCGTCCTCGGCGATGATTGTCTCGTAGCCTCGGAAGAAGGCGTCAGCAGTCGTGTGCCTAACGCAACAGTCGGTATGTAGACCCGAGATGATCATGGTGTTGGGTCCTTTTCCATCATGAGTTCTTTTGAGTTCGCGTTCCAGTCTAGTGTTGAAGAAACTGCTATAGGTCGTCTTGGGAATCTGAACATCCTTCTTTCGCGGTCTCAATTCGCCTATGACCTTGGCACCTTTGGTGCCACGCATGGCGTGTTCTCCCCACCTCTCAATCTCGAAATCCTTCCTCGTATGGGAGTCGTTAGAGTAGAGCACGGGGACAGCGGCACTACGGGCAGAGTCTATGAGTTCGCCGCTACGAGGAATCATCGGGACGGCCCTATCGCACTTGATCTTACCATAGACAAAGTCGTGCAGCATGTCCACGACAAGGACGGCGTACCGTCGGTCATTGTTGTACACGTGAGGTGCGACTGCAGTCTCTAGATTGTAGACGTTGATCTGCTCCGCTTGGCCTTGTCCATGAATTCTAGCCAAGAACCATCATAGGACGCGGACCTCGCAGGCATGATTTTAAGATGATTAGTAATCGTCCTCAGTCGGCCAGGGAGAGAGATTTGGAGGGAAAGGCCGACGTTGTGATAGTTGGCGCAGGAATAGCAGGCTCAGCCTTGGCGTTAGAACTGCAGAAGAGAAACATCTCGACCCTTCTCTTGGATCGCAGGAAAGGGCTCGACTCGACTCCCCGAGGCATAACGTTCCAGCCCAATGGCCTGGAAGCGCTGGAGAAGATCGGAGTCCTCGACAGTGTTCAGCAGATGGGCTCGGCCGAGAGAATACTCGAAGTGCGAGACTGGAACCAACAGGTTCTGTTGGAAGCCGACTACGGATTGCTTGACCATCCGCAGAACTATATCATGACGGCCGACGCAGTGCAGGTGGAACACCTTCTCGGGTCCAAGGCTGAGAACTTGGGCGCTCAGACCATATGGAATACGCGGTTCCAGGAAATCATTTGGAAGGATGGAGTTGCTCAGGGACTACGTTGCAATGTCGAGGGTGGACCTTCCGAAATCCAAGCTTCGATAATTGTCGGGGCTGATGGACCCCAGTCCCATGTTCGGGAGAGCATCGGAGCCACGACGAAGACGAAGAAATATTCGGATTCTTTCATGGTTGGGCTAGTCGGGCCCGTTTCAGACTTGAAGGATAGGGCGCGACAATACCAAGCGCCGGGAAAGATGCTTGGGATAATGCCAGCTGGCCCAGAAGCTACCTACATCTTCTACTGCGTTGGAACTCGCAGCTTTGAAGACTTGAAGAAGGAAGGACTGGGACGTTTCAAAGAAGAGGTCACTCAAGCTGCTCCTGAATTGACCGAAGGTTTTGGAGCGATGGAGGCATGGACGAGAATCGCCTATTTCACCCCCAGCTTCATCAAAGTCGACCCTTGGGTAGGGAATGGAGTGGTGCTGCTCGGCGATTCAGCCCATACGTTCCATCCTCATGCTGGACAAGGCGTGAACCTATCTCTGCAAGACGCACTTGTATTGACAGACGTAATAGCAGATGCCCTAAGCGCAGGGGATACTTCAGCAAAGAGACTGTTCCCATACCAGTCAAGTCGGAAAATGTTTGCTGATGTGATAGGACAGCACGCTCACTACACATCCACCTATGCGCTAAGCAATAACTGGCTGATCAAGCGACTCAATAGACGGGCGCTGAGGAAGATGCAGAAGAATCCGAAGCTCATGAAAAAAGCCCTCGAGATAACAGCCGGAGTCTTCACCAAGAAGCCAGGTCTGATCGAGCAGGCAAGGATGGGGGGGATCCTCCCCTAGGTAGCAGTGGGCACTGCGACAACGATTTCTTCCTCCGGCAACCTTACATCTTTGAAGACGGACCAGAAGTAACCGATCGACGTGAGGTAGAGAGCCGTACACAGGAAGAATGGTAGTGCAAGGTAGAGTGCTCCACCAAGTCCCATGAAGTAGGCGCCGACCGATGTGCTGAGAGAGTTGGGTAGTCTCCAGAGTGAGGCGGTCACCGCAGAAGCCTGTGATCTCTCTTCTGGAGGGACGAGGCCCATTAGGAGAGACTGCTCTACCGGGTTAGACATCATCATCAGGGCACTTCTCACGACGTAGATCGAGGAAGCTGAGGCGAAGTTAGGAGAGAAGGGCAGGGAGAAAAGGAAAGCCGTTGACGACCCTTGGGTGAGGACTATTGTCTTGACTGTCCCAAACCTGCGAGCTAATCTTGGGGCTGCCAGGTTTGCGAACCCCATTACTAGGCTGTTTACTCCGCCTAGTATTGGCGCACTGACATCGTCGACAACTCCGAACTTTAGGAGTGCCCACCCTGGGATCAGAGGAATAACCATTCCCGCTCCTAGAGCAATCAGAATTCCCGCTAGCGAATACTGAGCAACGGTTCTGCGAGATTTCTTTGGAATGATGTGAAATCCTCGATGGTCGGCCTCGGAGGATCTTGACTCGGAGACTGATAGAGCGATCCCAGGCCCGAGCAGACTGAGCAGGGCCACCCCGATGAACAGATACCTGTGACCCGTCACAAGGTCGACCGCATACCCGTTTTTCAGCAATCCGAGGATGCTCGCGCTAAAGCCGCCGACGGCTGCGCTGATGGTGGCAATGAAGAAGGAGAGGCTGAAAGCGCTGGTGCGTTTTGCGTCCGTCGCTTTGTCTGCAAGCATGGCTCCCCAGGATGAGGCATACATTGCTTCGGAGAGTCCGGATAGAACTGATGTTCCAACTAGTAGCGGTAAATTTGTCCCAACGAGGGCGAAGAGGACCAGAGTGAAGCTTGCAATGACTCCCCCGAGGACGACAAAACGTTTCCTTCCGTAACGATCCGCCAGTCCCCCGAAGAGAAGGGTGCTTGAGGCGCTGGTGATGCCGATAATTGTGAGAATTATTCCGCTTGTGGCGAAGCTGAGACCTTCTAGAACAAGATAGATTTGAAGAGTTATCCAGAGAAGACCTGCGGCAGCCCAGTTGAAGAAGCTCGCATAGATTAGTAGATTAGCCTCTCGAGGAATACCTCGGAACTCATCGAGACCCGTAATGATACGCTGGAACAATAGACGAGCCTCGCTGGATTCTAGGAGGAGTCTTTTCGCGACTTCCACTAAAGGATTGGTCCAGAATGTCTCGAGGGCGAGACAGTCAAGCGTGCATGACGGTCATACCTCTACCATGGCCGTTTTGTAAGGGAAGGAAAAAGCTGGTCTTGTGATCATTGATTGTAATGTGATGACTAGGTTACTGGGGGCCAGTCGGATATGGGCGAAACAACGAATGGATAGTGAAGACTGGAGAGCTAACCGAACAGAGACGATTTGCCTTTTACTAGGTCGACTATCCTTTCTAGACTTGCTGTGATGAAGTAAGTTCCTATTGTGAAAATGTAGACCAGATGGAAGTTTGCTAGAATGCCATTGTTGAGATTGAGCCCCAGCCCAGGGTCGAGACCCAGAGCGAGAAGCATTAGGTACGCTACGGTGAGCGATGTGGCGATTGCAGTTCGGATGGCTCCCTTTTTCACGAAGTCGTCTTTGCTCTCGCTCTTACCGTGCAGAACTTGAATGGTAAGAAGGAATGCGAAGAGAGACACTGATCCGATGCCGTATGCCGCAAGGGAAGGACCGCCGCGTCCCAAGACTATGAGCGAGAATGAGATTATCGTTGTCGCCAACGTGCCTACTAGGGCAATAACTAGGAGTAGTCCTGAATTCAGTGGGAACTTCATCTGACCGAATGACAAGCCTCGGATTCAGCCACCGCTACGGGTTGGCTTGAACGAGAAGAGTTTGTTACTAATCTCTGCCAACAGGGGTAGCTTATCGTCAATACCGACTAAACCGTGAGGAGCGGTTGTTAACGCGCTACAGCCTTGGTCTCGAGTGTTTCCCAAGGAAAGTTGTGATGACGCTTATAGTACTCCACCAGTCCTCCTTCCCGCATCAGACCCCTAAGGAACTCTGGAACCTTAAGCGCCGGATGTACGCTGCCATCCCGCGTCTTAACAGACCAGTCTTGAAGATTTACCTCTATCTCATCAAATTGCTTCACTTGTTTAGCGATTCCCGGAACCTCTAGCGCAGGGAGCCCAATCGCAAAGCAGTTACGATAGAAAATGCGCGCAAAGCTTTCCGCAATCACCGCGGCCACGTTAGAATATTTGATAGCGACAGGAGCCTGTTCCCGGCTGGAGCCCCCTCCAAAATTCTTCCCTGCGACAAACAGATCTCCGGCTTTCACCTTCTTGTAAAACTCAGGGTCGAATCCGTACATGGCGTACTTGGCCATCTCTACGGGGTCGTTGGTTCGTGCTTTGAATCGGAATGGGATGATAATGTCAGTGTTCACATCATCGGGCCAGACCCACGCCCGGCCTTTCAAGATGCTTGGGGCTGTCATAGGTATCTCCTAGGGTCTGCGATCTTCCCCTCTATTGCCGAGGCAGCAGCTGTTGCAGGAGATGAGAGATAGATCTTGGAGGTTATCGCACCCATCCGGCCTATGTAGTTGCGCGGTGAGGAGGAGATGCAGACCTCGTTCTCCCCTAAGACCCCGAGGTGTGTTCCCACACACGCACCGCATGTAGCATTGGTGAAAACTGCTCCGGACTGCAAAAATATCTCCGCGAGTCCGTTCTTGATGGCTTGCTCGAAAACACCCTTGGACGCTGGGGTGATGACGCACCTAGTGCCAGTCTTGACTTTGTGGCCTTTCAATATCTTGGCGGCGACGGTGAGATCTTCGTATCGTCCGTTTGTCGAGGATCCGATGAACGCCTCATCGATCGGTGTGCCTTCGACCTCTCCGACTTCCTTTACCTTATCGACATTTCCAGGCTCTGCAACTTCGGGAACTATCTTTCCAATGTTGACATCATATTCGTTCTTGTAGCTAGCCTTGGATCCTGCATGAATCTCGTACATTGACTTGCGATTTACTGACCTGAGATATTCCTGTGTTGTCGGGTCTACCTCGAAGATGGAGAGTTTGCATCCGCACTCCATTGAATTGTTACTAATGCAAGCTCGTGAGGCTATGGAGAGATCTTTGACAGCGGGTCCCTTCCATTCTATGGACCGATAATTTCCTCCATCTTCTCCCACTGTCGCAATGAAGTGCGAAACTATGTCCCGGGCAAAGACTCCCTTGTTTAACTGCCCATTAAGGTTGACCTTGATCGATTCCGGGACTTTTACCCAGAGTTTTCCAGAAGCCCAAACAGCGGCCATTTCCGAGCTGCCGATTCCCGTGGCAAAGGCACCAACTGCTCCACCCATACATGTATGAGAGTCGGCGCCGAAAAGGATCATTCCTGGGACGACGTGGTTCTCGAGAAGATGCTGGTGTGAAATGCTTCCTTCTACGAGTCGTACGCCCGTCTTCTTGACGAACTCTCTCATCAAATGATGAAGATTAGCAACTTTCTCATCGGGAGCAGGGAATGAATGATCGATCACGAGATGGATTTTGGACGGATCCCAGACCTTCGGGACACCTATCTCACCGAACACTTTGATCGCAAGCGGCCCAGTGCTGTCCTGAGCCATCGCCAGGTCGACCGGAAGTACAGTAATGTCTCCTGGGCGAAGGATCTTCCCGAGACCATCGGCTCGGACGCAAATGATCTTCTCCGCAAAGGTCAGCGAATCATCGTTCAGAATGTCTTGACGCAATGGCCTTCTGAGGCGGGCGAGAAAACTGGTCGCTATTAAACGTGAACGTTGAACGAGACGGTGAAATCAACCTGGGAACCTCAGAGGCGTCTTCTTCAGGGGCAAGAAATCTGAAGCTTTTTGAGATTGCACGTCGTCATAGTAGATGTTCAAAGGCCTGTTTAGGTGAATGACGGCGTATGACTGAGAAGAAACGCTTGCCTCCGTGGGAGGAAGCAAAGCTCGTCTTCAAGATGCAAGAGGAGACGCGAAAGCGTAAGCTTCTGGAGAAGGATATGCAGCAGCGGCAAGGATGGTCTAAGCGTGTCGGTCCAAATACCTCTGACGAACTTGAAGAAAACCGGAAGCGGCTTAGAGCATTACAAAAGCGAATCGAAGACGATCGCTAGGTACGGTCTACTACGTCAGCGCAAGAAGCCCGAGCCTCTTTAGAACGAGTAGGGCTTGCAGTGTTATCCACTTGCTGGGTTTTCCGGCCTCCTCCAATTGCAAGGACCTCTCGGTGGCCCATCCTTGGGTGATGAGTTCTCGCTCCTCTGGTCGCGAGACTGTCTCTTCTCCATGCATTGCGTGAGGATGCCGCCACCCCCGATAGACACCGTCAAGCATCCATTTTCCGTCAGGCAACCTTATCTCCATTAGAAGCGAGACGGCATCGTTCATCCTTGGATCGTTCTTGACGCCCAACTCTGTCAAGACCCGCAAGCCGTGCAGAAAATCGTAGCAGTAGTGCAAGGGATAGTGCAACCTCAGAAAATCAAGCAACACGACAGAATCATCCTTGTCAGACCGGTAGACCCGATGTTTCAGGAGAAACTCGGCCCCTTTCTTGGCTGAGACCTCCCAGCCTTCTCTCGCGTCATGCGCCATCATCTCGGACAGAGCCCATAGTGGCTGGATAACCGACATGAAGGATCCATGTTTCCCGGCAGGAGAACAGTTCCAACCGCCATCAGGAAGCTGCTTTGAGAGTAGCCAATCCATCGCACTGAGGACTCGATGATCCTCCGCGTATCCCATCTTCGCCAGGGCCCGAACCATGTTTCCGGTCGCGCAGATATGAGGTTCAAACTTCTCATGACCTCTGGGACGAAGAGAAATGCCCCCTGACTCTACGTTGTGAAGATTTAGGAAATGATCAACAGCCTTGCCCACACGCGGGTCCTTCGATGAAGCTCCTAGGTCCGCTAAGACGACGAGCTGCCAAGAGCACGCGGAGAATTTTGGAACATAACAAGACCGGGGATTGTCCCAGTAGGTATTCTCCTTCTGCTTGGCTAGAATCTTTGACGCCCAACCGACTTTTCCGATACGGTTCCGAGTGCTGACGACGCTTTGATCGTTCTCTCCTCTCTCCTGGAGATCAACCAGAGTATGGTAACGGGCTGACGGCTCATCCTCCTCTAGGAGCCAATTCAATACGGTATTCGAGACAGAGACTCTTGGAACTTGAACCTGTTGCAGTTTAGGAAACCTCTCTATGGTCCCGAGAGATTCTTCGAGATAAAGCTGGCGTGATCAATCAATAGCCCTTAATTATTGAGATGTGCCTGAAAGCAGCGTAGATTCGCGCTTTGCCCCAGAAGAAACCAACGGTTGGCTCTGACAAGAGAATACGGGTCCTAGTCGCAAAGCCTGGGCTGGATGGTCATGACCGAGGCGCTCTCATTCTCTGCCGCGCGCTCCGGGATGCAGGAATGGAGGTCATCTACACTGGGTTCCTCGCAACCCCCGAGCAAGTGTCTCAAATGGCTATTGACGAGGACGTTGACGTGGTCGCTATGAGCCTTCTCAATGGGGCTCACATGACAGCCTTTCCCAAAGTCGCCAAACTCATCCGAGAAAAAGGCGGCGATGATATTCTGCTTGTGGGTGGCGGAATAATTCCGGATGATGACAAGCCTCGACTGGAGAAGCTGGGGATTACGGGAAATTATGGCCCTGGCACCGCTCTAAAGACTATCATCGAGCACGTCGAGAGGATTGTGAGAGAGCGCGACTCAAAGAAGTCTAGACCCGACTAGACGGGTCACAGAGTGATGGAGCAGATCGCAAGAGCATGGGCTTCCTCTCCATCATGGGCAAAATCCTCATCGGTCTAGCAATGCTAACTCTGCCTGTTGCCGTCTCTCTAATCCTTGTGTTCAGCGAAGCACTAACGACGCTAGGAGTCGCAATCTCGTTGGGAGCTAGCGTCTTCGTTTTCTTCTGCGGAGTCTACGCGGGATTCCTCGGGATCAAATACGAGCGATTGCACCAGAGATTCGAGTCTTTCGTCGACCCTGTAAGAATCCGGCAGAACGCAGTGAATATGATCAAGGCCGTCTGTCCGATAGATCATGAACAGGTTGTCTTCGTACATGTGAGCCCACATCGGGACGATGCGCGACCTGACGGCCTCGACATTTTCTTGGGTTCATGCGGCCACGAGGTCCATCGTGGAGAAATAGAAGTCGAGCAACCCGCTGAACCTGCAGCCAGCTGAATTTTCACGGTTTGCTTCTGAATAAGAGAGGTTCGGATTCACCTATCTTACCATCTCGAAATGGGAAAGCCTTAGTCTTTCTGCCGCTTCCGACATCGGGGTTGTGATGATCTCGCCTCTTGCATCGACGAAGCAGTTCCTGCAATAGTATTTCCTTCTACCCCTTGAGCAGTGCTTCGAGACAACGACTTCTCCGATTCCCAGGTCGAGGCCACACCTCTCACAGTTCTGAAATCTGCTCTTGCTGGAAAGAACGACCAGTTGGGTCAGTGTCTTGGACATTGGCTTATGTTGATGTTGCGAGCGTATGCTCGGACGCGAATGCGCTGTACTGTATGGTTGGGCTAACTGTGACGCTCTTACTCATGACGAGAAACGTTGGCTGAGAAGGTGCTGTTGGAGTACCGGTTTGAGCCAAGACTGGGCTGGCTGCGAAATTGGAGGCGGCAGTGAGTGCGGCGGGTGCTGGAGATGTGCTGTTGACTGTGAAGGTGTAGGTAATAGACTGAGAACAGCTTAGAGGCTGGACCGTGGAGTCGCTGAATATCACTGTCCCTGATGCATTTGTTATGGTGACACTCTTTGTGCTGTCGATTATTGCGCAGTCCCAGTTGGTGTGAGTGAACGTTAGGGTGTTGTTTCCGTCTAAGACAAGAGATGTGATATTGAGGGCAAAGGTTCTGTATGTTCCTGCATTCTGGGACGTGTCATTGGCCGGTAAGCGTGCGATTAGGTTGTTGTTGATCGTGATTGTCTCTTCGTGCGCGCCATCGTAGTCGTATCCTTGGAAAGTCAGAGTGAACCTAGGCGCTGCTGGTTTCTGAACAATGGGCTTGTTCTGGAGTAGGCAGCCCCAGCCTTGAGGTTTGCTGTTGCATTGTAACGCGCCGCGCGATCCTGCGCCTGGAGTGTCAGTCCAATCGCCCGCAGTCCACCAAGTGTAGCCTATCCGAGTCGGGGTTGCGTCGTAGAGATTTGTGAGTGTTTGGATGAATCTCAGTGTGATGTTGTTGTACCCTGCTGAGCCTCTGAGAGTTGCGTTTGGGCCGCCCGCGCCTACGAACGGATCTGCTCCGCCTTCTGTATTGAGAGCGGGCCAGCGGGTCTTCGCGATCCCTGCTACGACTGTAGCATAGTAGCCTTGGGCGTAGGCGTCTGCGCCGTTGTATGTCCATGATACTGGATTGTCTAGGTAGGAGTGGAGTGAGATGAAAATGTGGCCGGCGGCGTCGGTCACGGTTGGGTAGCCGTTGACTGCGCCGAGAAGGCTTCCATCTCCGTTAGCGTCGAGTCCGCAACCGTAGCTGCAAATGTTCTCGACTATTATCCAGTGCGTGTCGCCTTGGGCGCGGGTCTGGTTGATGAACATCTGGTACTCGTTCGAGAGGTATAGTACACACGCAACAACTCCTGAACAAGCCGATCCGGAGAGGCCGTATCTGGGCTCGTTCTCAGGCTCCCAAATTATCTGTCCATAGCTGTTCTTGAACTGGTTTGTTACTCCTGCCCAAAAGCTCAGCCAGCAGGCGGACGTTGCCGGTGTGAACGGGTCTGTGTATCCGTGATAGTCGAGGATTATCCAGAAGCTGTAGTAGCTAGCGATCTGGATTGCTGTCGACAATTCTGCTGCTGTATAGTTTGCACCGATAAGACTAGGCGATGTCGTACAGGACGGATCCCAAGAAACCCTAATTCCGTTCATTCCCTTGTACTGGGTCAGCATCACAACGGATTCCATATCGCTTGCTTGTTGCCCTAGAAAGACGTTGCTTGGAGGATTGCCGGACGAGAATCTTGCCACTTCGTTCAGGGAGATGCCACCCCAGCCGATTACGAGAGGCCCAGCGCCGCTGCCCCCACCATTACTAGTCGGTATTACTGTGATAGACTGGCTAGTTCTGGCCAGCGAACCTATGTTGTCCGTGACATTGAGCGATACGATGAAAGTCCCGGCGGCATTGTAAGCCTGAGTTACGGTCGCTCCCGTAGCCTTGGAATTGTCTCCGAAGTTCCAAGCGAACGTGTACGGCGAAATTCCATTCACGGCCGTACCGAAGAACGTGACTGTCGAATTGACGGTGGGACTCGCGGGCGAGATTGCTAGGTTGGCTGTCAATTGTGGCTGAGATGAGACGATTATGGATTGAGAGGTCACGATCGAGGTGTTGAGAGAATCTGTCACCTCGAGCGAGACAGTGAAAGTGCCTGATGTGGCGTAGGAATGAGACGGCGTTTGTCCGGTCACTGAATTCCCGTCTCCAAAATTCCAATTGTAATTGTAGGGAGATACTCCTCCTGTCGCCGTGCCTATGAATACAATAGACTGGTTGGTCAGAGGTTGTGTTGGGACGAACCTGAAGCTCGCTGTCAAGCTGAGAATAGGTGTGATTGCTATCGTCTGAGAAGACTTGGTAGAGCTCCCCGTAGAGTCAGTCACGGTTAGAGTAGCTGTGAAGGTGCCAGCGGTGGTGTATGAGTGGGTCGCGGTTAGTCCAGTTGCTGATCCTCCGTCACCGAAATTCCACGAGTAGGTGTACGGGGCGGTTCCTCCGACTGCGGTTCCTGTGAAGCCGATGGTATTATTCACCAGCGGTGTTGATGGGAGATAGGCGAAGCTTGCGCTTAGGGGGATTGGTCCCGTCGTGAGGTCGGTCAGGAGGCCTGTTGCAGCTGCATCGTTCGAGGTTAGCGTTGGAAGATTCCAGTTGTCTTCCAACATTCTCAGAATTGAGTAGTGATCATAGGTCGCGCTCGACAAGTAGCCTTTCTTGACGTTGGTCCCGTAGAAGATTTCGGGAGAGTGGCTGTTTTCATCCCACCAGAGCACGAATAGTGTTCTGTGTCCGGACT
>MNHO01000022.1:14443-73367 GCA_001919285.1 archaeon 13_1_40CM_2_52_13
GGATTGGCCGAATTTGCTGCGGCGACGAAGGTCGAAGTCGAGACGCTGGTACTGATGAACGTGTCAGAACATGTGTTAGCCGCCGCACAGTGGCCCGGATTCGTGTTTGAGTAGGCCAAGAATGGAAAATGGTCTGAGCCCCTAGGGCAGCCTTCTGCACAGTAGGCCTGCCAAGTTAGCCCTGCCGCTGTAAGCCTGCTTACGAGGTTCGTAACTGTGAGGCACGGGGCTGATGCACGAGGACAATATCCGTCCGACTTGCCTTGGTCCGAGCCTGAGGTTAGTGCCAGATAACAAGCAGCTGAACAACCGCTTATCGAACGTCCAGACACACCGTAGCCCTGATAGTTAGTGTCTATTGAGCCGGCAGCGGCTAGACTCGGTATGAATGAACTAGAACCAAGACCGCATACAATGACTCCAGTGCAGTAGTTCTGGTTCTCCATCGCGACAAAGACCGCATTATCAAACATCGACCCATGTGGTGCATTGTTTGGGGCTGATGATTGAGCTGGGTGAAGAAGGAATTGGGAGGCTATGGTGCCGGCGAAGATCGCAAGCAGACAGAGGGAGATTGCTTTGAGACTGTTCTCCCTCGCTTTACTCAGTTGCCGCTATTCTCCAGGCCCCGGAGGAGAGGCTAGAAGCCGAAGGGATCTGTGCTTCCACTGCGAGATCATTCTCGCAAAGTATCCTACAGCGGAATCTGTACGATTCCTCAACCTGATGACCAAAATCCCCGTATCCGACTTTTGAAAATATAACACTTGTGGTAATATGTGTTGTTATGTCATACAACCGACTATCCATCCGAATAGTCCAACACCGAACCATGCTTCACAGAAAAAACGTAAACTTGTGGACGTGGTAGAATCTCAAAAGTAATCTATAGGTTTCTTTCGAGAGCTATAATCTATTATACGGAGAATGATGAGATTCTAGCAGGGTCCCCAGGATATCTTGACCTGATGACCACCCAAGAGCGTCTTGCGACCCTCTTGGTTCGGGTTTCTTACCCTGGGGCCCTTGTCTTCCTTCTCAGAAAGAACCGCGACTAAATTATCGACACGAGTTTGTTCTGAGGAATCTGCATTCCTGTCTCAAACGCTACGAGCACTCCGATATGGCAAAGCACTCTATGGTTGAAGGAGGGCGCTCGGTCTCTTGGTTTAGAGGGAAAGAAAGAGTTGTGCTGTTCGCCTCTGGGTCCTCGTCACTGGGTTGTTGGAGAGACAGCATAATGAGAATGAGTTGGAATCTAGCATCGCGATTGACAGCGGCTCCCACGGGCATGGTGGAGTACCTGTCCATCGCTCACAGGGACGCAAATGTTCCTCTGCGCATATAATCGTTTGGATACGGCATCGGGAACCGAGGAGACTGGAGTTTCTTCAAGGTTGATGCCACTGTCTATTGTCAACCGTGGATATCTCGATCACCCATTTGATCAAGCGATAGACCCTAAAGTGACGACTGGTCTGCCTTCTCCGAAGCCTGTCACGTGACCTACTGTGCGCAGCGCCCGAAAACTGGCCTATGTCTTATAGCGACCTTTTGAAGAACGGGGTTCGTTGAACGTTGGACCTCAACAGATCGATTGTAGAGAGCGCGATTCGATCATTCTTGGCTGAGGATCTCGGATATGGAGACATTACCACCAATGTTCTGGTGGACTCCGAGCGTAAAGGCGAGGGACGAGTCGTCTGCAGAGAGAACGCAGTGATCGCTGGAATAGAGGAAGCGGTTATTCTTCTCGAACTCGTCGGTTGCCAAGGAACAGCTAAGACTCGTGACGGCGGTCGCGTAAAAGCGGGGACAATGATTCTTTCGGCTCGCGGTCCTGCGCGTGCGTTGCTGGGTGTTGAGCGGACCTTGTTGAATCTGCTGTCCCACATGTCGGGAGTTGCAACATCAACAGCAGATCTCGTATCGATCGCCAATAAGGAGAGTCGGGACAAGATCAGGATCGCGTGTACTAGGAAGACGCTTCCGGGTCTGAGATATTTCGAGAAGCGGGCTGTCGAGCTTGGTGGCGGCGACACGCATCGTCTCAGGCTGGATGATGCTGTGCTGATCAAGGATAATCATCTAGAGCTCGCGGGTTCTGTAGGTGCGTGTGTTCGAAAGGCGAAGGAGAGAGTGAGTTTCACAAGGAAGGTCGAGGTCGAAGTGACGAACCCTGACCAGGCAGTCGAGGCGGCTGAGGCGGGAGCCGACATCGTTTTGCTCGACAATATGACTCCGAAGGAAGTGGCAAGTTCGGTGAGCTTGTTGATGAGCAGGGGTCTTCGAGACCGGGTCCTAGTTGAAACGTCAGGCGGGATAAGAAGAGAGAATCTTGCAAGTTACGCGAGGACCGGGGTGGACGTAATTTCTGTCGGGGCAATTACCCACTCTGCACCTGCTGTTGACGTTAGTCTAGAGATACATGCCTCTCGAAAGGGGGGATAAGTGTCCTGAGTTCGAAGACAAGCCAGCTGATCAGGAAAGCCGAAACAATCAGGGTCCGAGAGCATCGACTCAAGCCAGGTCTGCGATTGAAGACCCAAGTTGAGATCTTCGAGTTCATTCATGATAGGGGTCTCGTCTCGGCGTTGGGAGGTAACGAGCTTCCAAGCTTCATCAGCGCAGTATTAGGCAAACCATGGAAGCCATCGTCGAAGGGTTTCACTGGCTGGATGGACTGGTGGTCGATCAAGATCTCCGGCCAATCGGTAGCCCATGTTTCCCAGGATATTGAAGGAAGAAAGGACATTCTCGCTAACAGAATATTCAGACGGACTAAGACCTTCGTATCCAACAAACTCTGGCCGATAGTCGACACCATCGTGAAACATCACCAGGACCCCGCGGTCAAACAACAGATTCTCTCAGACATCGAACTGAAGATTCTGGAAGCCATTGAGAGGGAGGGTTCGATCCGTACGGATCGCTTGAGAAAGAAGCTCAAGCTGGAAGCCAAAGAAAACAATTCTAGGTTTCACCGTTCACTAACCAACCTAGAAAGCTACGGGCTAATAGTTGGTGTTGAAGACCCTCATCCTGAGAAGCATCTGCACGCCAACATCTGGCAGACGTGGGATACAAGAACCCACGAGTCGAGAGGTCGTGCAAGCCTCTCCTATAGCGAAGCGTTAGCCAAACTCCTTGTGAAGACAATCGACGCAAGCATCCTTGTCCGCGAAGACCAGATACCCCAATGGTTTAAGTGGAATTCCGACATACGAGCCGCAAAGGATCAATTAATCCTGGATGGTGCTATTCTGAAGTCCGGCCAATACCTCGTTTCATCCAGGGTCCGCGATGTCAATAGTTAATGACCGAGCACCCCCCGAATTTGGCCCTATGGGAACCTCGCCAGCCGGGGCCTCAAGCTCCGACCTATCCAGTAGAGCGCAAATCATAAACCGGATCGAGAGAGACGCAGGCGTACCCCAACTAGCAGATATCCTCTCTGATCGCCTTGCACCAACCGATCTACAATCGTTGCTATTGGAGGTGTCCGCGCGCAGAGCAAAGAGGCGCGACCCGAAAGCGTTACTTGACGATCACGTCTCAAACCGGTTCACCCAGCCTTCCGTCTCCAATCCCAGATGCCTTCTTGAATGGGACAGAGTAGCATTCTCGAAACTACCCAAAGACTTCCGGCTCGTTGAACTCTCACCTGTCTGCCCTCTGGGAGCCGCCTCCGTTCTATCTCCAATTAGTCAGGATTGGATCGTTTCGACGATCCGGAATACCGAGGTTGTCGCGGACTCGACCAATGTGCTCGCACTTGAATGCGCGGTTAGACGCCGCGAGCAGAAGACCTTCTCCACCGGTAGTGCGGCTCCGGTACATCTCGCAGCAAGCCACCGCGTTCTAAGAGGCCAGAAGATGAGTCTCGGTCCTAGTGTTCGGCAACACTTCAGACTCTTTTCCTTGTGCAGTGCAGGCCGCGACCCAGGTAATCTTCGATTTGAGATCGAAACAGTGCGCCTCCACGTCGGATTCTTCCTTACGGGGCTCAAGAAGTTTCTAGGGTCTAAGATACCTCTTCGGGTCACCGTTTCCGACTTCGGCTCTAACGTTCCACGTTCAATGGTTGAATCGGGAGTCGTTGACAAGCTTCAATCCTCACACAAGGGCGTAAAAATCGGATTTGACCAGGACAGGAAGCAGGGTCGAGGATACTATGCCGAGTTGTGTTTCAAGATTTCTGTAACTTCGCTCGAGGGCAAGGAGCAGGAACTCGTTGACGGGGGAGATGTTGATTGGACCCAGAGGCTACTGAACAACGCAAAGGAGCGCCTCGTCATCAGTGGGTGTGGTAGCGAGAGACTATGCGAACTCTCTGGATCGGGCAGCTCTAGATGAATCACATGAACTGAATATCAGATGCTGGCCCCGACAATCATCAAGATGAAGGTCACTGCGAGCAGGAAGACTCCCAGCCTTGCAGCCATACCCAGTCTCTTCTGCAAGTTTCCGACCTGAGCACCTATGGTAGCGTCGCCGCCGGGTACCGACTGTTTCTGCGACTGCTTCAGCAGCCCAACGAGCTTCCGACTAGTCGGTATTAGGACGCCGAAGGCGATCAGCAGGACGATGAGAGTCACGACTGCCCCGACTTGGACATAGATCAGACCTGAGCTGGAGGGTGCAAGGGAGGTCGCGACCTGGGTGATATAGGCGTAAAGAGCGAGTCCTGCCACCGCGGCAGCGATAGAGCTTCCTCCGATGAACCTCATGTAGGATGGGAGTACGGACAACACGAATTCGCCTCTAGATGCGGGAGACATTCTTCTAAGTGCGGGACTCAAGACAGATACAAACAATGTGGCGCCTCCCATCCAGGCCACTATCGAGCCGACGTGAACAAGTAGCAGAACGAGAAATACGGCATCGGCCATTTCTTATTGAGACCTTTGTACGGGTTGGAAGCTTTGTTATTTATGGTGTGCGATTCTCTTCTGTATGCCGTCTGGTGACTGCGTTCTTACGATACCCTCACCAAGAGAAACGCATTACACGCCGACATCGGGTCGACATGGGATGACTTCGTCTCGAGCCCCGGAATCAACATTGCCCCTAACTGAACTCATTTTGCTACTTGATATTCGGCAAGCTGATGTTGATCAATTACTCCGCCACCAACTCTCTTGTAGGCGAATCCTAAGACGAGGCCGGCAACGGCCGCTGCGAGGAAGCTAATGGCGAGCCCATATACTCGCGCCTCATCACCCAATGGTGTTGATTGTTGAGGGAATTGCGCTAGAGCGTAAAGCAAGTCGGCTACAATGCCGAAGATGGTGCTCCTGGCAAGAATATTCATGTTTCTCGGGAAAGATTTCTCAAGCCAGGAGAAAACAAAGCCGAGAACCGGTCCAACGATCAGTCCTAGGAAGAAAATCCATGAGACTGCCATACCCACTGCGGTCTGAATCAGCTGGTCAGCTGTTGGAGGCGTTGTATAACCCAGTTCGGGAAATCCGGGCAGAATCGGCTGCGGCGGAGGAATCCTCGGCTGAATCAGCGCCACTAATCTATCATGATAGACGCTAACAATGACAGCCACTCCAGTTGCCACGATGAAGGCCCAAACTATTCCCGATAGCAAACCTGCAAAGATTCCTTTCGAGCCATCCCCCAATATCGACACTCGCCCAGTCTGAGACCAGGGCCATGTTCTGTTGATGGCGAAAGATATTGATTGTGGATGACCCGGAAAACTTTGACTTCGGATAAGAAGGGTCTTTCATGTACAAGACCTGAACCGCTCGAAGGTTTTTAGGAAGTCAGTCTTGGAGGACAATTGCTTATCATGACACTCTTTAGCAATCCGTTGGTCGTTGACCTCCTGGCCAAGTATAGACCCATCGCGGCAATGACCCATACCTCCGCTCTGTTTCAGTGGGACTTGGAGACCAACATGCCCGAAGCTGGCGCCAATGCAAGAGCCCAGGCTCAAGCAGAGATTGAACTTCTACGTCAGAAGATGACCCTAGACCTAACAGGACTTATCGAGAAAGCTGAGAAACAGAAGACTCTCAACGATGCCGAGAAGGGAGTTATCCGTGTCATCAAGAGAGAACTGGATTTCTACCAGAAGATTCCAGCAGATCTGCTTGAGCAGCTGCAGAAGGCTACTGTCGAAGCGTCCGTCCCCTGGAGAGAAGCGCGGAAGAAGGCCGACTTCCGAATCTTCCAGCCCCACCTAGAGAAAATAACTGATCTGAAAAGGAAGCAGGCAGAACGTCTCAACCCGTCAACACATCCCTACAACGCGCTACTGGACCTATTCGAGGAAGGACTGACGATCACCGACCTAGACCAGATCTTTTCCGTCCTCATCCCTCAGCTCAAGAAGATTCTCGCCAAGACCCTCGGGCAGGGAAAATTCCCTGAGAAGCATCCCTTGGAAGAAGCAGACTATGATGTTGAAGCGTTGAAACAGGTAAACGAGAAACTCACGTCGCTGCTTGACATGCCTGGAAAGAGATTTCGTCAGGATGTTTCCACGCACCCTTTCTCGATAAGAATCGCTGGCGATGACGTGCGGATCACGACGAGGTACCAGCCTAAGAACTTCAAGGCCTCAATGTTCGGCCTGATCCACGAATGCGGCCACGCACTCTACGAGCTCCAGGTGGACCGCGAGTTAGATTTCACACCTTCCGGGACAGGCGTCTCCTCGGGAGTGCACGAGTCCCAATCTCGGTTCTGGGAGAATATTGTCGGAAGAAGCAGACAATTCACGTCCATGACCTATCCTCTCCTCAAAACCAAGCTCAGCTCCCTCTCCCTCTACGACGAGAACCAGGTCTACTCATACTTCAACACGGTAAGACCCAGCCTGATACGAGTCGAGGCGGACGAGCTGACCTACAACTTCCACATCGCCATGAGATACGAGCTGGAGAAGAAAATGTTGCAGGGAACCGTCCAAGTGTCAGAACTGCCCTCTGTCTGGAATGATATGATCGAGGAGTATCTCGGCAAGAGACCACCCGACGACGCGCAAGGAGTCCTTCAAGACGTCCATTGGAGCTGGGGGCAATACGCCAACTTCCCAGGCTACTCCCTCGGAAACGTAATCGCAGGAATGCTCTGGAATACCCTCACAAGGAAACAGCTGCTCCCGATCAAAGGAGACAAAAGCATCCCAGCACTCAAGGGATGGCTGGCAGAAAACATCCACAAACCAGGCGCAACATACCCGCCCAAGGAACTACTCAATCGAGTCTTCGGCCACGGATACGATCCGTCCGGACTGGTAAGCTATCTCGAAAACAAGTATCTCGCTCCGAACTGAAACAATCATTTTTGCATAGAATCGTTCTGGAGGTTTATGCCAAACCATTTTCGTAACAGCCTATCGAACTCTCCTCGACTCTTAACAAGGCGTTCAATTCGCCTGTCTCCTCTCGTCACGATGAGCTTCGAATCTGTGAGAGTCACCCTCCCATCTCGTGTTAGCAGAGTGCACAATCGGCCTTTCTTGAAATGCGAGTTCGGAGAAGCCTGTTGATAGCGGCATCTAGGGACGAAATCCCCAAGCCTTCGAGGGCGAAGACTGAACAGGTATTGAGGCTCCCAGAGATCATTGTCTCGATCCCACCGAGACAGCAACCTCCGTCCAGCAGCGCGAGTGATACGGTAGACTCTTCCATTGTCAGCTTGTGAACCTGAATAATCTAGCCGTTTTGGTTCTGTAAACGAGTCTCCGAAACCAACATCGACCAACCAGCGATCCTTCATCGTGACGAGCAAAGTCATATGATCAAACTCTGGAGTGAAACCACCATTCTTTCGCGCAACTCGTGCTGAAAGCATGCGCACCTTGAAACCCAAGCTCGTGAGCAGCGCTGCCAAGGATCCGTTGAGTTCGTAGCAGAAACCTCCACGTTTCTGAGTAACGATCTTCTTGTAGAACGCATCATCATTGAGAACTATCGGGCGTCCCAAGTGGATGTCAAGATTCTCAAACGGTATGGAAAGCAAATGCTTCTTGTGAAGCCCACGCAGACTCTCAACCTTCGGCGGAGTCGGCCCACGATACCTAATTCGGGCAAGGTAGGCACCAGTTGGATCGGCAAGGTGTCGCGTTTTCAGTGAAACCTACGACCCGGAACGGATCGATTAGGGCACAAGCATCAACGGCTTTGATCTAAGCTAGCTGCAGCATTCTCTCGATAGAGAGCCTAGCTCGATCGGCGGTCTCCTTTGGAACTTTGACCTCGTACACCATGTCCCTCAGTGACCGGAAGACCTTCTCCAAGGTTATGGTCTTCATGTACTGGCAGACAGCATCATCCTTTACTGGCAAGAACGTCTTGTCAGGATTCTCCTTCTTCATCCGATGGAGAATGCCCGTTTCTGTAGCGACGAGGAACTTGTTTGCTGATGACTGTCGTGCGTGGCGTACCATTCCTTCAGTAGAGTAGACTTGTGTCATTGGAAGGTTGAAGTCGCCCTTCTCTGAGAAGTAGAGGAACTGTGTGACACATCCGCATTCTGGGTGGACTAGGAATTCCGCGTCCCGGTGCTCTTCGAGCTTCTTGTTGATGACGTCGGGTGTGATACCTGCGTGAACATGACACTCTCCCGGCCAGACCTCCATCTTACGCTGGGTCTTCTCCATAACATAGGCTCCGAGGAACATGTCTGGCAGAAAGAGAATCTCCCGGTCTCGCGGAATACTATTCACCACCTTTACGGCGTTGCCTGAGGTGCAGGCGTAGTCGCTCTCAGCCTTCACCTCAGCCGTCGTGTTGACGTACGATACGACAACGGCGTTTGGGTGTTCCTTCTTCCAAGCCCGTAATTTATCAGCGTCAATGGTTGCAGCCAAGGAACATCCCGCTCCCAGGTCAGGGAGAAGGACTTTTTTCTGCGGAGATATGATTGAAGCAGTCTCGGCCATGAAATGGACCCCGCAAAACACGATCACATCAGCTTGAGTCCGAGCCGCGGCCTGAGACAGTCCGAGCGAATCGCCAACATAATCGGCGATGTCCTGAACCTCCGGGACCTGGTAGTTGTGTGACAGTATGACGGCGTTTCGCTCACGCTTGAGCCTCGTGACCTCCGCTACCAGATCTTCTCTATCCGCAGACTCAAGCGTGGTGGGCAATAGTCGACGTCTAATTGGCAGGATGTCAAATCCTCGGTTAAAATGTTGCTTCGAGGATGCCCCCGCCAAGAAACCTAGCTAGGGTGCTAAGTAACAACATTGTTTTCCTCGACGTCTACGATACTAGACTTGGGTTCCTTGAGATTCCAAAATAGTTGATGATGGATTGAATCCCTCTACTGGATCCCGAGAGTCCTCGAGCATCGGTACGAAGGCAACGGCTGAGATAGAGATGATTCACTGGTGAAGTTTAGCTGGCGCGACGTGGCTGAAGATGTGGAGAAGCATGCTCACAAACTAGCCGAGGACATATTCGCCCTCGAACCGGACGTAGCGGAAGAAGTTGACCTCAAGGCATTATTCGAGCGCATTCTTGGGAAAGAGGACTGGACCGACAAGCTAGCCGGGCAGCTTGGAAGGTTCAAGGGGCTCTTTCACCGACCTCAGAAAGAGACCGAACTCCCTGAGGATCTCAAACAACTCATTCCGAACATGGGAGATGTAGAGCGGGCTTATGTGGAGATAACAAGTGGGTACAAGGACTTCATCAAAGCAGTCTGGGTCGCACAGCACGAGCGACAGTGGCGCGAGTAAGCAGAGGTCTAGTACATTGGTGATTGTAGTCGGGCTATCTGGGAGGAGACGCGGTCGATGTACTCTTTCAACCTCGACAGCATAGTCTTAGCAGTGATTACCCCGAGAACCTTATGATCTGAGATAACAAGGACCCGCCGTATTCCCTTCTGAGTCATTATCTGAGCAACCTGATCTATGCCCTCGTTTCCATCGACCGAAACTAGGTTGCTCGTCATTATGTCGCCCAGCATGACTCCAGCCGAATCGATCCCCTCCGCCATGATTTTCGCGAGAAAGTCCCATTCTGTCACTATGCCCTCCGGGGCGCCACCGCCTGACGCGATTATTACGAAACCGTGGCCCTTCGCCTTCATCTGACGAGCGGCTTCAAATGCGCTCGTGCTTCTCGAAAGGGAGAGGAAATCCTTCTCGACAATGTCCTTGGCGACTAGGACCATGATTGATGGCCATGCAAATCGGATAGATAATGGTTAACAAGCGCCCATCAGAAAGCCGCGTTTGTCCCTTTCATGCTACTTGTTCACGGACCTCTAGTCTCTGGTCGACAACTGCTCCAACTCCTCGACCTCTGAGGGCAGAGGGAACTATTGCCACCAGACTCACGATTGCCATAATCCAGAAGATGGTATGCATTGGCCCGATGAACAGATCCCTACTTGGCGCTCCTGACGGGAGCGACAAGCCGGCAAAGATGGCCTGCAAGACGTTGATCGGAATGCTCGTCGCCAGGACAGCAAAGGAGATTGAGAGGCTTAGAAGAGCTCCGGTAGTCACAAGGGTAGCAGACATTCCGGAAGCCACGCCCCTCCTAGTCACGGGAGCGGAACTCATGATAGAGCTGATGTTGGGTGCCACGAACATTCCCCCTCCAGCTCCTACAAGTACCATGAGGAGCGCGAGAACGGTGTAGGAGACGTTTGCTGGGACGAGCGCGAGCCCTATCAAGCCGGCCGTCGAGATTGAGAGGCCGGTTGTCGTGAAGAATCGAGGTCCATATTTGTCGGAGAGGTAACCGCTTAAGGGTCCTAGGCTGACAAACGCTACCGCGAACGGTATCAAGGCAAGTCCAGCCTTGAAAGCATCGTAGATCAGCACTCCTTGGAAGTAGATTGTGAGGACCAGAGAAACGCCGCTTCGGGCTATTGATGCCAGGAAGTTGCTGAGTATGCCTGCGGAGAAAGCGCGGATCCTAAACAGTGTCAAATCCATGAGTGGAGTACGAGAGTGCAGTTCCACATACACGAAGCCGCCGACCATAAACAAACCCGCACCTATCGATGCAACATCAACCAGTGTATATCCCGACAATGCGCCAAGAGTGAGGCCAACTAGGAAGGCAGTCAGTCCACCCGCAAACAGAACATTGCCCGGGAGATCAATTCTCTCATGATGGACCGTACCTAGTTCTCGCAACTTTTTGTAAGCCCAGAAAGTTGCAAAAGCCCCTATCGGAAGGTTGATCCAAAAGATGGACTGCCAGCCGAGCGCTACGGTTAGAATTCCGCCGAGTATGAGGCCAATGACGGAGCCGCTGATGCCTGCTACGAGGTTGACGCCGATTGCTCGTCCACGTTCGTTGGGGGGAAAGGCGTCTGTCAGAATTGCAGCATTGTTGGCCCAGATGAGCGCTGCACCTACTCCCTGAACGAGACGAAAGAAGACCAGCATTCCCCCGGTGATCGACAGACTGCATAGGCCCGAACCTATGGTGAAAACCGCGAAGCCGAGATTGTAGAGCCTAACTTTGCCGTACATGTCGGCCAACCGGCCGAAGGCCAAGAGCAGAACAGCAGTCATCAGAATGTAGCCCATCAGGACCCAGAGAGCTTCGAAGGCCGAAGCGTTCAGGCTCCGGGTGATTGTTGGGAGAGCGATGAGGACGATGTTCCCGTCCAGCTGGGACATGAAAGCCCCAATCGTCGTGTTGGTCAGAACAGTGTACTTGTACTGCAACCAAGAGCCTCGGTTAGATTAAGCCGGCTCGAAGCCCACTGCTTGTAGACCTTCTCTTCTACACGACTGTAGAGTTCTTGTTTGAAGAGGCTAAGATGCTCTCTTGGCTCCGATGTAGTAGTGTTCTTTTGCGACTTCTTGGAAGACCACTATCGTCTGATCCCTCGGCGCCTTAGCGATACTCTCGACCGCGTCTGTAATTGCCCGGGCTAAATCATCCTTCTGCTGTTGAGTCCGCCCACCATACATCAAAACTTTGACTATTGGCATAGTTTCCGCTTAGATCGGGTCCCGGAAATGTAGTTGAAGAAAGTTACCTTCACAACACGCGATGGGGGAAGTGCAGATCATCGAAACTGTCCCGTAGACGATTGAACATGCGCCAAACGTGCAGATGAGAACCAGTCTTCTTTCAGTTCAGCTTCTGGACGACCCGAAATGTCGCGGCTACGGCAACAATCGCGCCGATGACAACGCCATTTAGGTCGTTAAGGAATAGTGCCAGAACGGTCGTCGCCCCTCCCGCAACCAAGTCTCGAAAGAGTCCCCTGTTTCGCGGAGACTTGTCGATGACGTCGGCGGCTAGAACTAGGAGTAGAGCAAGAAAGTATGCTGGTTGCTGGGAGATTGCTGAGGTCAGAAGGAAGAATATCGGCCATGCTACGAACTGGCTGACTGGCAGCAGGAACGATCGGATTTCTGTCAGCCGTAAGGACAGGCCGCTCATGGATTGAGGTGGAGGTAGTTGGATAGAAAAAGCGACCCAACTATTTCTACTACTTTTCGGTTTAATTTTTCTTACTGCGTCTCAGTCGAGACATGGTTCTGTCAAACCCTTCAGCATTATTTTTCTAGGTTCCACGCGGACTTGCCGTACTTGGTGTCATAGAGCTCCTTCGCGGTGGACAGCTCACTCTTCGTCAACGCTCCATCCTCCAATCGAACATTGTACGAACTCTCGATTCCCTGAACTATCCCGTCTCTTACATCCTTCGTCGTCACATTCTTCCCCAACTCATCACGAACCGTCGTCACCCTCTTCTGCACACTAGCAACATGCCTGTCAGCCAGCTTCGCCTGAGGCACGTTCAAGACTCTTCCGAGAATCGCCAAGTCAGAAGCTACAAGAATGCAACCGTGATGGAAGACGGCTCCCCATCTGATACTTCCCGCGGCACCAGAGACCTTCTTCCCTTCGACCTGAATATCGTTGATTGGCTGAAACTCGGCTTTTACCCCGAGACTCCGCAATCCTTCGACGGCACCTTGCGAGAGTCTTTGAAAGACCCCCTGAAGATCCGTATCCTGGACCAACGGATGCCCTTTCTTCAATGAGATCGCGTAGTTCAGGTTGCCAGCATCATGATAGACCGCCCCGCCTCCAGTAAAACGCCTAACCACCGTGGTCCCAGTCTCTTTACAGGCGTCAAAGTTGACCTCGAGCGGCGCCGACTGGAAGCATCCCAGGACGATCGTGTTTGAGTTATGCCAGAAACGAACAGTGTTTGGAGCCTTACTCTCACCAACCGCACGCGGAATAGCCTCCTCCACGCTCATGTTCATGAACGGATCGTCTCGGTACTCCACATCGACCAGTCGCCAAGTCTCCATCAGGACCCTGACTCCCCAGGTTTTGCGGCGAGTATTGCTTTGACAAAATCATCCGGCGCCACTCCTAGGCCCCGTGCACCAGTCCCTCGGAAGAAACGATCCACCAGAAGCTTCAGCTCATTCTCCCTCAACGGGACATCCTCCAGCATCATCTCTAGCTTCGGGAGACTGTCTTCAGGAATCAGGAAAAAGTCTCCAGAGATTTTCGCAGACTCAATCCGCCCTTCGGCTTCTCTTAATCGGACCCTCAGAAGCTTTCCGCCTGGAGCCTTGTAATCTGCCGAAAGCAAAGTTGTCCCCACGTTGGTCATTGCCCTATTCCTACCTTCATTATCTGGACGTAACCACATTAACTACCTGTGAATCGTCTCATTTGCCCTTTCACAATTCTAAGACCAGTCTGAAGATTCTCTTCACCGAAAAGGCCTGCAATAACCTCACTTCCGTTGCCTGGTGCTCTCGGAAGACCTTCGATAATATCCTTCATCTGAGCGAACAGCCTGTTGTAGTGTTCTAGCTTGTGCTTTTTCCTATCCGACAGTTGCCAGTAGAATCTGGTACACACGGTCTCCCTGTCTCCTCCGTCCCCGTCGTCGATAACCGCTTGCGCTTCAACCGTGAAATCTCTATTCTTCTTTCGAAGACCAAGATAGAGCGCGAAGGCCACATTAGACGGTGGAGAGAATGCGAGGTATCCGCTCTCGTGACGATTGACCTTCCAGCGAGGATTCGCGGGATGCCCCCCGCTACAGGATGAAAATGTCCGGTATCCCTTCCTGTTTAGTAATGTGACAATCTCTCTAATAGCCGGGTCTATTCGATGGATATTTCGTCCGTCCCGAAGGCTCTTCCAGTTCGACCGTTCCAGCTCCCCCAACCTCTTCGAGTGGGCGCGAGGAAGAAAATCGTCACTCATTTTTCTCGACTCTACAACCGTATCCAGCGGAAGACTGACTCGTCGAAAACATAACTCTCGTTCTGAGCAGCTGAGGTGAATCCTTTGAACTCGTGCCACCTATCAGACTTCTTGTCGTAGGCTGCCTCGACCAGTTCCAATGGCTTCTCCATCGACTCGGGACGCAGCATCTGACCCAGAATCCCAGTAAGATGCCCTATCTGGTCCATGGCAGAGCTCAACTCTTTCTCTTCAAGAACTCCAGACTTGAAAACGAGTTTGTTCTTCTCTCCTATGAAACTCAAGGTCACCGCTGCGCCGGCTTTTCCTCTTCGGTATCTGATCTGTCTGAGCAGCTCTTTGAGGTCACGCCAGTTTTCCTGGAGAACATCTGTAAAAACCGTCGTGACGTATGGATGGTGAAACGTTATGTTGATTCGAGTGGCCAAATCCTCATCCACGAGTTGAGTATAGGACGGATGTTCGAGCTGGAATCCCTTCCGTAGTATTCGATAGAGGGCCTCGTCCTCGAACGGCGATAATTCGCCCTCGACCAAGACGTCAGCAAGAGGCTTCACTGGGGCAGTTACAGCCTCGGGAGCAGTCAAGCTAGGCATTAATTGGTTAGAGTCTGAGATAAGCGCATGGCTCTGCCACTCAAGGGTCTGCGCGTAATAGATCTGACCCAGGATTTCGCGGGTCCCTTCTGCACCATGATACTGTCAGACCTAGGCGCGGAGGTCATCAAAATCGAGAGGCCTGGGTCCGGCGACGAGACCCGCACCTGGGGACCGCCTTTCGTCAAGACCCTCAGCTATTATTTTCTGAGCCTCAACCGTGGAAAAAAGAGCGTCACGCTTGACCTAAAGACTTCTGCGGCACAGAAAGTAATCCGGCAACTCGTTCAGGATTCGGATATTCTAGTCGAGAGTTTCCGTCCCGGCACACTATCCCGGTACCGCCTTGACTATCCGAGACTTCGGAGAGTGAACAAGGCCCTTGTGTACTGTTCTATCTCAGGATTTGGACAAACGGGTCCCTACCGCGATCGACCTGGATATGACATCGTGGCGTTTGCGATGAGTGGGATCATGAGCACCACCGGCGAAAAAGGTCGTCCATCGATCAGAGTTAGCGTTCCCGTTGCAGATATCGCAGCAGGTCACTACGCGTCAACAGCAATTCTCGCCTGTCTCTCCCGTAGGCTGGTGACGGGAAGAGGAGACTACATTGACATTTCACTTTACGACTCGATCGTTTCCTGGCTCAGCTATCTTGCAACCTACTATTTCGCGACAGGAAAAGAACCCGAGAGAATGGGTTCGGCCCATCCCAGCATCGTCCCCTACCAAGCTTTCAACTGCAAGGACAGGGAACTGATAATTGCGGTGGGCAATGACCAACAGTTTCAGAGACTCTGTCGCAGCCTCGGATTAGAGCGCTTGTCGGAAGAGAGGCGGTTCAGCACGAATCCTCAACGAGTGCGAAACAGACAGCAACTTGTCCCAATACTCTCGAGACGCTTGAAGGGACAGAGCGCAGCATATTGGAACGAACTCCTCAATCAGAATGGAGTCCCCTCAGCACCCGTCTACAAGATCGCCGATGTGAGCAGGGATCCCCAAGTCAAAGATCGTGGTCTCTTCAAGAAGGCGAGGTCCGGCATCTCGGAGATGACCTCGCCAATCAAGTTCCTCAAACGGGAGAAACGTTTCTCGAGTCCTCCTCCCACGTTGGGGCAGGACACTGCCCAAGTTCTTCGAGAACTCGGCTACTCTAGACATGCAATAAACAGAATCATAGGAAACAAAGCTGGTTAATTCCGGCTGTAGTTTTCACTGCGCGAACGCTGCCTTAGCAGGTGTCCGAAAGGAAGTCAATTCGACTCCCCTGAGACGATTCCCAATCTTTGCAATGACTCCCGGCGCGTCCGTGTCGAACTTGCAAACAAGACACTGTACCAATAATGACAGTGTTTCGACTTTGATAACGTCCAATCCGAGATTTGCTGATTGCACTATCTTCTCAGCATAGTCTCTATCGATGCCAGCAGCGATTACCCGGTCAAAGAGCAACTTCTTCCACCACAGAAACTGGTCTCGGCTCCTGTCAGCCAGTTCGACAGTGACGTTCTCTCCCTGAAGCTCGGTAACAATCACATAGACTGGAAAATAGTCGGCAATGCCATTCTCCTGCAGAATCTCTCGAGAGGATTTCGAAGCACCATCCGATAGTTGAGCCCTCATCCTGTGCAGAGGATAGAGTGCATCTTTACGTGTGGGCTCAAGGATTCCTATGTCGACGTAGACGCCAAAGCCTACTCTTCCCGATCCAGTGATGAATCCTTTGCGAACATCCCACCGCTCCACTTTTGAACGGAGCACAGGTGCTTCGCCAAACTTTTCCCTTAGAAGATTGAGAAATGTCTCAGCATCCTCTCCTCGAGCCTGGACCTGCAACCATTGCTGTGGAGCAGCGATTTCCCAGTCTACCCTTAGACCCTTGGACTCTCTCGAAAGAACATTCCATACTGGCTTGGGCCCTCGGTTCAGAACTGTCTCAGGAATCTTTTCTGCGAGGGTGGCTATCTGCCAACCCTCAGCCAAGACTATTACTCTCTAGGATCAGATTTTTTCGGTGACGAAAGCTGCGGGACGATCTGAGAGCTCCGACTCCAGCTTGCGCGAAAGATCCTCTAACAACTGTATAGTCTTACGATTGTCATCGCTTACCATCTGTCCATTGCAACCGCTACATCGGAATGCGGACTCCATCGCATCCTCAAACGTGACACGTACGTTCAAACACTCTTTGCACATGAAGAAGCTATGGCCCTTCTCAAACTCTAACCGCGTCCGCAACGTCTCGAGAGCTTTCTTCTTCCGACTCCGGACGAACGCGTCCAACTGGTCTGGCTGGAGCTTCCAGTGATAGATGAACCATCCAGTCTTCTCGTCCCTCGACCGCTGGCACGTCACCAGGGCATGGTCGTAGAGCTTGTAGAGAACCTTTCGAGCCGTGTTCAGCCGGACGTTAGCCTGGGTCGCGATAACATCATCGGTCGTAGTCCCGGCTTGGGCCAGCGCCTTGACCACGCTGATGGCCTCCTCTCCCCCGAAGAAGCTGGCCAGGCGAGCAAGATCGTCATGGTGGTTCCCCATAATCTCTGATAACCCTCGATACACCCTATAATGCGCATTTCACCATTTAAACTATCGAGTTTATTCTCTGTCTAGCGAGGGAAATCCCTAATAATCACTTTTTATTTGCCAAACCACCCGGGATAGATTTCTCTCCCTGTTGCATACCAGAAGAAACGAGGGGTTTTGCCTTCTGTGTAAGCGGCACGAACCGCCGGAATGTTCGTTCTCACCGATTCCGCTTCAACGAAGGGGTCTTTTGGAACTGGCTCTAAGCTTCTTGACTTACTCTTAGAAGACTTAACATCAATCAGCAATACCCTGTTACCTTTTGCCGCAAACACATCTACCCCTCTAGAACCGAAGGACCTTTTGGCAAACCAGTTCCGACTCTGAAGCCAAGAAACAACAAGATACTCACCCCTCCGACCCAGATGCCCGGCTTGTAGCCTTCGAGCTTCCCAATAAGGACAGTCGGAAAATTTTCCCGATTCACCGTAATCTGTGGAAGCTACGGACTCGTACTTCCTTAGACGATTTGGAGTCGGGCGCGGACCTTTGACATAGCAGTCTTTCATCTTTGGCTTGTTGCATGATTCGCCGCCGTATAAGGGTCCAAGCCGTTTAATCGGGCAAGACGGTACTTTCGTTTGTCATAGTTGCTAGATACTCTATGCCTTACGAGGAGATATGGCCCTCTAAGCGATGTGTGACTCCTTTTGTATCTCTCGTACAGATACCCTCAATTGCCACATTTCGGGCAGATACAGGGGTACTTGTAAAGGAACCTATCGAGAGTCAGGACCTTATCATCTCGCAAATCCTTGTCGACTGTTGCACTAAGATGAATCGAAGCTCAGAAATCTTATTCTCCGCGATGAACGTCTGGGAACACTTTTCTCGTGAATGTCTGTCGACGACCTCATTTTTGTCGTCTCAGATGACCTAATCTACACGTATTCTGCAAAACGCTTTCTTGAGGACAGGATGCCGAAAGTAGTAATTCTCCGGATAGGCCACCGGGTCTTCAGAGACTCACGAGTGACCACCCACGTCTGCCTCACCGCCCGGGCCTTGGGCGCTGATCAGGTCATCATCGCGGACCATGAGGACAAGGTTGTGGAATCCACAATTCGAGATGTGACAAACAGGTTCGGGGGACCCTTCGATGTCCAGAGCGGAAAACCGTGGAAACAGGCTATCCGAGATTGGAGAGCCATTGGAGGACGAATCGTCCACCTGACAGCCTATGGACTACCACTACCGAAAACGCTGCCAGAAATCCAAGAAACAGACAAGGATCTTCTCGTAGTCGTCGGGTCTGAGAAGATGCCGGGAGAGATCTTCAAAGTGGCTGACTGGAATGTATCAGTTACCAATCAGCCCATGAGCGAAGTCGCTGCATTAGCCATATTCTTAGACTGGTTCAAGCAACACCGAGAATTTGGACACGAGTTTTCGAAAGCTCGAGTCCAGATTGTTCCATCGAGAAGCGGAAAGGAGATTCAACAGCTCTCCACCTGAATAAGACCGACATCAGATCGCATAGGCGATGACTTGAGGCCAAGACTTAGGCGGCTTGACCCCAGAACCCCACAATTGCAACGGACAGATCGTGACACTCTCTTGACAGCTTTTCCGCCTTCTTGCTTCCCGAATGACTGGCTAATTCCCGTGCTAGGATATCGGACACAACTCTCAGCTTTCCTACAAGTTCGCGGAACTCTTCAAAGGTCCAACCCGGAGATGAGGAGGCTGGCTTGACTACGGGCTTTGCCATAGCTTCGTCATAGAGAAAATTCGCAATTAATGGATGCTGTTACTGGGGAATAACTGTGACCTAGAACCGGAGACTGACAATTCGCGACGCTTGATCAGCCAAACTAAAGGAATGGCGAACAAGCGACATGGAATCGAACTTAGGAAGCGCCATGCTCCCTCAACAATTGGAGGATCTCACGATTGTTCGTCTCCTGGGCAAAGGCCAGCGGAGTCTTGCCCTTACTGTTCTTTGCTGTCGGATCGGCTCCATTTTGGAGAAGGAAACGGACGAGTTCAACGTTTCCTGCATAGGCTGCGTGCATCAATGGGGTGAATCCGCCCTCGTAGCCATGATTAACTTGCGCTCCTTTCCTGACTAGGAACTTCGCGATCTCATTGTGGTTCTGTGAGACCGCTCCCGTCAGTGCTGTGTAGCCCGTCTCGTTCCTGGCAAGAGCGTTCAGATCCACTCCTTTCTCAATGAGATATTCAACCGGTTCTTTTTGGCCCAAGTACGCTGCTAGGGCTAGGGCTGTGAAACCGTCCGGAGAGTAGGAGCTGACCGAAGCGGGATCACGGTTCACTATGTTCTTGAGTCGTTCGACGTCACCTAGCGCGGATGCTTCGAAGACGTCGAGTTCTGGTTTCTTAGAAGCTATTGCAAGCGCACCGGCCTTGTTTCCTCGGTACAATGCGAGGAATATGGCCGACACGCCGTTCTTCTCTCTAGCGTTCGAGAGTGTAGGATTCTGATGGAGGAGCTGATTAATTCTCGCGGTATCACCTTTCTTGACCGCGTCCAGGAATTCGTCTGTCTGAATAGTTAGCATAACTAACGGTTAGTAATGCTAATATATATACGTTTAGGAAAACTGGAGACATGAGCAAGTCGCCAAGCAGAGAAGATGTGGCAAGGAGGGTTCACAGTGTAGCACTGCACTTGATGCGTTACGTAAGATCCCAAGATACCGCACTCGGGGTGCCACCAGCTCAACTCTCAGCCCTCTCCGTCATAGTCTTTGGTGGGAAAACCTCACTTTCAGACCTGGCCAAGGCCGAGCAGGTCCGTCCACCAACCATGAGTCGAATCATCGATGGTCTCGTTCGAAGTGGTTTAGTTACGAGAGAGACGGATAAGAGAGACAGACGCTTAGTTATCCTTACGGCAACGGACAAGGGAACTCGGATCATGCATGAAGGAAGAAGTCGCAGGGAGAAACGTTTGGTTGACCTTCTTCAACCGCTCGTAAGGGAAGAGATTGACCTGCTGGATAGGGCATCGGACATCTTAGCTAAGGAACTAAGGACATGGACCCACTAAACACCGTTAGGTCGGTTACTCGTCAATGTCTTGCTTGTGCTTTACCAAGGCAACATCGCCCAGCGTGACTATAGGAGGCTGCGAAGCCTTGCGAGGTGGAGAGGGGAGATCAAGCTCTTCTCTTGGAACAAGCAGTCTGACTCTGAGAATATGCTCCAGTTCTTTTGAGAGTCTCATCGTTGGCAGCATCTTTCCAATCTCGATCTTCTGAATAACCGTCAGCTTTTCCTTCGCCTTGAATGCTAGGTCCTGTTGTGAGATGCCGAGTTTCTCTCGACCCTCCTTGATGACACGGGAATATTCTTCGATGAGATCCGATTCTTCAACTGCTTTCGGCAGCCTCTCTATCGGTGCGTGCGTATGCGACGGTGCTATCACTGGGCGACGGGGTCTATCGGGGAAACCGGGCAGCTTGGTGCCTATGCTCGAACATTGTTGGCATACAATGAGAGTGGCTCCTTCAACCAGTGATCTTCCAGGTTTGCCGACGATCTCACGTCCACAAATCTCACAGAACAAGGGTTCAGGATACCTCTAGGCGAGAACGTTAGAAATAGCTGCTCAGGATGCTTATGTAGGTATCGGATTTAGAATGCCCCTCCAGCTTGTAAAGCCCCGGCTTCACGAGCTGAGAAGAATCAGGGTCGTCGCCAACTACCAGTTTGGCAAGCGCGCAAGCAAAGCCTTTCCCAAAACCATCCTGATCACAAGGTCGCCCAACACTCACAGAATCCGACACATTTACAACAACGACGAACTACTAGCAACCTATCGTCCAAAAGATGGACTGCTCGCATTATCGATCCCTGGAGGACAGGCCCTACGTGGAATCTTCAAACCACCCAGGCTACGGGTCGAGGTCGTCCCCGGGGTTGAGGAGTTCATTAAGCATGGAGGCAACGTGTTCTGCAAACACGTTCAACATGTGGATCCTGAACTCCGCCCCGCAGAGGAAGTTCTCGTTGTAGACGAAAAGGATCGCTTGTTGGCGGTCGGCCGAAGCTTCTTCAACGCAGAAGAAATGTTGAGCTTCAAGATTGGCGTGGCTGTAAAGGTTCGGCACGGGATAGAAGGCTGATAGGCTTAACAATCAGGATCAGCCGAGAACTGTAGAGCGTTTCACCATGCAGCGCAGAATCAATCCAAGAGAGGCGAACCGAATGATGCAGCGCATGGGCATGCAAGTCAAACAGGTAGATGATGTGACCCGAGTCATCATCGAATCCGCTTCGAAGAGAATAGTAATCGATGACCCTGAAGTTGCGATCGTTACCGTCCAGGGACAGACCGTCTACCAAGTCGGCGGCGGAACGGCCAGGGAAGAAGGTCCGGCCGGAGCATCTTCACAGGAAGATGCGAAGCTCGTCGCTTCACAGGCAGGAGCGACAACAGAAGAAGCGGCCAAAGCTCTCCAGCAATCTGGAGGCGACCTCGCCCAAGCCATCATCATTCTCAAACAGAAGAAAGCCTCCTGAGCCGTTTAGGCCGTTGATCCGAGCGACCCTCTGCCTCATACTAAAGGACAACAAGATTCTGCTCCTCAAGAAATCGAAAGGCCTACTCGGGCAGGGAAAATGGAACGCTCCTGGCGGCAAGATACTGCCCAATGAAGAGCCAAAGGCTTGTGCGGTTAGAGAGGTCTTCGAAGAAACCCGACTCATCGCAAAGAACCCAGAAGAAGTCGGCCTCCTATACTTCTACAACAACAGCAAACGCATGAGTCTTGTATGGACAGTTCACGTGTTCCTAACTCACGAATTCGAGGGAGTGCCGATCAATGGACGAGAAGGACGGCTCGAATGGTTCAGTATCGATGCTCTACCCTTTGAGAAGATGTGGGAAGACGATCAATACTGGTACCGGTTAGCACTTGATGGAACTAGATTTGAGGGATGGTTCTATTACTCAGGCGAATTTGAGAAACTGATCGACCACAGGATAGAAGTCAAGTCACCACCAAATCGAATAGACGCTTGAGACGGCCGTTCTTAGGTCTCTCAGACTTTAAGACCCAAAGACAGAACCGAAGGCACGGCAAGAGAGTATTGAAGCTCATAGAGTGCGTTCCAAACTTCAGTGAAGGACGACGACAAGAAGTAATCAACTCAGTCGCAGAGACGATCCGATCAACGCCTGGTGTCACCCTTCTGGATGTAGAATCGAACCCAGACCACAATCGCTCCGTGATTAGCTTCGTCGGTGAACCGGGTCCCGTAAAGCAAGCGGCGCTCGCCGCATCAGCGAAAGCCATCGAACTCTTGGACCTCAACAAGCACGAGGGCGAACATCCTCGAATGGGGGCCGTCGACGTCGTCCCGTTCGTACCATTGTCCGGAGCTACAATAGACGATTGTATAGCCCTGGCGAAAGATTTCGGGAGAGAATTTGCAGAGCGATTTCACGTCCCAGTCTTCTTCTATGAGGAGGCAGCTTCGACACCTGAAAGACGAAACCTTGCAGATGTAAGAGCAGGCGAATTTGAGGGACTCCGCGACAAAATAGGCAGAGACCCTGCGAAGAAGCCTGATTTCGGCCCAGACAAGATTCACCCGACAGCAGGAGCCACTGCTGTCGGTGCGCGGGAAATACTGATCGCCTACAACGTTAACCTTGGGACAAACGACCTCTCGATCGCGAAGAAGATCGCGCACCAACTTCGGGCCAAGGATGGCGGTCTGTCCTACGTCAAAGCTCTCGGCTTTGAACTGAAAGAACGCGGAATTGTACAAGTCTCAATGAACATGACCGATTATCACAAGAGCCAGCTTTTCAAAGCCCAAGAACTCGTCGAGCTGTTCGCCGAAAGATACGGTGTCCCAGTTGTTGGCAGCGAAATCGTAGGACTCGTCCCTATGGACGCCCTAGTTGATGCAGCCGAATTCTATCTGAAACTTGAGAATTTCAGCCGCGAACAGATTCTGGAGAAGCGACTATTCACACCCAGCCCTTCGAGCCTTACAGACATGAGCCTTTTGCGTTTCTCGGAAGAAGTCGGTTCAAAGAAAGCGACTCCGGGAGGAGGCAGTGTCTCAGCCTACATGGGCGCACTTGCCTCGGGACTCGTCTGCATGGTTGCAAGAATAACACTATCCAAGAAAGAGGTCGCGCAAGAGAGCGATCAACTACAAGAACTCATCAGGAAGGGAGAAGAGCTTCGTCAGCGATTCTTGGGACTGGTTGTCGAGGACGCTGAATCCTTCGATGCTGTCATGCAAGCGTTCAAGCTGCCCAAAGACAAGCCGGATGCTCGGAGAAAAACGATTCAAGAAGCCACAATGAAAGCAGCCGAAATACCTCTCCGAACACTGGAATCTTCTATCGAAGTTCTACACCTTGCGGGGGAGGTCGCGAAATACGGCGCTACCAATGCGCTGTCTGATATTACCACATCCATATCCGCAGGGCGAGCTGCTCTGGAAGGAGCTGCTAGCAATGTCCTGATCAATCTAGACATGCTGGATGACAAGCACTACGTAGACCAGACCCGTTCTCGCGTTTCCGAGCTAAGAAAAGAGGCTCTGCAACTAGAACAGAGAATTCAGGAAATTGTCGGATCTCGTTCTCGTAAGAAGTAGCCTAGGCGTCCAGCTGAATCAGTCCCGTCTTCTTATCAGCCCACACCATCAACGGAGCCACAAGCATGGTCAACTCTCTCCCCTCCCGGGTCAGAAAATATTCCACTCGAGGAGGAATTTCCTGATAGGCTACGCGCTTCACAAGCCCATTTCGTCTAAGATCTTTCAACACATCACTGAGAGTCTTTGCGCTTATGCCTGGAAGCTTCTGAGCCAAGTGGTTGAAGCGAAGCGTTCCCTCATTTCCAAGCTGAGCTAGCGCACATAAGACCCATTTCTTCCCGATGACATCAACGAGCCCCTCGCACGGACAGGGACAGATGCAACATGGTTCTCCTTCCTTTTGTCTAACCATTCCGTAACCCAGTTACCATATGGGAAGTTGCCGGGTTAAATACTTCACTTTGGTAACTCACGTTACTTACGGAGGTGAAGTTACTGGAGAATTGTTGCTCCTGCTGCGGTGGATGCTGCGGCGGCTGCTGTGGACCGACCAGCGCTAAAACGCCCTAAGCGCAAAACCTTGCCTTTTTGGAGGCAGGTTGTCTCAATGTGATACCCATTTTTTTGCCTGCTCCGCTCCGGCTTCTCCTAGCTTATGATCAGGTTTCTTGCCTCTCTGGTTAATAGCAGAATGGAAGAACAATATTCGATTAGTTAGACAAACTGGGATGCATTTGATATCTGTAACTCGACTTCTTCGAAAATTGAAACTTCGGCCAAGAACAGAATCAGGAGACGGAGGGCTCTTTGCGTACCATGAAGCCAAGTCGGACTTGCTACTCATCTTTCGATGGGATGGAGCTGGCCTAACGAACTCCGGTAGAATTGTACTCTTTGAACAAGAAGTACCGGGATTTCAACCGCTTCACATTCAAGGTCATCTGACCCGACTATTATTCATGATCCGTTCTGGCGACGCAGTAGCAAAGCTCGTTTGGATAGTTTCTAGTCCTCGGTACCATGACCTCGACAAGATCGTGTTCCCTTGGGTTCGAATGTGGGAGGCCGCTTTCGCTGGTAGATTTCCTCCCATCGAGTACCGAAATGAGAACGGAGAATATCTTGGGTCCCTTGGAGCAAGTCGTAACGGTAAGCATCGGGCGAAACCGGCAACAGCGAAATATGTCCACTTTTGAATAGACCCGTGTTTCATTGCGAAGCAAGAGACTAGGGTATAATCACAGAGGACATAGCGATCCCAATGTTGGACCGACGAGTCGCCAACCTGTCAGTGCGAATGCGACTGAAAATCTAGAGGATCGCAATTCGTTTTTCCAACCATTTTTTCAGATTAGACCGTGACCCAAAACCGTCGAAGCTTTCTTCGCTACCTGTCGCATTCAGTCAGTGCTCCGATCATCGCAACGAAGGTAAGGCTGAGCACTGGGGAGGGACCGAACAAGGAAGGACTCTCACGATACCGTATAATGGACCATGCCAGGAGAAGGGAGTAACTCCATCTCAGATAGCATTAGCATGGCTGTTGCACAAGGGAATGTGCTCACCGATAATCGGGGCTAAAAAAGTAGAGCATGTTGAAGACGCGGTTCATTCCATGGGTGTTAAGCTGTCACTGCTCAGTTACCGAGGTGAAGCGTTAATGAGCTGTTGTGGACCCGGCTGTGGATGTTGCGGCCCGGGATGTTGCTCGAGCGAGCAGTCAAGCGGGAACACTCGAAGGAGTTGAGTGCTTGACGAGCTAGTTAGAATTATTGGCTACCGCTTTTCTTCAGAACCCTCGGCCAATTAGTTGAGTGCGACTGCCTGTCTAAGTGATAGACGTGGCGAATGCGGGAACTGGACCTAAGGTTGCACCAGTTGGTATGGCCCAATCCAGTTCGATAGCCAGAGTGCTAGCTGGAGTCAATATCATACTGTTTTCTGGACTACTAATCGTACCATAGCCCGACGGGGGACTGCCCGAGACCGTGATCGTGTCTGGAGCGCTGCCAGTGTTTATGACACACACATAATGCTTCACAGTCGCACCGGCAGCTAGAGGCCCCCAAACAATGCCTACAGGGCCTGGTCCGTAGCTCGTGGATGCACTTGGACAAGACGTTGGGGCGCTTGGTCCAATATCAGTAACTCCTAAAGTGGCGCCTTGAACTATGGTTGCAGTGTGGTTCAACGTTATGATATTGCTAGCGGCTAGCGCAAATGCGACGCCACCCACCATCACAAAAAGAAACAGACCGATGAATCGTCTAGCTACTTTCAAGCACCCAGATACCATTTGATAGAGGCCATGTTCCGCCTAATAAACATAGACCAAAAACGAGACTGTTTGGAATCATTTACGTGAAAATTGCCTCAATTTAGAAGCATATGGCGCTTTTGGTCTGAACAGTGATTTTTTCATTCGCTTCAGATGGTAATTACAGAAACATCTTCTCTCAGGCCTCAAGTTTATCCTACGTTCTCCCTGGACCTCTTAAACAGGGAAATGGGTCGAATCACTCTCGGTAAGCCCTGATGCAGTACATCCAACTAGGCCCCACCGGACTAGAGGTCTCGCGCATCTGTCTCGGAGCAATGTCTTTTGGTAATTCTGAAGAATGGATGGTAGAGATCGATAAGGCGAGGATGATTGTGAAACGTGCTCTTGACCTCGGTGTGAACTTCTTCGACACTGCGAACGTTTACTCGAATGGAAGATCAGAGGAGATCATCGGGGAGCTTTTGAAGGACAATCGGGACGATGTAGTGATTGCCACAAAGGTCAGATTGAAGGTTGGCGAGGGACCGAACAGCGAAGGCCTCTCAAGATACCACATCATGGGTCAGGTGAAGAAGTCTCTCAAGCGTCTCCGAACTGATAGAATCGATCTCTACCAGACGCACCGCTGGGACTACTCGACCCCGATAGAGGAAACGCTTCTCACTCTCAACGATCTGGTCCGACAGGGAATGGTCAATTACATAGGCACTTCAAGCATGTTCACATGGCAATTCGCGAAAGCACTCGCTGCGAGCGACCTGCTGGGGGTCGCGCGTTTTGTCTCCATGCAGAATCACTACAGTCTTTGCTATCGTGAAGAAGAGCGAGAGATGATACCATTCTGCAAAGACCAAGAAACAGCTCTGATCCCCTGGAGCCCCTTGGCCCGCGGCTTCCTCACGGGAAGATACAAACGAGGAGGAAAAACGGATACTCCGAGGTATCGGTCTGACAAGTATTTTGCTGAGAGATTCTTCAGACCAGAAGATTTCGACGTATTAGAGCGGGCCGAAGAGATAGCAAAGCAGAAGGGAGTGACCGTGTCTCAGATTGCCCTGGCTTGGCTATTACACAAAGGCGTCTGCGCTCCGATAATCGGAGCAACGAAGGTGGAGCACGTGGAAGATGCTGTCAGCGCGCTCGACGTAAAGCTCTCGCCGGATGACATGAAGAGGCTCGAAGAACCCTACAAGCCCCATCGAATAATAGGCCCGCTACTGGTCCCGGATGCCACGAGATAGGCCAACACGGACACTTACCTGCTCGTTAGCGTTGGAGAAGCTGCTCGTTTTTCGGGCTTCTCAGAAGTCGATTTACGGTTCAAAACAGCCCCAAAACACATAGTCAGGCTTAATCAGGGAAAAAATCTGACTTGCAACCCCCGGGGGGGCGGGGGCCAACTCATCCAGATCCCGCGGTTTTTCGTGCGATTTTCCCACGTTGAAATATCCTCAGCCTTACCTGATCTTCGCCGGCGTATTGAGATGTCGAAGTTGTGCTGGGTCCCATCCGACTACTTCTACAGTTTCTCGACGACGAACTGTCTTCTCCGGATTCTCTGAGTGAAGCCGCTGAATGATCTTATCGTTGACTTCCGCCGGGACATCCCAAGAGACTGAAGATTTCCTCCTGTCGAACGAGTCTATCTCTTCATGCACATCGACATCTGTCCAATAGTCACCGACCAATTTGACGGTAGCTGGAGGTACTACTCGGCGAAGCCCCGCCTCACCATCATTGAACCGATCCAGAGGATAGCCCATCTCCTTCCTCAGCTCCAAATACCTCGACCGCGGACTGAACCCCTCCCCATTCTCCACCTCTGCAACAATTACTCTCCCCGTCACTCGGCCTACTTCGCCAACTACCCGAACCCAATCGCGAACAAGATGCAACACATGAACCATGATCGCACCATCAAAGACCCGATCCCGGAAAGGCAAATAGTGCGCATCAGCTCGGACCAAGCTTCGGATCCGCTTCTCCCGAGCCCTAGCCATCATAGAGAGTGACACGTCAATACCGACGACTTCGAAACCTGAATAATTCAGGTACTCTGCAAATCGTCCCGTCCCAATTCCCACATCGAGAATGGTCCTGCAACCAGCGAACAGTTCATTCATCGCGTTCAAGAGACTCTTCATTACTTCCGGTGGAACGCCAGACCATCTCGTAGCATCGTAGACGCCAGCTATACGATCAAAGGAAACCGCCAATCATGTTTCACCTCAAAGCCCTCCAAGTGACATCAACTCTCGAGGCACCTACTCCTTTGGACGTGTGGAAGGTCAATCGACCCTCTGCTAAACCTATACGTCACGATTGACTCTGTGGATTCCTATCTTGCTTCATGCTGACCGGCTCGCGCGGAGCCTATACTCAGAGGAGGGTTTCCTCAGCCCCAAGCCACCTTTCGACTTTTCCAAAGCGCTGGACTTTTTGAGAGGCTATCCGCCGATGCGAGACGACCAGAAAATCGACGAACTCTCTCTCACGAGGGCCGTCTGTATCGGCGGCCAAACCATCGTCTTCAACGTTCGATCAACCGGCCTCATCAAGAGCCCACGATTGAAGTACACTCTCATCTCTGATCGTTCTCTGACACAAGGTGCGCGCGACGCCGCTGTCGATCGAATCGGGTTCTTTCTGAGCTTGGCTGATGATCTTGAGCAATTCTACAGGATCGGTTATGGCGATGTGGATTTTGCTCCGGTGTTGCAGAGGCTTTACGGTCTCCACCAGGTAAAATTTCTAACACCCTTCGAGTCTGCTTGCTGGGCCGTTCTCTCCCAGCGCTATCCCACCGGAGCTGCACAGAGGACCAAGCAGGCTATCACTGAAAAATTTGGAACAAGTCTAAAAGTGAATGGTCAGAGGTATGTTACTTTTCCCGAAGCTTACCGACTAGCTTCCGCCAACGAGCAGGACCTGCTTGCCATCGTTAGAAACCAGCGTCGAACCAAATTCCTATCAGGTGTCGCGAAGGCCTTCGCCGAAACAGATGAGAGGTTTCTCAGGACAGCAAAGTACGCCCAAGTTGAGGAGTGGCTAGGTCAGATCCGAGGCATTGGAGAATGGTCGTCAAAACTGATTCTGCTCCGAGGATTGGGCCGAATGGAGAAGATCGCTGTGGAGAAGCGATTGCTCAAAGCGGCTTCAAATGTCTACGGTCGAGGCAGGATCCTCAATCAGAGCGTTCTAGACCAGATAGCCGAGAAATATGGGTCCTGGAAAGGGTACTGGGCGTATTATCTGAGAACAGCTTCTTTGAAATCTTGAATTCTGAGCAGAATTTCTCTTTGACCTATCTGGGGCTTGACGTTGTCAGAGGTTGTGCTTTCCCGAGGGCATGTTTAACGAGAACAGTCCTTCCCCAGCCATGGTGAGCGAAGTCCTCCGCTGGCGGCAATTTGTCGATCTCGAACCATCTCAGCTCTGCAACTGCCTTCCCCGGTGATGTACTCATCGTGCGGGTGAACGCGAGGTAGTCGAAGATAAGATGCCAAGTCTGATTGTTCCCCACGAAAGACTCGATCTCGGCGAGTTTCAACGTTGCATCATCTATCCCCGCCTGTTCTTTCAAGATACGCCTAGCAGCTTGTTCCGGATGCTCCAAGTGGTGAAGATCATCGTTGGGTAGGAACCATCCGTGCTGATTATCAGGGCCGACTCTGTACTTCAACAGGAGAGCGGAACTGTGATGCAAGGCTGCGACATGAGCTACTAGTGTATGTGTGTTGCACCCCATGGGTCAAGTCCAAGCGTCTGCTCTGTACGATAGGGGCAAGATTAGCTTTTAGTCGCGCAGAATGCCTTCGACAACGTTTCCCTGCAGGAGTGAGTCTTCAGACTTCTCTGCTTTCTCGAAGATTGTGGTTTCATCTACCTGAACCGAAGCTCGTTTCTGGTAGATTTTCGCAACCTGTCGAAAGATGTCTGAAAGCTTGTCAGATTTGGGCCGAATCTCTTTGCCAAGTCGCCTAGTCAATATCTCCGAGCAATGGTTCACCACCATTCTTCTCCCGGTCCCAAGAATCTCGCCAAGAGCCTTGTCGAGCTCCTCAATTCCGTCGGGCAGCTTGTTCATGTCTACATGGTGTCTCCGTCTGGCATAGTGAAGAATCAGCTCGGCAGTCGCGCCCCCTAGACTCTGAAACGCTTCTTCAACAGAGTCCTTCAGCTGCATGGCTAGGTCGGGAGGAAGATGTACTAGCCGGAACAAGCCCCGTTGGGACATCGACAGCACTGGACTAGCCCATCTGCTCATCTTACAACTAACGTTACTAATCCGGCCTACTACAGGTTGCACGCAATAGGCCGAATAAGGTCCGAGCGGAACCTCTTTCAGGATTCTCGTGAGCTATAGGACGAATCTCAATCCTCAGGGTTGAGAAGAGCCTGTACTTCCCTCTTGAACTCTTCACCATCGAAGATAGAATGTTTCATTGGTTTGCCGTTGATGTAGACGCATCCCTTAACGAGCGCCCTGCGCTTGGCCATCTCAGGCTTTTCCCACATGTTTACCATTTCAACCGAGACGTTAGGATCGATGGCCCTGACTGCCTCAGCAATCCTGTCGCTGAACTGGTGTGTGAAGATACACGTGGGTTCGTAGAAGATTTTGACACCCTTCTCCCCGACACGTCTTGGATTGTTCTTTCTCGGCCTAGTCAGGCCGCCGTTTATGAGATACTCTAGTTCGTGAGGCTCGCCTTCAGGTCTCTCTTTGAAACCCATCCGTTTCCAGAAGGCCGTTTGGGAGAGTCCACATCCTGGAGGATCGAAGCTGACAGTTTCCAACCTATCATACTTGGCCTGAGTCTTCGCATCGTTAACTACACTCTTGAAGAGAGCTTTGCCATGGCCCTTTCCCTGTTGGGCAAGGTGCACGAAACTGCACCTGACATGAAGCATCTTCGGGTCCGGATCTTTCAAGAAAGGGATTGAACTCTCTGGATAGTAGAGTATTTGGCCCACTGGCTTATTGTCAACGTAGAGAATCTTGGAGGGAGAGCTGGACTCCTCTAGCATTTTGCGAAGCCACTGCTTCTTCTCCCCGATCCCCTTCTGAACAGAAAGCTGTTCAACTGGTTGCTCATCGCCACAGACAGATATTCTGTCGTCGAGGAGGTTTTCCTTCAAGTCCTCGATCCGAACGTCTTGGGTCATCAAGTCGCCTTGTCCAGTGAAGAATCCTCTACTGCTGAAACTAATGTTTTTCGATCAGGACCCAACTTCAGTCTCTTCCTTCAAGCTCGGAATCATGTCCTGAACGACCTCCTTGAAATCTTTGTAGATGGAAGGGTCCTCTGCATAACGCTCGAAGAATGGATACAATTCCGCCACCGCTGGATAGTAGTTCGGATTGGGTTTGATTCCCTTCTTCTCAGGATTGGGATAGACAGGCCTTTCTAGAAAATCTCTCACGCTGAAGTAGGCCAGCATGTCGACAATTGTATGTGCAATCTCTGAGTTGAGACTCGCCCTTCTCAGAGCATCTCCAACTATCCGTCGAGGAGTAATGAGCTCGGACAGCTCATGGGCGAGAAACTTTTTCTGAACCTGAAGATCAGGGAAAGCTGAGAATCCGATACAGTGATTCCAGCCAAATCCTCCGTATAGGCAGTCTATGAAATGAATACGAATTCTGTCCACGGTCCACGGGCTTTTGGCGAGTATCGAGAGGCGTGACAATACCCGGTCGCTTATCGGGACCCATTCGGACTGGAACTTCTCCATGTACTCCTCCAGTCGAGGCTTGACTTCCTTCCAGATCTCATCAAAGCCTGCGACTCCTTCTTGACGAATCTTCCGAAACAATTCGGCTGGCTCGCTACTCTCAGATAGCGCTTCAAGACCTCCCGACGGGCCTCGCTTCATTAGACCAGTGACGAACCCGTACCATTCAGATTCGGATGCGAACGGACCCACTCTCTGAAGCTCGAGGCGGACCTCATCCCGTCTGAGATGACCGTTTCGTGCCTGGTACGCTATGTTCTTCAGCATTCCCGTTGCCAGTTCTGCGGGCATCAGTTCACTATAGAGGACTGAGATGTGGCAGAACGCATTTACTACTCTGCTGACTCCAAACTCGACCTGAGGATTCAACCGTACAGTAACCACCAAACTCTTCTGCGTTCGTCGATGTTGGCCGGACTTAGTCCGCAGAGGGTTCTGAAAGTATCAGAGAAATTCGGTGTGAGACCTTCCTCCTGGCTCACTAATGGGATACTCGAGCCGGCAAACGGCTCCCATTTACCCTAGGCACTATTCTTTCAGCTCTCTAATCAGCTGTTTAGCTATGGTCAGCCTTTGGATATCGTTGGTGCCCTCGTAGGTTTTGATGATCTGCGAATCTCTCAGGAACCGTTCCACCGGGTACTCTGTCGCAACGCCGTAGCCACCATGTATCATCATAGCCAACAAGGCCAACTTTTCAGCTGTCTCAGTGGATGTCACCTTCGCGATCGATGCGGCTTTGACAAACTCCTTGCCCTGATCCTTGAGCGAGGCTGCCCAGTACGTCAGCAGACGCGCTGTGTGAAGCCCCATGGCCATCTCCGCCAGCTTGTATTGGACCTGCTGAAAATCGATCAACGGCTTCTCAAAGCTTGTCCGGGTCTGAGCATAACTTATCGCGGCCTCGTAGGCCGCCTGGGCAATACCAACACCCTGCGCCGAGACGTCCACGCGCCCCCGATCATACGTCTTCACGCCGATGTAGAACCCGTCGCCTTCCTTTCCCACGAGATTGTCCGTGGGGATCTTGACGTGATCAAGGATCAGCTCTGAGGGTTGCGAGCCGCGAAGACCTGTCGTTTCGATATGGCTGCCAACCTGAAAACCCTCTGTTCCCCTTTCGACAATGAACGCGCTCAAACCCTTGTGCCGCTCCTTGCTGCTTGGAGGTGGACTTGTCCTGGCGAAAACCAAGTAGAGGTCTGCGATTTCACCGTTCGTGATGAACGTCTTCCGGCCGCTGATCTCCCAGTGGGTCCCGTGGAGCTTGGCGGTCGACTTGATCCCTGCCACATCGGACCCTGCCCCAGGCTCTGTCATCGCGTGAGCGCCGATCTTTTCCCCTGACACCATCGGGACGAGGAATCGCTTCTTCTGCTCTGCTGACCCCCACTCATTCAGAGGCTCGGAGACTAGGTGACTCGCGACAAAGACCGTCGAGCATGCCGCCGAGACTCGAGCTATCTCTTCAATGGCAATGACCATCGAGAGAAGGTCGCCACCTAGACCACCATACTCCTCCTTGTAAGTGATAGCGGTCAGACCAACTCCTGCGATTCGTCGGAGGAGGTCTCTCGGTATCTTGTTATTCTTGTCAATCTCAAATGCAACGGGCCGAATCTCCTTTTCAGCAAAATCCCTGATGGTGTGTCGGAGACTCTCATGGTCAGGAGTGAGCTTCACCTCATAATCAGCCGAACGCGGCATCATCGTGCTCGTCAAATCAATATCTACACTCGCAATCCCGCTTGGCTAATCATTCCTTTAAACTTTGAATTCAAACATGAATGGCAAGTGCAGGTCACGAGCCTGAGGGTCAGGAAGGCACCTCCAAACCTTGAACACATTTTCGACAGTAACACTGCACATGAAATTCTCAATGTAGGTCTCCTCTTGTTATCGCCAATATTGGACCCTATTCCTTAGAGTCATTTACGACTCAATTATCTAGGAACAGTCGGCGACCATTGAATACCGAGAAGGTCGGCCTCGGAGCAATCGGCCATGACCTCGGACTCGAGATATCCTGACACCGCGGAGTCGGGTGAAACGTACGACGTAGAGCAGAGTTCCCTCCCCCAGAGGCTTCCTCGACGGAATGCTTAGCGAATCTTTAGCAAGAGATTGCCCTAGCCCCGATGCACGTTCAGGGTATAGATCAGTTGATAACTGGCAGAAATCTCTCTTCTGATACTGCGGTGCTGAGCCCGCCTATGATCGGCAGTTGATAGCCGCAGCTACCGCACTTATTCTGCTCGTCTAGGTTCCATCCGGTTATGTCGAACCCGTAGCGTTTGATGGCTATGGAGTTACACTCAGGACAGTAGGTGTGCTCCCAAGGGTGACCTGGAACATTTCCAACATAGACGTATCGCAGTCCTTCTTCTCTCGCGACTCTGCAATGCTCCTCCAACGTCTTGACTGGCGTGTGGGGTAAGTTCATCATCTTGTAGTCTGGGTGGAAACGTAGAAAGTGGATTGGAAAGTCCGGACCCAGATTGTCATAGAGCCATCGGCTGAGCTTTCTAGCATCCTCTATTTTGTCTCCTACTTCCGGGATCACTAGGTCGGTGAATTCCATGTGCACCTTCGTATTGTCTCTAATCTCTAGTATCGTCTGGAAGATAGGCTCAGCGTTCGCTATGCCGATGTATTTCCGGACAAAATTTGTCTCGGCGTTTCCCTTGAAATCGATCGTGATACAGTCAAGAAAATCATTCATCATCCCGACCGTGTCCGGAGTATCGTAGCCGTTGGAGACGAAGATGTTGATCAAACCGTTCCTGCGTGCTTCGACGCCTACGTCATGCGCGAACTCCATGAAGATTGTCGGCTGATTATACGTATAGGCCAGACCCTGACAGCCATGACTCAGAGCTAGGGTCGCAACTTCAGGGGGCATCATATCAGTCCCCTCAACCTTACGCCGTTGGCTGATGTCGAAGTTCTGGCAGTACGAACAGAGCCAGTTACAGCCTGTCGTGGCAATCGAGAATATCTTCGAACCCGGCATGTAGTGCGTTACCGGCTTCTTCTCTATCGGATCGATGTGCCCAGTAATCACTTTCCCATAGACCAAGAGATGGAGTTTGCCACCAATATTCTGTCTCACACCGCAAAGTCCAACCTTCCCTTCGGGAATGTTACAGTAGCGAGCGCACGCTGTGCATCGCACTCTCGCGTCCGCAAGTGGTTGGTACAGCTGCGCTTCTCTTATCATATCACACCATCCTACTGGGCCGAACACAACTTTTCAAACACGACGGCCCATCCGATACTGGGTCAATCAGCTTGAAATCCCTTTCCTTACCTACTAGTTGGTAACGTGAGTTGATGGGATGAAGGCATACTCTGGAACAGGCGATAAAGGCGAGACGAGTCTCTACGGAGGGACTCGGGTTGAGAAGGCGGACCCCAGAGTGGAGGCGTACGGAGCCATCGATGAACTGAATTCTCAGGTCGGGGCTGCCAGAGCGCATATCAAAGGGAAGAAGTTGGACCAAACTCTGAAGGGCATCCAGAGGGATCTATGGATCCTGGGAGGAGACTTGGCAAGTGAACTTGTGACCGCGAATGTTCCTCGAATCAGCAAAGAACAGCTTGACAGACTAGAGAGTGTTACTGATGAGTTGAACTCTGGACTGCCGCGCCTTCGAAGGTTCATTCTTCCTGGAGGCAGCGTTCCGGGGGCCGAACTCCATGTGGCTAGGGCAGTGTGCAGGAGAGCCGAGAGGAGGATTGTAGCTCTCTCGAAGATAGAATCGATTAACCCTGACGTGCTCCCTTACATCAACAGATTGTCTAGCTTCCTGTTCGTTCTTGCACGGACAGTGAATAAGATGCAACGGGTTCCTGAAGAGGAATTTGTTCGAGACAAGTGATGGAAAGATCCGAATGAAGGAGGACTGTATTTTCTGTAAGATTGCGGACAAGGAAGCGGATGCGACGGTTGTCTATGAAGACCCTCACACGCTTGCATTCTTGGATATCCATCCACTGAACCCTGGACACACTCTAGTCATTCCCAAGAAACACTATGTCAACATGCTGGAAATGCCAAGCGAGGAGGCAGGACGAGTCTTCGCTTCCGTGTCCAAAGTCATGAAGGGAGTCCAGAAAGCCTCGGGTGCTGATGGGATCAGTGTCGGGCAGTCAAATGGTAGGGCTGCTTCGCAGGAAGTGTTCCACATGCACGTTCATATTATCCCGAGATTTAATCATGAAATGATGAGCGGATTCCCGAACCGCAAGAAGACGCATCGCGAGGAACTCGACGAGATTGGTAAGAAGATCAGGACAGCTATCGATACTTCGAAACACATCTAGTTCTTGTCTCTGTAGTTCTCTCGATACCAGTCGCATCTGTCCGTGAGCGGGCACACGGGACATCTTGGGCCGATGGGCTTGCAGATCAGCTGGCCGAACTTCACAAAGACTTCGTTCAATGGAAGCCAGTCTTTCCGGTCCACTATTTTGGTCAGTTCTTCTTCGGTCTCTTCAGGAGTCTTTGTTTTGACGACTCCAATTCGGTTGAAGATTCTGTGTACGTGCGTGTCGACCGGAATCGCGGGCCGCTTGAATCCGTAGACCAGTACGCAGTTCGCTGTCTTTCGGCCTACGGAGGGTAGTTTGAGTAGATCCTCGATATCGTCTGGGACTCTGCCTTTGTATTCTTTCAGGATGATCCTAGCGACCCGCTTGACGGTCCTAGCCTTGGTATTGTAAAAGCCGACAGGCTTGATGAGTCGGGCTATGGTCCGGGGGTCTGCTTGGGCGAGTTGCGTTGGCTTTGGATATTTTGCGAAGAGGCGTGAGGATGCCAGGGCGGTGACGGGGTCTTTTGTCCGGTGCGATAGGATGGTTGCTATGAGGACGCGGAAGGGGTCTCCGTCTGTCGAGTCGCTGATCTCTTGCAGAGCTGTCGGGTCCTCTCTCCTAGCTTTCTCGATCGCATGGGCGGCGTCTTGTATTATCCGGTGTAATTCGCGAGGAGAGTGTTTGCTGACGCTCGCCTGCAATTATCTTGCTAGCTTCCTTACGGCTTCTAGGTTCCCTGCGTTGCCTCGTCTCTCGTCGATCGGTGTTTCGAGTATGAGCGGCTGATCCTTGATGGCTTTATGGTGGAGTATCGCTTTGAATCCTGTCGTCCCAATGTAGCCTAGTCCAATGTGCTGATGCCGGTCGTGTCCAGAGCCCAGTCCATCTTCGGAATCGTTCAGATGGACGACCTTGAGATTCTCGAAACCGATAGTATCGTCGAACTTTGCAAGGGTCCTGTCGACCGCCTTCTCCACGTGCAGGTCGTAGCCGGCCGCGTAAGCGTGGCAATTGTGGGTGACTATGAAAGGCGCCGCAAATGTACCGTTTTCAGCCTCTAGGTTGTAGACGGTCCCCTGAAATTGTTCGACCGCGATTTCTCTTACGGGCACATAGAAGTGCCTCTGATCCCTAAGTATCCGGCGCGGGGCGGCTGCAGGTAATTCGTATGAAAATCCCAGTTTGCGCGCTTCGTGGCTCGCAACGTGAACAACGTACCAACCAAGGCTAGCAACGGTCCTGCCCTCTATCGAGGTATGGGAAGGGCGATGCCTAAAGATCGTCCCTCGAATGTCAATTCTCGCTAGCAAATGAACTAACTGGTACGCGACAGTTTTTGAGACGGTTGTGTATCTTAATCCCCGGTTATCTACACATCCGTCCCCAGATAGATATCCAAGAAGGAATGCTTTGACGCACACTGGCGATGCCCGTAGGATGAATGACGGGATCCGTTTGTTCCCAGCATTAGGCCCAAAATTGCCTTTGAAAAAGCGGACTAGGATGTTTGAGCCGACACATACCCTCGACGCAGTTCGAGTTTCGTCAATCCAAGTCTTCAGAGAAAAGAGTTCCTCTATGAGTTTTCTGGCATGCTCGATGAGAGATTTCTCATGTCGTCCGAATGAAAGGTACATTTTCCCGTTTTCTCCTCTCTCCCCATTCCCCATGAAAGTAAAACCTTCAGCAAGGTAGAGCCCGAGAAGTTCGGCCAGCATTTCCGTAAGGGGTAGAACGGTTGGAAATGGGAAGCGCCGCGTTGCTGATCCGATGTAAGGACGAAAGTCCACCCAGTCTTGGCTATGAGCTGAAAGCTTCGGCATAACTACGAAGTATCCGGGCTTCATACTTCCAGCATACACCCACGTAGGACTGTTCACGAGTCTGATTCTCCACTGTTTCGCGTCAAGGAATTTCCAGCCGTTGGGTCTAAGGCAAAGAACCGGGTGCTCCGCGGTCACCTGCATCCAGGGCAGTCCTTCCGGCTTGATTGATACCAAGCTTCCTGCGTACGGTCGTCTGAACACTTTCACAACTCGGTCTGCTCTACCATCTGAGCCTACCACGGTATCGTTCGGTTTGACGACTTCTACAGGTCTTGGCACATCATTAGTGAAAACCAGAGAACCCGCCGGAAGGCAGGTATCGAGGCAGACGGCGACGTGGTCTTTCTGCTTGACGCTGTCAAATATCTCTCGGACCTCTTCAAACTTCGAGCCCATGCTGTTGCTGGTGCCGGCCATGTTTTCTAGGCAGATCTGAAAGTTGCCTTTCGAGTGGTTCGTTGCTTGGTTGAGCGCGTCGCTGATTCTCTTCAGTCCAGTTTCCCTTCCCTTTCCAAGGTGGCTGCCGAGATGTGTGACTAGGTATGGGATTCCAAGTGCTATGCAACGGTCAACCTCTGCGACTAGAGTGTCGACAGATTTCTTGTAGAGTTCGTCCTCGGGACAGGAAAGGTTAGGCAGATACGGCATATGATCAACAACAGGTCCGAGGCCGCTCTTCTCGAGTTTTTCTCGGAAGCTCTTCACTTCGTCTGGATCGAGGCTGCTGAACTTCCACCCTCTAGGGTTCCGGGTGAAGACTTGGAAAGTATCACACTTCTCCGCAACTGCGGTGTCTACTGCGTTGTCGAAGGATTTGGCGATGGAGACGTGGACCCCGACCTTGACCGTGATGCGTCACTCGTCAGCCGTCACGTTGCTGTCTGGTAGATAGCTTTGGCTAGGTTAGAAGAAGAGTTGGAGTTGGAGAGAGGGAGAGACTTGTCAGAGCTTGCCTTTTAGCGCGTCCAGGATTTCCTGTGGGTGTTGGTCTGGCTTTACTGTCTGGAATGTTTTGAGAATTTTGCCGTGTTCATCGATGAGAAACGTGACTCTCCTAGAGGTGTTCGATTTCTCGTTGAGGACGCCGTAGGCTTTGCTGACGCTCTTGTCCGTGTCTGCGAGGAGCGGGAACGGGAGGTGGTATTTCTCGGTGAACTTTTGATGGGAGGCTGTGCTGTCTACACTAACACCTAGTACCTCGGCGCCTTGCTCACGGATCTTCTGGTACTCGTCGCGGAGTCCGCAAGCCTCGACTGTGCAGCCTGGAGTATCGTCTTTGGGGTAGAAGTAGAGGACGAGTTTCTTGCCGTGAAAGTCGCCTAGATGAACTGTCTTGCCAGTGGTGGTCTGGGCGGTAAAGTCCGGTGCAGCGGTTCCTGGTTGCGGAGCTGTTAGGGTTTCCATTGCTGGAGTGTCGTGTTTGTTTGGCTGATTTATGGGCATCGCTCTCGAGGAGGTATGCGACAGTTACGCCTGTTTTCTTTGAGCTCTAGGAGTCTTGTATGAAGACCGAGTCATAGTGTATTCATGTTCGTCGATCCTCGGAGAGTAAGGGAAAGAGACAGATGGCGAATCTGGATTCTTCAGGTGCTGCGAAGAATCGCCTAAGAGAGAACGCGGAATCTCGCACTCGCGTCAGAGAGGAAAAATTCCTACCCCTTTTTTTCTGGAGAGGCTCTCGCCAGCTGGAACGTTTCTCGGCGAGGATTCCGGTTTAGAACGCAGAATAGGCTTGAATAAGGATCTCCTCGACCGGATTTTACCCTAGGGTCCAACGTGAAATACTCTGGTCCCGAGATGGCATGCTCAGATTTGGGATTCGGGCGTATTATGGCCGATTTCAGGATCGTGCTTGATAGGCATCGTTCCATCTCTACCTTTCCTTAGATAAAAAGTAGAAAATGTTTCCATGAAAGAATCCAGAAAGAGAATGGGACTCAGAGTATTGGACAATAGACAACGGATTCGGGGTCATCAGGAATCATTTCGCGGAAAATCGTACACTAGCTTAAAATATTCAACGACCCGAGAATAGTGTGTTTTAGGAGCAAGACATCGAAAAATCTTGCCGGATGATGGAGAGTGCACGTGATTGACCAGGATTGTCCTTACCGCTGATTCCACCCAGATGAGCGAGTACTGGGGCATACCTCTACTTCCATTCTTCAGCTGCGCTCCTGCTGAGAAGGTTCCCCGTTTCGTCTTCGACTTCCTATCCCCCTCAGTCCGGCACAATAACGGCGTGGCAGAGAAAGCGCCTTACGGGCTTAGGAAGCTGGAGTCTTCGCTTCTAAGAAAATACGGCGCGGATGAGGTGGTGGTTGCTCACCCGGACCACGTGTCCAAATTCGTAGACGACAAAACGAGTATTATCGGAATATCGACGATGGACCCGATGGGCTTGGGACCGGTGAGCATGATGTTCACCGACGGTGGAAAGCTTACCGCGTATACGAAGAGAAAATTCCTCGAGCTTGTCGGAGATATCAACAAGACCCGGAAAAAGTTCCCCAAAGCCAAACTGGTTCTAGGTGGATCCGGGGGCTGGCAGATGGAGGTCCGCGACCGAGACACCAGAGCGCTCGGCGTCAACCACGTGGTGATAGGCGAATGCGACCATGTAATTGGAGACATTTACAACGACATCGAGTCCAACAATAGCCCCGAGTTCATTCACGTTCCCCGTGGGCCCAAGCTGGAGGACATTCCCGACATTCAGGCTCCTTCGACTCATGGGCTTGTCGAGGTCATGCGGGGATGCGGCCGCAACTGCCAGTTCTGCGAGCCTAACCTACGAATCGCAAAGTACTATCCATCGGACAAGATAGAGCGAGAAATCGCGGTTAATCGGAAGATCGGCAACCCGAACGTCTGGGTCCACAGTGAGGATATCTTCCTCTACAAGCTGGAGGACAAGAGAGGCTTCATGCCCAACCATGACGCAGTAGTTGACCTCTTCAACACGGTCATGTCCCAGAAAGGAATAGGCTACGCCAATCCCACGCATGGGACGGCTGCTCCAGCATGGGCTGATCCTGATCTAATCCGGGACATTTCCGAGACTGTTCTGAAGGGGTCTAAGCGGCATATTGGAATCCAGTCAGGTCTAGAAACAGGGTCCAGCGAACTGATCAAGAAGTACATGCCGTTGAAGGTGAAGCCGTTCAGCCCGGACGAGTGGCAGGACGTAATCTACAACGGGACCCGGATATTCAACGAGTACTACTGGTTCCCGGCCTACACCATCATCGTCGGGCTGCCCGGGGAGACGGCTGAGGATGCAGTGGAAACTGTCCGTCTCATAGATCGGATGGAGCATGGACTGAAGAAGGAGGTCGGTGTCAAAGCACACTTCACCGTGACCCCGCTCAGCTTCGTCCCGTTGGGGGTGTTGAAGAAGAGCGGATTCTACAATATCGACGACCAGGTCGACGAGGCCCGCTTCTGGGTCATATACCGCAGCTGGAGACACACAGTGCTGGAATTGCACACGATGCCGCCCACGCTTCTGCAGCTAAACCCAGTTCTGAAGGGGGTCTTCACGACGCTCTGCTGGTTCGGGTCAAAGAAGATTCTCGACGGGATCAAAGCCTGGGGACGAAGACGCGGCTTCGACGCCGACAAGAGCCTACGACTAAACTAGGAACCCTGGACTAGCCCTCTCACCAGATTCTCTTCAATCCCTTGAGCTTGTCGAAGACTTTGTCAGTGGATACGACTTTCCCATCGAGGACCTTCGCCTCGGCTGCAACTCCAGCGTCAAAATAGTCTGTTCCCTCCTCGCCTTCTATTTTGTCCGAAAGATACAGGACTGTTGGTGAGAGGGCCCTAACCTTTACCGTTGAGGGAGGATAGTCTTTGGCAAGCAGTGCATGTTGCAGCATCCTCTGTTTATAGCTGAAACCTCGGCTCTTCATGACGATGTCGAATTCGAGCAATGCAAAACTCGCTAGATAGTAATCTGGCTCTGCGAGACGGGCTAGAAACCGCTTGGACTTGTCGTGGGCAGCATCCTTAGGGTCCACGGCCCCAAAGAGCACTACCGTATCGAGAACGGGCAAGAATTCCTAGTTCTTCGTGAAAATGAAACGAGAAGCCTCATGATCCCGCTCCTTATAGCGAAATCCAGGGAGAGAAGTGTTGAAGCTCTTCCTCTTAAGAGAGACCATCAAGACCCCTTCCGAAGACGGAATCGCCAACACGTTGTCTCCAGGCTCAACCTTCAAGAACTCGCGAACCTCCCTGTCCAACACAACCCGGTAGCGATCATCCACTCTAAGCACGGCCATTGCCTTTCCCACATTACTAACGTTTCTCCCACGATTAAATCTTTCCTGCCCTGGTCAGCCCTGGGCCATTACGACAGCTTCGGAACATCTGATTCCAGGTAAGCTTTGCTTGCTGTTTGAAGGGCGGTTACAATTGTTTGATTGACAGAATCATCTTGGCGTTGCTTGAGCCCGACCAACGCATATCGTCTTTTCTGTTCAAGAATATTGGCAGTCATAGATAGAATCTTTTCCTTGGTTTGTACAGGATCTAAGGTTGTGAGCACCAGTTCGACACCAGTCTTCTCCGCCCATAGTGTGCCTACAGGCGACCTTGCCAGAGGAGTCAGATCAGCCCAGGCCTCCCTTGATGCCTTCACGACTTCGTTCTTGACATTGTAGGGGCCCTGTCGAACCTTCTCTGAGGCGATTAGTTGTCTGGCGTATTCTAACGCATGTGATATTTCGTCGTCTCGAAAGAGATGAACCCGAAGACCCGTTACGCGGGCCACGATCGAAACCGCGTCAGGAACCGGGACTTCGTTCCCGGGATATTTCTGAAGTTCTCGCTTGGCACTAAATAATTCACTGCCCAATAAGCGATACCATAATTCAAGAAACAGTTGCGAGTCTTAGGTTGGTGTCCCAGGGAAAAGTACGCAGGTCCACGACAGCCTGACGGGACTGTGGAGAAGGTGATTGTCGAGATGACAGCCTCGACCCGTAAATTAGAAGCTCCGGAGGAGGGCTCCCCAGCGGCTTACACAGGCAGTTGCTAGTTTCCGCTTTGCCTCTGGGTCTTTCGCCTAACCACTCTGCCCCGACGAAGAGTGCCGATTATTCTGCTCGCAGCCTTCTTGGGTCGAGTGCACGATTCTCCCTCTCTCTCGGTCATATGACTAGACCTCTAACAATCTCTCGTGCAAGCGGGAGTAGACCGCTTCTTCCCCCATAGCCTACATCACCTACTAAGAGCCAGAAATTATCGTCAGGACGATCATTCGGATCGAAGAAGTCAGACTTGATTCTAACTCCGCGCTTGGTGAATAAGCCGACCGTGTCGATCCAGCCTTTTGAGCTTCTTCCCACGATATGGGCGAACCGGGAGCATATTCCACAATCATTGTCGTAGAGAAGGATCGGCCGGGCAAGTGGCAGAGAAGACTCCTCCACATGGATCTAGGGCTATCAGTAGACTGTAAGTCTTTCCGAACGGAAGAGGTCTCTCTGATGGCACGAGAGCCTAGGCTGATTATCCGCTTACTTAGCGCGCGCCGTAGCTGCCTTGGCTGCGAGGGCCGCGAATTCCTGACGGCCGAAGGCCGTGCCTGAGAGGCCTCATCCCGGCGTCTTCGAAATATGCAGAAAGAAGGCTTGATTGAAAGGACAGTAAGGTCGGACCGAATCACATACTTGTTAACTCCTCGTGGAGAAGACGCTGCGTACGTACTGTTGGCATTCTTGCGCTACGGGCTGAGGTATTATGCGGCCTCGGCAGAGGTTGCAAGAATGAAGCCTCTTCCTTCGTTCCAAGACTTGATCAGAGAATACTATCGTTGAAGCGTTCTGAAGTATACGAACCCAGCAATGCATTCAGGTTCTCTAAAAGACCAAACGGTTCTATTCTTGGGATTCGAAACGTCAAGGCCGAAGCGAAGGATGATGACCCGAAATGCGCAAGAGCCGTATGGCAACGACTTCGATCCAGAGAAACGTCGCGGCAAGGAACAATCGTTGAAAGAGTCCGACAAACCCGAGATAGCCAAGGGACGCGGCCGAGAAGACCAAGAACAGGCCGATGGCTATGAGCCCTGTGACCAGAGAGTAGGACCGATAGCCTTTCCAACGATCATCACTGTTCAAGCCCAAGGAAAATAGAAAGGGCGCAAGTGCGATCGCTACGAAATCAATGACTGCGTCCACGTTGTGCGTTAGCTGAGAAACGGACTGCGCGGTTATAGGACAACCCGGGTCGCACGGAAAGAATCCTCCGGCCCCTTCTCCGGCGCCAAAGACTCCTAGCAGAATCGAACCCATCCGAGTCCATCGTACTCCACGGATGTTTGCGAAGAGTCCTGTTGCAAACACGATGATTAGGAGACCGGTGACGACGAAGTTTGCATTCATGATAGTAGCGTTAGGACCAGTGCCCAATTCGCTACCGTACTGGCTGAGCTGGTCATATCCAGGTCTCATCAAGCTGGCGACAGTCCAGAGAACCAGCATCAAAACAGGAGCAGTCATGCCGCAGAGTGCAACAAAGCGGAACACCGCGCCCGCGCGTGAATTGATCATCAACAAGACCGGTCTAACGATATGAGCCCAACGATCCCCAAGCCTTGATGACTTCCGTCAGATGATCAACGAGGCAATCAACGTGAATGATCCGAACCCCAATAGTGCCAGACCAGCGTAGCCGTTGGACGATTTGACGCTGTTCTTTCTCATGGATCCGAAGAATGAGGGGAAATTGATCGCGTGAAAGACTCCCCCGAGAATGAGCGCGTATACTAGTGAGAGACCCGATAGAGCAAATAGAGTAACAATCGCGTAGAAGGCGTATTCCACGACGAAGGCGACCGGGCCTCTCTTCCACAATCCCGCCCCCACCTTTCGATCCCCATCGAAGCCGAGGACGGGCAAGTCCTTCAGATGCACAACTGTATCGAGCAACCAGTGAGAAGCCGAACCCGCAACGAACACCGGAACGACAAGCCGAGTATTCAGAAGCCCGGCAATGAGGAGACCGACAGGGAGCGACCAGACACTTCCGAGTACGAGAGAATGAGAGTAGGGAAACTTCTCAAAGACGATAAACTTCTGCAGAGGACTGTCCGGGTTTATTCTAACCTTCTCCACGCCGGCCGGAACCAGTAACGACCATAGCAGGTCTGGAAAGCTGACCGCTATCAGAACGACCGGCAGGGGAACCTGCGGAAACAGTCTCCAGAGAAGAAACGCAATCGCAAAGTGGCCGACAAACATGCTTGTGGTCCCAGCATCTGAGGTTCTGTCTAATAACGGAGTGGTTTACCGGTCGTATTCGAATCGAATCTAGTAACGATAGTTGGTCTCGTTGCGAGAGTACCAATTGTGCGCGGCAGTTATAGGAAGAGTCTAGCCAAGAGAAGAGATGGAGGCCGACTGACTTGGAAATGATGTACGAAACTGGGGAGGGGTCCTATGCGGCGCATGAAAGGAGGCTGGCACTGGTCCACCGGGTCATCGTCCCGGACAAGGACTATCCGAAAGAGTATGTGATTCTCGTAACTGATCGTCGATCAATCTTCATCCCGCAAAGGAAAACGAGGAGCAGTTTTGTGCTTCGTGCGAGATGAGATACGGAACGGCACTGGTGACTGATGTGGAGCCGAGGACCCTTGAGGACTATGAGCAAACCAGTCTGGAATGGCTGGCGGCTGATGCTTCGAATATTGCCATTCCGCATGACGCGGTCATCTCACTATTCATGACGAAGGGAGAGCCGAAATTCCGTTTACGGGACTTTTTCGTCTGGCTGACGATGAGAAGGCAGGGGCACAAGTTTCACGTGTACGATTTCGAGATGAACTACAGAGATAATGCGAATTTGGAGACCCGGATTAGATTCTATATGGTGCCGTTAGGCGTGTATTTCAAGACCAGAAGACAAACCCAGACTAGGGAAACGATCCTCCGTGAATACGCCATGGACGCGCTCCAGATTTTCCAAAAGGTCCTCCCGAACAGAATCATATCGTCGTAATATTTGTTCATGAAAGAGTTGGAGCTTCGCAGCTGTCAATCCATGAGCGGAAGAAAGGTTAATTAAGTCTACACTTAATTAAGCGGCTGCTAATCGTATGTCAAGCGTACAGCGAGACAACGCGACGGAAACACAGGAACTCTTCAACGCACTAGCTGAGCCTACAAGGCGTAGCATCATAGAGCTTCTCGCAACCAAAGGACAATTGTCCGTTACGGACATCTGCGATAACTTTGACGTCAGTCCACCAGCAATCTCACAGCACCTCAAGGTACTGCGGAAAGCTAATTTCGTGCGCGTGGAAAAAAGGGCCCAACAGCGCATATACCAGATCAACCGCCGTGCGATGTCAGAGCTTGAAGACTGGGTTCAAAAAATGACCAAGCGTTACGATGCTCGCTATGATGCCTTAGACAAACTATTGGAAGCAGAAAAGAAGAAACTTGCAAAGGGTGGTGAGAAGAAGTGAGTAAGACAAAAATTACTGCCGAACCTGGCAAGCAAGAGTTCTTCGTCACAAGGGAGTTTGACGCCTCCCGGGAGCTCGTCTTCAAAGCACACACTGATCCGAAGCTCTACACGCAGTGGCTTGGACCGCGAAGACTGACAATGAGGCTCGAGAAATTTGAACCGAGAAGCGGAGGCATGTGGAGATACTTCCATAAAGACAAGGACGGGACTGAATATGGATTTCACGGCGTGATTCACGAAGTTCTCCCGCCTGAGCGAATCATTGACACGTTCGAATTTGAAGGCTTACCTGAAAAGGGACATGTAGCTCTCCAGACACTGAGATTGCAAGAATTACCGGGCGGAAGAACCAAGCTGACTGTCCAAGCAGTTTTCCAGTCTGTCGCAGACCGGGACGGAATGATCCAGAGCGGTGCTGAAGAAGGAATGAATGAATCCTACGAGCGTCTCGATGAACTCTTGAAAGAGCAGCGCGAAGGCCAGCGGCACGAGAAAACTCCAATGCAACAGGCCGCAACGTGACCACCCGGGTTTTTACCCCCCCGCCCTACGAGGGCGGGACCAACCCCCTCTTGAGCACAGTTGTTGAGATTATCCCAGAATAAATATCAGAAAAGAATCTGAAATCAAGAGGGAATCAACCTGAGAAATATTGTCTGGCTCATGCACGTGTCTCTTGATGGTTTTGTTGCGGGTCCGAATGGAGAAATTGACTGGGCCCGTTTTGACGACGACCTCGTCGAAGATGTCCAAGCTCTGGTAGGCTCAGCTGACACGGCCCTTTTTGGACGAGTGACCTATCAGCTCATGGAAAGCTACTGGCCGACTGCAGCGGATAGTCCGACAGCGTCGAAGCATGACCTTGACCATTCACGATGGCTCAATCCCGCACCCAAGATAGTATTCTCCAGAACCCTGAAAAACGTTCATTGGCAGAATACGAGAATTGTCAAAGATCATATCGGCGAAGAAATTGCCAGACTGCGGAAACAGCCTGGCAAGAACCTCATGCTATTCGCTAGCCCAACGCTTGGGTCAACGTTCATGAATCTGAACTTGATCGACGAATACTTCTTCAACATCAATCCTATCGTTCTCGGGAAGGGAAAGCCCTTGTTCAGTGACCAGAGTGAGATGCGTCGGTTGAAACTATTAGGATCTAAGACGTACAAGAACGGTGTGGTCAGTCTTCGCTATCGCGGGGGAAGCTAGTAGAATGAGAAAGATAGTCGTTTCAGAGTTCGTGTCACTGGATGGTGTCGTGGAAGATCCGGGGGGAGCTGAGAAGTTCAAGCATGGGGGCTGGAGTTTCAAATTCCGAGACGATCAAGTTCCAAAATACAAGATGGATGAGCTGAAGGCGAGCGAGTCGCTCTTGTTAGGACGCGTTACCTATGAGGAATTCGCAAAAGCCTGGCCTTCAAGGAAGGACGATGTAGGTTTCGCTGATAAAATGAACAACATGCACAAGTACGTCGTTTCAACGACTTCGAAGAAACTCGACTGGAACAATTCTCACCTGATAAAAACGAATGTCGTGGAGGAGGTCAAGAAGCTGAAACAGCAGCCAGGTCAGGACATTCTGGTCTATGGTAGCGGTAAGCTGGTGAACATGCTGTTGAAGCATGACCTCGTCGACGAGTTGCGGCTCATGGTCCATCCTGTCGTCTTGGGAAGCGGGAGACGACTCTTCGATGACAACGCGGAGACAATGAAGGTCTTGAAACTTGCAGAATCGAAGACCTTCCCTTCAGGCATCGTCCTCCTCTCCTACCACCCAGCAAAGTAGCGAAAAATAGAGGACCCAGCGCCCGAGACCAAACAGCCCATACGGGGAATCAAAAAAGGTTCGGACCCGATTCCGAAAGTTGGATACTTCACATTCCATTAGGGACCCTTTGCTTAAGATCGGGTAATATTTTCGGATTGACAGTAGAAAGAAACCAGTCAAAACCATTGTCGAGCGTCCGGAAACGGGCAGTATCAAATGAGGACCGAAGCTCGTGGGTAAAATGCTGGAAGTGTGGAAAATGGCTTCATTGTCGGAAGTGCCTGACACACCACCTTTACAACACACCGCACAGATAGAACAGGGAGAAAATTGCGGATACCTTGATGACCCAACTTCAAAATTTGAGGGGTGCTGATCCCACTTCGAGGAAGATGTCCCTTCTAAGGACCAAGTCACAGGTCCCGAAAGGAAAATATGCTTAACCCTTCTGAGAGGTTTGAACTAGCGCCTCAGGCTTGGGTTCAGATGAAAGTTCAAACCTTCGCTCGCTTGTTTTCACTTAATATTCTTGAAAAGCGTGCGATCCGGCAACCCATCCGAACCAGGTCCCTCCTCGACCAGAGAGTTAGGGTCTCAACGACGACCGTAGAATGTGGTGGCAGTGCTGCCGGAGTAACGCGCTACTTACCTACGCCTGCTGCCGACCAATAGTCCCTCCTTGACTACGAAGTTGAACCGCCTATTCCGATTGTACTCCATGCGAAGAGAGAGTCCTGATGCCAATCCGCCGGCGACTGAAAGTACGGGTCAGAAGCCACCTCGTAAGCAGAAGGATTCTCGCCGCGCAAACCATAGAGCAAGGTCAAAGCCGGCCGACCGGGCAAAGGCCAGGAGCGCCCAGGGAGTCCAAGCTTAGGTCGAACTAAATACCCACGAGCCACTATCTAGTGGCAATAGGCATCATGCAGCGCTCCACTAGGAGGTTGGTGATCGTAAAACCGATTGGAGACGACCTTGTCCCAGATTTCCGAATCTTGAGGCTGCACGCGAAAAGCAGCCTTGCCAGAAATCCTGTCATGCAATTGCTCTTCGAAGTTTCCAAAGAGCCCCCGGGAAAGGGAAACTGCCTGCTCACTACCATAATGGCCCGCCTCGGAAAACGCAGCTTCCTACTATTCTTCCACATACCGGTCGGCGGCTGCCAAGACCCCTCCATATGCGTCACAGCCCTGGGACGATTCATCGTAACCAGGTTCAAGATGCGATAGTCCCAGCCACCCTAATCGCCTCATGGTAACTGAAGGCACTATCCACGCTCAACAAAGAACTCGTCGAATGCTCCTGGCCACGCGCGCTGTTAGGCGATCGGTTTCGGGGCTCACTGGAATGACGAGTGGCCCTGCGTGGCGTTTTTCAGACACTCGGCACACCGAGAAAAAACATGTGCCTTTAATGCTTGTGCACGCCGATTGGGTCTGGGCTACAGTGCGATCTCTAGCGCCCTCAGCTATCGTCCTCCGATATCATCGAGATAGGTTTGAAAGAATTGCCACAGACCCAGAAGACAACATTCGCTGGATAGCTTGGAGGAGGGATGGAAGATCAGCCCTAGCCGTAGGAAACCGGGGCCTTGTTCTCGGCTTCGATGGTCAGAAATTTAGGAAATTCAACAGCCCGACGCGAGAGAATCTCAGGTGCGCGTCTTACAATCCCATGAACGAGGCAATGATAGTGGGCAACCGCGGAGCCGTGCTTCTGTTCAAAAATGGAAATCTCGAAGTGGTCGGAGTAGGCACGGAAGCTAACCTGAGACGTGTGGCTTGGTCACCTGACGGCTCGACAGCCCTCTTGGTAGGAAACGACGGAGCAGCTCTTGGATGGAAAGTTGGAAAAACTCAGGAGCTGGCCGGTGCTCTCAACAATCTCCGCTCGGTTTCGTGGCATCATCAAGGCAGGAATGCCTTGGTTTCGGGCAACTACTTTGGCACGTCGATGGTTCCATGTCCCACGCTTTACGGATATGAGGAGGGTGCGAAAGAGCTGAAACCTCTCATAACGATCGAGAAAACGGACATTATTGGGGTCGAATGGAACCCTGACGGGTCATACGCTCTTGCGGTTGGCTACGAAGTGGTCTGGCACGAACCCCGCGTATTTCGATGGACCAACGGCGAACTCGAAAACATACCAGTCACTGAGCCGAGTCTATACCCGACCTTAGTTGCTTGGGACCCGAGGAATAACCGGGCTTTGATAGGAACAGGTAGCCCGTTCCCTCGTAGCCGAGGACAAGGAGCCATACTCAACTTTGAGGAGGGACACATTCGGAAGCTCTACTCGTGCCCGCACAGGATAACGTGTATGGCCTGGCATCCGAAAGGGGATGTTGCTATCATCATTGGAAACACGAACGCGAGAACCTTCACAACCTGACTATGTGAGGTGTTTCTAAAGGAAACTGCGGTAGGAAGTCTCGCCCTAAGGGTTGGACCCTTCCTTAACGGTAGATCAGCAGGTCGCTAAACTGGACAAGCCCGACTGTGGAAACAAATCATTGCGAAGAAAGGATTCTGCGGACTTGAGGGCAGGCCTTCGCCGGGTTTCGGGTAGACCCACTGGTAAAAGGGCGGCCCTTCCGATAAGAACAATTAGCCTAACAAGGGCCTACTCATTCTCAGTAGGAGCATAGCAGGAATGGTCGCTGAGTTGGTCAACGTCGCAACAACACTCGAAGTTCCACCGGGCGTGATGAAGATGGTCCAGGTGGCGGACCAAGAAGTCTGCCTCGCAAACGTGGACGGCAAATGTTACGCGATAGGAAACGTGTGCACCCACGAGGAAGGACCTCTAGACCAGGGGAGGCTAGAAGAGAACGAGATCGAATGTCCTTGGCACGGGTCCCGGTTCGACGTCAGAACGGGCCAGGTAATGGTGGGCCCTGCCTCAAAACCTGAATCTGTCTATGAGGTCATCCTAGAAGGAACCAACATCCTCGTCAGACCCAAGTAGTTTCTCTTGGCTGATCGGGCTGTAATTTCGGGGCGCGAGTCCCTCCGGCTCACTTCGAGTTTCAAATCCTTCTGAGGGTCGTCAGTCCTACCTCGGCTTGAGAGCCTGGTCCAGTTTCTAGTCTGTTTGTATTATGTCGTTTCCACGTATTTCCTCCGCCACTCAAGGGCATCTCCAAATTTGACGGATACGAAAAAGAAAGAGACGAAATGTTCGTCGGGCTTCTCGATTCACTTTCCCAAATCCAAAGACTGCCCTCTAGAGGTTCAAATCACTCAAGCGTCACGAAGTACGATGTATGTTGAACCGGAACGGATCTTCGTACCTGTCGATGAGTCCTAGTTGTCGCTGTTTTTCCTGTATTCTTGTTATAGCCTTCCCGTGAATCCTGTCATGCCAAACGAACCGTCTTAGGATTTTCTTCAGGGTCCATTCTTCGTTTTGCACATTGTAGATTTTCGAGTTGCCTTCCTTACTGAAGAGGTGTGCAAGACTGTCAAAGCTTAATTCGCGGATTTCCATTAAGGGTAATGCGTCGTCTTCTGAAAAGGCGATTCCGGTCCTTGATAGGTAGTAGTACTGTGTCCTCTTTACATGATCGAATATTTCTTTGATGGTCTTCTTGTTCTGGCCGTAAAATGTTTTCCTAATACGGGCTTCATCTACCCAGTCCTTGAGCTGCGTCCGATCATACAGCTTTGCGAAGCTGGCCCCGGAATGCTTCGCTAGTTCGACTAGCAATTGAAATTCCCTGTCGCTCATTGGGCCTCGATCGACATCTAAGAGGATCTCGCAGTCTGCATCTTCAACCGTTAGCTTGCATTGATGAGTCTGAACAATATGTGCTTTCGGGAGTTGTTTGAGTTCTCGTCCAAGCCACGCGAGGTAGGACGTGGCCTCGTGCTGTGCTTTGGATAGAGCTTCTTCCTCTTTGGCACCTCTGACGAACGCTCCCGGTAGCTCCACAATGAATCCGTGGAACCCCTTACCATTAGTCTCTAAGGCCACTGAAAGGTGACTACTTGCAACAAGGCTCAGTTCTCTGGCAAATGATAACAACGCCAAACCTTGTCTCTGATCATTGATGGATCTATGAAGACTTCTCCGAAACGCAAAAGCCCTCCATTCTTGGAGGGGCTGTGAACATTATGAAAAGAATTGTCAAGAACTTATCCCGGGTTTTCAAGAACTCAAGACCGTCCCCAGACCAAACTTGAAACTCATCTTCATCTATGGACCCCCTGCAGTTGGAAAGCTCACTGTCGCAACTGAACTCGCAAAACAGACTGGATTCAAACTGTTCCACAACCACATCTCCCTTCAATTCGTTCAATCTGTCTTTGAGTTTGGTACAAAGCTGTTCTGGAGACTGACCGACAAGTTTCGATTGGAGATGTTAGAGGAAGCTGCAAAAGAACGAGTCGATACAGTCTTCACGTTCGTCTATGTCAAAGGCACTGACGATTCTTTTGTAAGACAGACAATCCGAAGAGTCAGGTCACGCGGTGGTCAAGTTTGTTTCGTCCAGCTCCATTGCCACGAGGAAGAATTAGCCAAGCGAGTCAAGACCAAAGCTAGGAGGAACATGGAAAAATAAGCACAAAGACAAAACTCAATAGCGTCTTGAAGAAGTACCATTTTGATTCAGAAGTCCCATTCCAGCCAAGCCTAAGCATCGACACTACAAACTATTCTCCAAAGAGCGCAGCAAGAATAATCGAGCAACACTACGATCTCCGCCTTTTGAGGAAAACTACATGATCCTGCTGACAGAGTGAGTGTCTCAGGTTGAGCCTTGGTGGATCAGATGGACCATTTTGTTAATGATCCGTTCGTGCTTCTTCTCGTCTGCGTCGATCCACTCAAGAAGTAGCCTCGCTACTGGGTGAGATATTTTCACTGTGTCTCTGAGCGATTGTTCTCCCGCTTTGTCCTCTATCTGCAAGATCGCGTCGAGGAATTCTTTCTTTGGAACGTTCAGAGTAGGTTCGTGAGGTAGTTCGGTCCATGAGATTATCTGAGAAACAACATCAGCATGCCTCATGCTGTCCGCAGCTATCATTCTGAGCAGAAGTTTGGAGTATTGATCATCAAACTTTACCGCTGATTCGAGGCACCTCTCCGAAGCCTTCAATTCCAATTCGAGTCTCTGTCGAAGAACCTCAACCACCTGTTTCTCCCTCTTCCGCGGTGTCTCTTCAAGCACCCTGCTGCCCTTGCTAGCAATTATTATCTGGTCAGCTGCTTCCATCAATTCCGCCATCCGCACTCCCTCTCTCACGCCACTTCGGACCCTTTGCAAGACCCTCTCTGCAAGAGCATCGATGGTACGGTCGACTTGAGCCGGTCGCGCGACTAGCCTCCCCCTCTTGCCCTTCAGATACTGAACCACTGCAGCGGGAGTGGTGTTGAGAACAGTTGCGATATCCTTCACCCTGAGACCCTCCCGTCTCAAGCTGAGAGCGAGGCGGGCACGAACGACAGGAATCAAGTTCTCGCTCTTGATCCCTTCAGCAATATTTCGCATGCTGTTGGGAAGCGAAATGCGCTGTTATTAACAGTGTTAACAGCTTTCGTTAACGTCGATTGGCTTAAATGACGTATGTCATAACCTAGAGTTACGTTGCGGCTTTGATCGACTACGCACAGCTCTTACTGCTAGGAGCCATCGCTGGGCTGACCATATTCCTAGGCCTACCCATGGCTCTGCTCCAGGGTGTCAGCCGCATGAAGAAAGGGTTCCTCAACGCGCTCGCAATGGGTATTCTCGTATTCCTGATAACTGACGTTTTGTCCGCTGCCTGGCAGCCAACAAAGCTTGCCGCGGTCGCAGGCTACACGGGAAAGGGTCCCGTTACGGACGGGGCCATCGATCTTCTCGCATTGTTCGGTGGGCTGGGTCTGGGACTCTTGGGACTCGCTCTCTACGAACAGAGGTATCTCAGACGAATCATCTCAACCAAAAGGAAACTAGCTGCCGCCGAAGAGAACAGCGATAATCACGGAGCAAAACCAAGCCCTGTTGGTACGCGGGACAAGATGCCTCAACAGCATGGCTCTGAGCTCTTCGGCAACCCCCGCCATCTTGCGACGATGATCGCTGTCGGCATCGGACTACACAACTTCAGCGAAGGCCTAGCCATCGGCCAGTCCTACGCTTCAGGCGCAGTCGCGCTTGCAGTAGTTCTCATTGTTGGTTTCGGAGCTCACAACGCCACCGAAGGCTTCGGAATCGCGGGACCCCTAACGGGTATCTCAGAGAAACCCCAGATCTCGTTCCTCGCCAAGATGGGAATAATCGGAGGCAGTCCCACCTTTCTAGGGACCGTGGTTGGGAGCGTCTGGGTATCCCAGCTAACCTACGTCATGTTCCTATCCCTCGCCGGGGGAGCCTTGATCTATGTCACGCTTCTAATGTACAATACTGCGAGACGAGAATCTCGGAATGATCTGATAATGGTCGGGCTCTTTATCGGGCTTCTGGCCGGTTTTCTGACCGACCTGATTGTCTCATTGGGGGGAGCCTAGCGGGTCTCCCGATCGGCGAGCTGTGTGAGTTTTCCAGAACGAAGCTGGTTGGCAATGAGGCTCATCCATAGGACGACTAGTGCAAAGAACAATCTAGGCTGAACGGCTCCGAGACCAAGAAAGCCTCCTAGATAGGTTATCATTGCAGCGATTCCCAGATTTCTTGATGTTAGTCCGATAGCTATGCGTTTTCCGTCTTGGCGAAAAGCTATAGCGAATAAAAATATTCCGACGATCGCCGAGATTGACCAAATATTTGCAGCCGTGCTATGAATGAGACCGGATAGAGTCGAAGGGGTCCCAATAGCATCTGTGTTGAACGCACCTATAATGACAAGCCCTGCACCGGCTATGGAAAGCATGATCAAATCAACTCTGTAAAGACTAGTAGGTCTCGCTTGGCCGCGTAATCCAGCTGCAAGGGAGACAAATGCGAGACCGAGAAATACGAAACCAATCCTCATCACAATGCCAAATGGTCCAAGAGAGTATACACTGATAGGACCAAAGTTCGTTTCCGGCTCAATAACGTGAACAGTGACTAGACTCACTGCGAAGAGTGAGGTGAAAGCAAGAGCGATGGTGCCTTTGACCGTAGCCCTCTGCCCAAGAGACTCACCCAAGTGACCAACCAACGTCCAACGCTACACCCTGGACGCATTATCGTTTTGGTTCAGAGAAACCCTCAGGTGGGTCGATTGCTTCGCGATTGAAGAGTTCACGAAGTTTTTCCGGGGCCTTATGTACTCTGGAATTCCGAGAATTCATTTCAGATTGTAATTTTTGCAACTATCCCTTCAATCACCTGCAGGCTTATCAAACCAAACAACGCGCCAACAAACCCAAAGCCAAGGGAGGTGAAATGATAGAATGAAAAAGTTCATCCCGTTAGCAATCCTCGCTCTTCTCATCGTTCCGGCTTATGTCGTAGGTGCGAGATCTGATAGCGTATCCGGACCGAAACCGTCCATCGTTCTCATTCACGGTGCATGGGCGGACGGATCAGGTTGGAGCGGCGTTATCAGCCGTCTTCAAGACCAAGGATACACAGTATACGCTCCGTCGAATCCGTTGCGCGGCCTAGCATCTGACTCCGCCTACATTGCCAACTTCCTCCAGAGCATTAGCGGACCAATCATCCTTGTCGGACACTCGTATGGAGGCGCCGTCATCACCAACGCGGCGACAGGAAATCCCAACGTTAAGGCCCTCGTCTACGTGGACGCCTTTGTGCCTGACCAAGGAGAGTCATTGATACAACTCCTCAGCATGCCACCACCAATCGGCCAATCAGCCTCCTGCCTAGGAGGAGACCCCAGCAAAGTGTTCAACTTTGTCAACTACCCGGGCGCTGCGGCTGGAGACTTCGACGTGTACATCAAGCAGAGCGTCTTCCCATCGTGCTTCGCAAATGATCAACCAGTCGACAAAGCTGCCATCTTAGCATCTGCGCAGCGTCCTGCGGTTCTCAGCATACTACCCGCCATGTCAGGAGTACCCGCCTGGAAGTCGATTCCCAGCTGGTACCTGCTAGGAACAATTGACCTCGTCATCCCTCCGTATCTGCAGCTTTTCATGGCTCAGCGCGCGCACGCACAAATTGTCGACGTTAGGGCAGCACACCCCTCCATGATCTCCCACCCTGAAGCGGTAACACAATTGATCGAACAGGCAGCACAGACCGTGACAGAGAACTCCAACATCGGCTCGGGACTAACACTCGCATCCGCGAGTCTATAGGCGGAACATCAACCTACCTTAGAACAAGAAATCTCGAAAGGGTCTCACATCCGCCCGCGCTTCGTTAGATGTGAGCGTCCCGTTTTTTTCTAGAACAATATCTCGACGTCAGCTATTGATGCGATCTTACCGATTTCGGTCTTTTGTTGCGAAACTATGGCCGCTAGTCTAGCATTGCGGGACAATCTGCAGCGGCCGGGATACCTTGGCCTTACGCAGTCGCTGAGACTTGATCAGTTGCCTAGAACGTATGAGAAAGGGTTAGGCTGAACCTGAAGGAGCTTCGCCCAAAGTCGTTCGGGTTCTTCTTTCGGAAAGGTCTAGGATGTCGTTCTATAGGCTGCCAGTCTAGTCTCACTACGTCGAAACTGTAATCCAACTGGATAGATTCTCCAATCATTCTCTTTCTTCCTCACCATACGACTGTTTACGGCGACCCATATTGACTGGGGAAATCGCAACTCAGTCAATCCTTGGAGCATTGGATTATATCGCCATAATCCCCGTTTGGATGATGATCATGACTCAGGATGTCTTGCCTTCGGTCGAAAAGCCAGCCTTGAGCAGTTACAAGGAGCAAGTCGTCGAGATTCTCAAGAGCATCGAGACAGGTGACAGAAAGCCGCTCGTTTACATCAGCCCCAACAAGTATGTTCAACACAACCTAGCCTTAGCTGATGGTCTAGCCGGATTAACCGCTCTCTGGCAATCCCGTCCCAAAGGATCAGTTAGGGTCAACCCTGTGCGCGTCTTTCAGGATGGCAATTTCGTGTTTGCGCATACCGAATACAACTTCGCTGTCCCGAGGGTCGGTTTCGACATTTGGTGTTTCGAAGATGGAAAGATCGTCGAACACTGGGACAACCACCAGGAAAGAGTTGCCAAGCCGAGCCCAAGCGGCCATACGATGATCGATGGCCCCACGACAGCGTCCGACCTCGACAAGACCGAAGCTAACAAGGCTCTGATGCGGACCTACATGGACGATCTTCTCAGCGGCCGCAAGAACAAATTTGCAGGGTACTTTGACGGCAACAACTACATCCAGCACAGCCCGCTAGTAGCCGACAATTTGACAGGCCTTTTCGCTGGACTGCAATCCCTAGCCAAGCAAGGCTTGACAGTCAAATACGACCGCGTCCACAGAGTGCTCGGCGAAGGTAATTTCGTCCTCGTCGTCGCCGAGGGCAGCTTCGGACAACACCCCTCGTCCTACTACGATCTCTACCGAATACAGAATGGGAAAATCGCTGAGCACTGGGACACGATTCAGCCAATACCGCCGCGCGCTGAATGGAAGAATTCGAACGGAAAGTTCTGACGCGCTTCAAGAGTTTTGCTATTCTCAAGTTGCCTCGTAGCGTTGCCGTAATTTCTAACTCTCGAATTTTCTCACGCGCAAGTGCGGAAACTTGTAGGTCTGGCAATTGTTCTCGGTTCAGCGATCCTGAAACTCTAGTCTGAGATATCATATCATCTAGCGATTCTTCTAACCTGGCGGGAGGCCGATGTAAGTCAAGAAGAGGACTATGACCACGATGATTGCGAGAGCTGGGAGTATCAGAAGGTAGGTCGCGAGCATCTTGACACTTACCTTCATGGGAGTCTTCTCTCCCTTCTCTCCTGTTAGCCATGAGGTGGCCAGAAGAAGTGCCCCGGCGGTGGTCGTCACTGTTGAGGATAGCGTCAGTCTTGCAGTGCAGGATGTCTGGTGTATTGGGCTGCAGCCTACTGTGAGGAGGAATATTCCGGCAAGAACAGTTACCCAGCCAAGGAGTCCAATGACTGTCCTCCAGCTTAGGACAGGTTCAGGCTCGGTCGGGGATGCCTCCATTGCCGCTATTAGTCTCCGTGAGCGTCCGGGTTTTCAAGTAAATAATAATCGTGCCTGGGCTGAAGATATTCTGGTTTCACTCTAGGAGTGAAACTCGACCCAGATCTGAAAGTCTAGCTGTTTTCGCCGAGTTCTGGTACCATTCGACTGATGCGGTCGAACAGTTCGTAGGCCGCAGTCACGGGAGAATCCGTCTCTTTTGGATCTGTCGGCTGGGACCAGACCAGAATCTCAATGGGCGAGAGTTGAATCCTGACTTGGAACTTGTTGTCTTCTGTAATCCAGTAGAGCGACAGCTCATCTGTCCCATTGGCGTAGCCTACCCAGCGGAAATTCTTGAACCATCGACCCTTGATCTTTCCCAGCAGGTTCTGCGCGTCTATCCCTGGCGGAAGCTGACCTCGAATCACTGGTTCACCATTCACGAGGTGTTGCGGTGCCTTGCGCGAATGTTTCAGGGTCCGGTATCCTTCTTCGGTCTTCGCGACGAGATTATTGTCCTCTAGTCGTCTGAGGATTCTCG
>MNHO01000040.1 GCA_001919285.1 archaeon 13_1_40CM_2_52_13
GACTGATCTTACAAAGATGGTAAACGTACCCTAATTGCTCGTTTTCCTTGGGGCTCCTGCTCGCTTTCAGACCCTGAAAAATGCGCCTTCTAGATTCGAAAAAGCCCCGAAACCTAAAACAAAGCCTGAACAAGAACAATCAACAAGGCAACCCCCTCTCCCGGGGGGGACCACTTGAGATCAGATTAGACAAATTCTTACTTCGATTGTCTGCTTTTGCTTGACGGAGGCCCCCGTGATCGGGCGATATTGGCAATAATCGCCAGTTCATCCTTAACCAAACGTCCTTTACAGATTTAGCACAACTCTCTGAGATGTACGAGGCCGAGCTGCTTAGTCATCGACCGCTGATCTTGTTCGATATGGCTTTGGCATATCGGATCAGTCCACTTTTCCGCCGCGCCTCTTCAAGATGCACACTCGCGGTTATCAATCCCATATGAGTGTAGGCCTGAGGAAAATTCCCTAACGCTTCACCAGTCTTCGGATCAATTTCTTCAGAATAGAGTCCCAGATGATTACTCCGCTTCATCAACTGGTTCAAGAGTCCCTCTGCCTCGCGAAGCTTTCCCAGTCTCGTGAGACAGTCGACCATCCAGAAGCTACAGACGGTAAAAGTGCCCTCTTTCCCAAGTTGGCCGTCGTCCACCTTGTATCTGTAAATCAGATCGTCTTCGGACAATTCTTCCCGAATCCGCTGTATGGTCGAGGTCATCTTCGCGTCCCTTGCGGGAAGAAATCCGACGAGAGGCATGAGAAGATTCGCTGCGTCTAAATCCTCTCCTCCAAAAATCATCGTGAAGGCCTTCTTCTTCTCAGACCATCCCTCGGAGAGGATCTGACTCTTGACCTTCTTCCTAACTGGCTCCCATCTCTGCCAGTCCTCGTCATACCCGAGTTCCCGGGCCATCTTGATAGCTCGGTCGAGGGCGACGTAGCACCACATGGTCGACTCCACAAACGTCTTCGGCTGTCGAATCTCCCATATTCCGCTGTCTGGACTCTGCCATTCTTTCATCGCCTGGTCGGCCGAGTATCTCACGAGGTTCTCATAGACCTGCCCAGTTGTCCATCCTAATGTGTGGAGGAAGTAAACGTAATCGGCTAAGATTCCATAAACGTCTAGTTGCAGCTGCTTTGACGCTGCATTGCCGATTCGGACCGGACTTGAACGCCGATATCCTTCAAGATGGTCGAGAGTGGTCTCAGGTATCTCTCTCTCGCCGCCTATGCCCATCATTATTTGCAATTTCTCTTTTGAGTGTCTGCGAAGATTGATGAGCCATCTTGCATAGTCCAAGGCTTCTCTGCTTGCTCCAGCCTCGCTCAAGGCAAGCACCGACAGCGCATTATCCCTGATCCAGGAATATCGATAGTCCCAGTTTCTCAAAGTGCCAACGCTTTCAGGGAGAGAGGTCGTGACTGCTGCGACCATCGCTCCCGTTGGAGCATACTGCAACAGCTTCAGAACAAGACAGGATCTCACAACATTAGCCCGGAAGGGTCCTTGATACTTCACATGCCCGATCCAACGCTTCCAATACGATAGAGTTCTGGAAAGCTTCTTGCTGGTCTCGTACCGTGTCGCGGAGATTGCCGGGGTTCTTCCCCACTTGAGGACGAAAACAGCCCTTGCACCTTTTGATAATCTAAACTCCCCAGTCAGAACACTCTTGTCCGTAACACGGAGCTTCACCGATGATGCGAGATTGACCTGGTAACTTTGGTTCTTCGCGGCGCATCCTTCTTCAGTTTCCAATATGGAGGTTGTTCCCCTCGCGTAGTCTAGGCGGGGCTGGAAAATGATTCGAATTCCAGATTCACCCTCCTCGCAGTCGATAATTCTGTGAATCTCTTGGAGGCCCTTGAGTTCGCCTTTCTCCATGAAACAGGGCATGAAGTCCGTGAGCTTGATCCTTCCCTCCTTGGATTCGAAGATGGTCGAGAGAACGTTCGTGTCGCCCTCGTAGACCTGCTTTGTCGTAAACTTCTCGACGGGAGACAACTGGAATCTTCCACCTTTCCGTACGTCGAGTACGGCTGCAAACACGCTCGGAGAGTCGAACCGCGGTGCGCAATACCAGTCGATGGATCCGTCGAGTCCGACCAGAGCGGCGGTGTGCATGTCTCCAATGACGCCATAATCGCTGATCGGCTTGTAATCCTGTGCCAAATCTGGTCTGTCGGACATGAATCATTGACTGCCGAGGGGTCCCAGCGTCGAGGAATCGAGTCTCAAAAGTGCTTCGAGACTCATACCGTAACGGACGAGGGTCTAAGCAGTACTTTCCTCTGTGTTGGGCATTTGGGCTAATGGTTGGGCCTGACAGGTGTTAGCTCCTGGGACCGTCCAACTATTCATTGGAGACGCCCTTCGGGACGCTTTCAGCTAATTCTGTAAGTTCTTGTCCGGTGATCTGCATGATTCGCCAGCCTTGTCGAAACTTTGAGCCTAGATGTTGATACACATCTATCGCTGGCGTATTCCAGTCAAGCACTTCCCATCGCACGCCGTAGCACTGCTCGGCAGTCGCTGTCTTCGCAAGGTGCGCCATTAGTGCGCGGCCGATTCCTTTGCTTCGAAACCGGGGTCGCACGAACAAGTCCTCGATGAAGATTCCAGGTCGTCCTTGCCATGTTGAATAGTTGTAGAAGAAAAAGGCCATACCAGCGGGCTCTCCATTCCATTCTGCAATAATCACTCGAAACTTCGGGTTGGATCCGAATCCGTCGCGGCGCAGGTCTTTCTCTGTGCAGGAGACTGCATTCGGCGCTCGCTCGTATTCTGCCAACTCTCGGATGAACGATAATATTAGCGGAATGTCTTTGGCGGTTGCTTTGCGAAGCTTCAACATGGCAAACACTGCTCTGCATTGGAATTATCTAAGATTGATCTATTACTGGAACAATTTTCTATCACTGGTTCAGTTACGGTTCGACTATAGATCTGTCTAAGATCCTCAGATCCGTGAGTAAAGAAAAACCAACCAGAACCTCGAACCCTGTTTTTTGCGACGGGTGAATCCCGACTCTCGCATAGTCTTGTCAATAGTCCCTAGCGGATGCAGGTAGAAAAGAACGCCTCCTCTTCTTTTCTGGAAATAGTTCACGACTTTTAAGGCGAGTCGAAAGGGCAATTTGGTCAAGCCTGCGTCCCGGGGAACCGTGAAGCCGATCATCATCCTGCTCGCTTCCATTGCATTCTTCAGTAGAGGCTTCCATTCGGAATAGCAACACAACACCTTGTCCATAACAACGATGTCCGATCCCGGTAGCTCGCTCGTCGCTGCGTTCCCCAACTCAAACTTGGCTCGGCTCTCAAACCCGTTCGCTTGGGCCAGTTCTGTGGCGGCGCTGAGCATGTTCGGAGAGAGGTCGAAGCCGACAGCGTTGCCGGCCCCCTCCTTCAGCAACTCGAATGAGAGGCCGCCTGCGCCGCAGCCGAGATCGAGAATAGATCTATCTCGCACCCTGTTGTCGAGGATGAATCTCAAGAGCAGCTTACTACTCCGCGATAACCCCTTGTTCTTGTAACGCTCGCAGAACTCGCATGCGTCACCGTCAAATTCTCGGGCGATCTTGTCTATCTCGACTGAGTTTGGCTCCACCTGAATCGCTTCCTAACCCATCGCTTATGCTCTTCTCTAAGTTTTCCTAGAACTGCATAAGGCCCCCAGGTCGAGTCGCTCCGGCATCTTACGTCGAGGTGATTTAGGAAAAAGGGGAGCTGAAGGGGCCGATTTGTCTAGAGCTATGAGGTCTGGTAAGCTACAACAACTTGCGGTAGGGGCGAGCCGTTAGATTGAGTTGTCAAGGTGTCATCTGTATAGATTATTGCCGCCATACCGTTTGTTGGGTTTATCGCGTCTTGGAAGAGGTCTAGAAGGTTGCGCGTTCCGGGCTGGCAGCCAATACCATTCGTGCAGACCACTCCTACATGGTTCGGATGGGTGGTGACAATTGTCTGTGCAAAGTGTGCTCCTCCATCGGTGCTCCGGGCCATGTACACGTTCCAGACCGCGCTGGGATCGTCCTTGCTGGAAGCACTGCTTCCATAGTACACATAGTCGACCGTGCTGCCTCGCGCCGCTATCCATGGAAAGAGAGCTGTTACAGCCGGAGCTGTATTGAGAGTTATGGGGCTCGTCCAAGTTTGGCCTTGGGTGGTTGATTTAGAGAGGAAGACACTGTGGGCATTCGACCATCCCGCGTAGAGGTTTCCGCTCAGCGGGTCCGCTGCCAGGACGGGGAAGACGTTGTTCAGTGCGACATTTGTGGTTCCTGAGAAGACGAGTGTTGGAGTCCAGGTCTTGCCCATGTCGGTGCTCTTCGAGACATAGATGTTGTTGAAGTTGGCAGTCTTCGCTTTCTGCAATCCTCCAACCCCCGAGGCGTAAACGTCGTAGACGTTGTGGGTTACTGAATCAGCTATGATCTTTCCTTGGTCGTTGTCGAAGGTCGAGTTGCTGGTCGCTCCTCCTTGGCCAACGATCGGGTCACCTACTCGATGGAAGGTTATTCCGTCGTCGTCTGATCTTTGAACGTGAATTGTTGTGCTGGAACCTGAGTCATGATAGGAAATGTAGACATGCGCTCCGTCAGAGGTAATCCACGGGCGATCAGCTTGGGTCGTGTCAATGATCTGGGAGGTGCAGTGGGCAAAATTGTTAGAGAAGTCAGCATTCGGGCAGGTAATGGCGGATACTCCAAGCTGGGTGATCTTGGTTTGGGGATTGAAGAAAGCTAGCAGGGTCGTCGCATGTAGTGTGCCTGTTGAGCCGATGTCAACATCGGCGTCCTCTCCTCCTCCCACTCCAGGTGCGAGGGAAGTGTCGATCTGACCCTGGAAGGCTGGAGTCTGTCCAAAGGAGGCTTTCCAAGTGTTGGTGGCGAATTGGGTCCAGGAGAGTGAGACGAAGACCGCGGTGCCATCCGGTCCAATGGAGAGTTCAGGCTCACTGCCCCCGTCGGGTCGAATTAGCTGGATATTGACGAAGGTCGGCGAGGTGGATTTTCCGTGCACGGCGACTGGTATGGCAATGGTAATGATCAGGGCTAGTGCAAATACTAGGGGATATGTTTTCATACTATCTCGCTCGTTGGTTTTCGAGAGAGGATTCTCGCTCATATTCCTTTCTGAAAGTGGATATTAGTAACCAGAATTCCCTAAGCGAAAGGGAGGTCTTGAAGAGTGAACTATCGTAAGCTTGGAACTTCCGGGCTTAAGCTCAGCGAACTCTCGTTGGGTGCCTGGGTCACTTATGGGGGGCAAGTTGGAGAGGAGGTCGCAGTCAAGTGTATGTCCGCCGCCCACGATGCTGGGGTGAACTTCTTCGATAATGCTGAGGCTTACGCTCATGGCAATGGGGAGACTGTAATGGGGAATGCGATCAAGCGCTTGGGCTGGCGAAGAGAGAGCATCGTCGTCTCGAGCAAAGTGTTCTGGGGCGGAGATGGACCCAACGACAAGGGATTGTCGAAGAAGCATGTCTACGAAGCGTGCCGTAATTCCCTGCGACGATTACAACTAAACTATCTGGATCTATTCTACTGTCATCGTCCCGATCCGAATACGCCGATCGAGGAGACGGTTCGAGCCATGGACGATCTTATTCGCCAAGGTCTAATTCTCTACTGGGGAACATCAGAGTGGAGTTCCTCCGATATCATGCGGGCGTATGGAATAGCCCGCGAGCTTGGTATGACACCTCCAACAATGGAACAGCCGCAGTACAACATGCTCCACCGAGAACGGGTTGAGGTCGAGTACGTACCGCTGTATCGGGAGATTGGACTTGGAACCACGATCTGGAGCCCACTAGCTTCGGGACTGTTGACTGGAAAATACAAGAATGGTGTCCCTCCAGGCTCGCGAGCAACGCTGGAAGGGTATGGCTGGTTGCGGGAGAATCTCATAACCCCCGAGAATATTGCGAAAGTAAACCAACTCGAGCCGATCGCAAAGGACTTGGGTTGTACTATGGCTCAGCTAGGATTGGCCTGGTGCCTGAAAAACCCCCACGTCAGCACCGTGATGACTGGCGCCAGCCGACCAGAACAAGTGGTCGAGAACATGAAAGCAGTCGATGTGGTAGATAAGCTGGACTCTGGGATCATGAAACGAATTGACGACGTTCTTGGTAACAGACCGGACTCGGATGAATCCTGATTGAAGCTAGCTGGTGCCAGACGTTGACTCTAGTCTCTTCTGAATTGGGAAGGAAGTTCGAAGAACTAAGACGCGGGACGATATCTAATAGAGGCGTTGACGCTTCGTCTACCAACGTCAACGGCTAGAGCGTTCCGCTGTAGTCGAGCCAGGCGAATTGCTCAAGGTCACAGATGCTGACGTAAGAAATCTTCTCCCGTTCTCAACGGCCGTTGAGCTGGCGAGAGAAGCGTATCTGAAACTCGCCAATGGGAAGGCGGTAAATCCTGAGCGTGTCTGGCTGAAGGTTCCAGGGGGAGCTTCTATGTTCTTTATGCCAGCATATGTCTTTGGACAAAGAACGGTCTCCGTAAAGATTGCCCGCCTGAATGCCAAGAACTCGGCTGTCTCTCTTCCTACTGTGATGTCTGATGTCCTGGTGTACGATTCTCAGAGCGGAGTCTTGCAGGCTGAAATCCAGGGCGAGAGCTTGACTGCTATTCGGACTGCTGCGAGTTCTGCAGTGGCGACAGATGTTCTGGCACGGAGAGATGTGGAATGCTTAGGGGTGTTGGGCACGGGTCGTCAAGCGGAGGCTCATGTCCCTGCAATTCAACTTGTGAGAGACATATCCCGAGTAGTCGTCTATTCAAGGGATAAGAGCAGGCGGGAAGCTTTTGCTCGAGAGATTTCGCGAGACCGTGAAGTAGAGGCCTTGCCAGCCAATTCTCCTGAGGAAGTCGTGAAAGAGTCTAATCTGCTCGTAACTGCGACCACATCTCGCACTCCGCTATTCAAGGGAGAACTGGTCAAGAACGGCTCCCATCTGAACCTCATAGGAGCTGCAGAACCCGACGCGAGGGAGGTCGACACAGCATTAGTCAAGAGGTCTATTCTAGTTGTAGATTCGCGAGAACAGGCGATCTCGACCTACGGAGACATTATCGTTCCGATTCGAGAGAAAGCAATTGAAGGCACCCACATTCGAGCCGAACTAGGAGAACTACTCGCCAAGAAGCGTTCAGTTTCGCGTGGCCTTAACGATGTTACTCTGTTCAAGTCTGGAGGACTAGCAGTCCTTGACGCAATGGCGGCTGACTACATTCTGTCACAGATCTCAGGAAAAAATCTCTAACTCTCGGACAGAAATAGCCTCCTCTCGTTCTCAAAATCCCTTCTTTCTGTACGAACGGTAGACCAGCACGTCATAGAGGATCTTTGAGAAGCCTCCTGTCAGAATAGGCAGTGACGAAGCACCAACCATGAACATTACAGCAGTGAGTGGTCCACCGAACGTGCCGCTCAGGCTCCGGGACGTATTTGTTACGGCGTTCGCTGGGACCCTCTCCTCGTCCGTGAACAGTTGCGCCATGAAGGCTTGTCTTGTTGGCACATCCATCTGCGAGATGCTCTGTCTAAGAAACAGGAACGCGATAGCGGCCAAGAATGAACCTGCTAGCGGGACCATTATGAGAAAGACATTGGACAACAAGTGGGTTGATACCATGGTTCTAAGATTCCCCAGTTTCTCAGCTAGGATCGGGGCCACCAAAGTCGAGAAAGCTGTGACCACATTGACCGCGAGAAAGATCTCTCCGAGGCTCGACAGCGATACTTTGTAAACTTGGTTGAACCAGTATGACAGGACGAACTGGGACACGAGGCTTCCACCAAACGCGTCGATAGAGTAGAAGAAAGATAGCTTTGTGATGTCTCGCCTCGCCTCGGGACGAACGTTGCCGAGGCCGATCTTTCTTGGTCCAGTTTCTTGAGACTCAATGTTCCCTATTCTACTATAGATGACTAGTAGCAGGATTCCCACAAGCCCGTACACGAGATAGAGTAGTCGAGACGCTAGGAGACTGTCTTGGAAATAATCGGGAGCAGATGCGGCGAACGCTCCAAATGATGATGCTCCATATCCTATGAAATTGTAGACCCCAAAGGCCCGGTTCCTCTTCCCTTCTGCATCGAGGATGGGTAGTACACCCGTCTCAATGGACTGGAAGGGCCCAGCCTCAGTCCCAGTCGTGCTGATATTGCCCAGAAAAAGACCTAACAGAATCAAGGGCAAGAAGATAGTCGATGAGAGCAGGACCCCGGAGACGACTACGAGAAGACTGAAGAGCAGTAGGGACCTTTTGCGTCCCAGATAGTCTCCGTACCATGTCAATAGGATGTTGAAGAAGGCGTTGCCCGCAAGGATCGCGGTAAGCCCCACGCCCACATACACGGCTGAGTATCCCAATCTAGCGAGATAGATCGGAGTAAGGATGCTCAGAAGGCTCGAAACAGAGGTTCTAGAAGCCTTGGAGATGAAGATGTAGTAGAGTCTCTGCATCTCACAGTGCCAGTGGGACGTAAGGATGATGAGGTTTTAGGCCAGACTCGTCGGTGGTCACCTCGGGCGTCGGACCGAGCTTTTGTCGAAGCCGCGAAAAAATATCTTCACGGGGAGGTTTTGGCCACAAGGCAAAGTCAGAGCAACTGTGTTTGGTTACGGTTGGAGTAATATTTCCGCAAACTCTCGTTTGACTAGGCGCATTTTCTTCTTGAGCGAGTCTCCTCGCTGGAAGTCGTAGACGCTGTTGATTGTTCGAAGAATCCCGACTATGATCAACAGCAAGCCTAACGGGAAATAGTACTGCGCGACAACGAATCCAAACACAACCAGGCCCAACCCGGTCGCCACAAGAATCCTCGCATACAAAGCATGATCACGAACCTCTTCCGTAAGAATTCTGTTGTAGATCGTCACCAATTTCTTGAAGGAATCAAGCGAAGACTCGTCGATTGACAAGGGCGAGGGTCGTTCGAGAAGTCGACCTATCTATCTTGCGGCCATCCAGCAGCTGGGTGCGATAGTCCAACCCTGGAAAACCCGGCAAAATCTTGTTCTGATCTTCCCCCTACTCCTCAACCTAGGGTTAAAATCTCAAACCCGTCTGCACTGTTCCATGCGTTTCTCGACGAGGGCAATACACGCTGGCCAAGACCCCGATCCTGCCACTGGCAGCGTCACCGTTCCCGTTTATCTCACAAGCACGTATCAGCAACCCGAGCCGGGCAAAGAGGGGAAATACGTCTACAGTAGAACGGCGAATCCAACCCGAACCGCTCTCGAAGAATGCCTAGCCAGCCTAGAGGAGGGACGATACGGCTTGGCGTTTAGCAGCGGTATGGCTGCTACAACTACAATCCTCTTGTCCTTGAAAAAGGGCGATCACGTCGTCGCAGGAGACGACATCTACGGCGGAACCTACCGGTTGTTCGAACAAGTACTCCGGAACTATGGCCTGCAATTCACCTATGTCAACCCGGAAAACCCGGAGAATGTCGAGAGAGCAGTCAGGAAAAACACACGACTAATCTGGATAGAGACACCGACCAATCCACTCATGCGTATTGTGGATATTCGACAGATCAGTAAGATTAGCAAGAAAGCTCATGCCCTTCTTGTCGCAGACAACACTTTCATGAGCCCGTATCTTCAGAACCCGCTAGCACACGGGGCCGACATTGTCGTTCATAGCACTACGAAATACCTTGGCGGTCACAGCGACCTCATTGGAGGCGCCACAATCACAAAGGATGAAGATGTTGAAAGCCGCCTCAAGTATCTACAAAACGCTGTCGGAGCCATACCAGGACCCTTAGACTGCTACCTAGTCCTTCGCGGCATCAAGACTCTGGCTGTACGAATGGAGCGGCATAACGAAAACGCGAGGACGATCAGCGAATTTCTTTCTAAGCAGCCTAAGGTCGAGAAGGTAAACTATCCCGGACTCCCCGATCACCCACAACGAGGCATCATCAAGCGCCAGATGAGAGGCAACGGGGGAATGCTCAGCTTCCAATTGAAAGGCAGCTTCAACCAGTGCAAGAAACTCCTCAACAGCCTCCGCATATTCACTGTGGCCGAGAGTTTAGGTGGTGTCGAGAGCCTTATCGAGCATCCAGCGAGCATGACGCACGCCAGCGTTCCAAGAGAGAGACGAACTAAGCTCGGAATCTCTGACGACCTCATCCGTGTCAGCGTGGGGATAGAGGACGTAGAGGACTTGGTTCAGGACCTGAACCGGGGCTTCAAGGCGATCTAGATTCACTTCGCGACTCTAAATTGGCAAGGTTTAAATCAGAACTTCCGATATCGTATATCCGATATCGCTTAAAACCGAGACGATCAGAGAGGAGGTGAAACGAGACGAGTCAACATCAATGGAGATATCCAGGACGCTTCCTCCTCTGGGGAATTCTAGCTCTCATAGCAGTAGTCACCACCATCGCCACGATTAGCTGGATCTTCTTCCGACCAATAGGCTACTATCCCTACGGCTTCGGGTTCTTCCCATTTGGATTCTTTGGCTTCTTCTGGATATTCGCAGTCTTCTGGTTCATCAGATGGGCTTTTTGGCCTTGGCGAGGATATGGTCCACGTCGATACTGGCGATACGGCGACCAAGCCTACTACATCCTCAGGGAACGATACGCCAGGGGAGAGATCACAAAGGAGCAGTTCGACCAGATGACGCGGGACCTACAACAGCACAACCAAGCCTACCAAAACGTATAGGTGACGCGAAACCGTTCGCGTCATCTTTCCCACGTCTTTCTTCGGAGATTTTCGTAGGTCTGTCTCCAGAAGTTCCTGAAAACTCCAGAGCGTCGCCGGCTTAGAATGGCGACACACTAGTGAAGTTGAAGTCTCTAGCCAATATTCCTGGTTGTAGCATCGTCGTCCCAGTGAACGACGTGTTCCTAACTGGCTCGGTGAATCCGTCAATATTATTGAAGAGTTCTAGAAGGCTCTGGTTGAACCTCAGATTCTTCACTGGTCTCTTGATCTTACCATTCTCCACGAGGAAGGTTCCGTCCCGGGTCATACCGGTCAGAGTTTTTGTTCGCGGCTCTACTTCTCGAATGTACCAGAGTCTCGTGAGCAACAGTCCCTTGTCCAATTCACCGACAAGTTCGTCGGTCGTCTTGGTCCCTCCCTTTCCTTGAATGACGAGATTCGTTGGGGCCTCGCCTAGTGGATTGGGCAGTGGTAGTTCGTGCCCTGTGGGATTGACGCCGTCGTACCTGTGAGCCGATATCCGGCTTGAAGCCAGTCCCTTGAGCAATCCATTCTCGACCAGAGTCAGGTTGCTTTTCGGATAGCCTTCTCCGTCGAACGCTGGACCCGTCTGGAGCGGATGGTACACATCATCCACGAGCGTCACATTGTCACCGAGTATCTTCTCATCCATACGACCGGACAAGTAGCTTCTTCCCTCGCGGTACTGTCTCACTCCGAAGTCAGGAGAGAATCCAGTGCTGGCTGAGACTATGAAGAAGAACAGCATTTCACTCCAGGCATTAGGATCGATTACAACGTCAAACTTTCCTGGCGTAATCTCTGACTGGGCCTTGTTCAGCCTTGCTCGTTCTAGTGTTGTCTCCGAAACTTGCTTAGCGTCGAGCTCTGAGATATCAGCAAACGTGGAATTTGCATATCCTGTCTGGTTTCCATTGTCCGCGTCCATGGTGAGCGAGAAGTAGCCGCCGGTTCCCTTGTAATCCGCTTCGAGTCCGGCGGTGTTGATCATGAAAACCTCATCAACACTCGTTCCCAAAATTCCGGATGCGAGAAGGTTGTTCTTCCGTGCGAGTTCAATTGCATAACCCACATGACCTGCCTTGGTTTCGGCTGACTCTTGCACGGTTCGTTCGTGGTATCTGTTGATGGTGCGATATTTCTGGTGTCCTAGCATCGGCAGATAGTCCGGGTCTTCAGGAGCAGTTTTCAGTTGGGCAACGGCTTTTTCCACTGCCTTCTGAATGAAGCTCTCCTCGAGCCTTCCTGTAGTTGTTCGTGCTTGCTTCTTCTCGGAGGCTAGCCTTACTGAGAGCGTTCTGCCTTTTGTGAACTGGGATTGTCCAAGTTCATTATTTCCAAAACGAAGGAACTCGCCCGTCGTGGATGTCAGGGTCGCCTCGATTTCCTGGGCTCCTTTACCGAACTTCCGTACAACGTCGAAGACCCGATGCCCTCGCTCTGTGAGTGGAATCTGCTTCTGCGTGCTGCTCTGCGACATGGTTAGGACGCTCCAAATGTACGGATGTTCCTGAACCTTGAAGGCGCAGCCCCGTGGCCTGTGCCCATGACTTGCTGTGGCTGACCCTTTCCACAGTTCGGGGTTCCCCAGAGGACCCAGCTCTTCTGGTTGCCAACTGCATCGCAGGCATTCCAGAACTCGGGGGTGATTCCTGAGTAGCCGGGACCCCGGATCATTTCTCCTAAGCTACCGTTCTTGATCCGGTATCCTTTCTCACAGTTGAACTGGAAGTTGTAACGTTTCTGGTCGATGCTCCAACCATAGTTTGTATCCATTAGTATCCCATCTCGGGTATCCTCTATCAGCTCGTTATAGTCCCAGTCTCCGGGTTCCAAGCTCACGTTGGTCATGCGAATGATCGGGAGCTTGTATGTGTCTGCCCTCATGCAACCGTTACTCCTATTCTCTCCAACATGGGACGCTGTCCCGCGCGACATTAGGTAGCCGACAAATTTCCCGTTCTTCACGGCGTATTTTCTTTGAGCCTGGACGCCTTCATCATCATAGGCGAACGTGCCAAGCCCGTGTCCGTGTGTTAAGGTAGCATCCATTACGATGTTCACGTGTTTGCTGCCGTATTGCAATTTTCCAAGCTGATCAGGTGTCAAGAAGCTTCTACCTGCAAAGTTTGCCTCGTATCCCAATACTCTGTCGAGCTCGATGGGGTGACCGCAGGACTCGTGCACTTGTAGTCCGACTTGGTCTGCGCTGAGGATTACGTCCGACTTGCCTTCTGGGCATCCTTCTGCCTGCGTCAGCGCTAGTGCCTCTTTTGTCAGCGTTGGAGCTTGACCGGGAAGGTCTAGCTCGTCGAGGAGTTCGTAACCGCCCAGCACATACTGCTGTATGGATCTTCTCTGGATGCCTGAGGGCCCCTTTGCCGCTACGATCAGTGACGCGCCTGTCTGTGTCAGGTCTTGAAAGATCTTGGAGCCTTCAGAGTTCGCGAAGTATTTCTCGATCCTTGTCGAAAAAATCTGGCCTCTTCTCGCTACAATGCCCTCTTCTTTCATTCTCCCTGTTGCATCTTGGAGAAGGCCGTACTTCGTATCTGTAGACACTTCGAGCGGGTCCTTCTTCTTCGGCGAAACCCAATCCTCCACATGAACCGGTTCCTTGACGAAGGATACTTTGGATCCGATCTTTGTTGCACCGCGAGCCAATGCTAGTGCCTTACCGGTCGTATCCCGGATATTTTCCGGGTTGACTTCGTCCGTGTCAGCGAAGCCCCAGCCTGAATCTTTGTAGAGGACCCTCATTCCAGCGCCAAGGTCGTTCAATTCTTCACTTGCGGGATTCTCGTTGATTATGCCGACGACTTCAGAGATTGTATTGACAAGTCTGAAATCTGCATAGGTAGCGTTCTCTCGAGTTGCGGTCTCAAGACAAACTCTTGACAGTTCTTCCCCAAGGCTCTTTGTAGAATTCACGTCGGCGATTTCGGCTGGGTTGGCTTTAGAGCTTTCCGGTAGGAAGGGTCAACGGCGGGGTCTTTCCTTTTCTGTCCAGCCGAGTGACTACTAGCACGCACGCCGCGGCTACCAATACTCCCGCAACCAGGTCAGTGATGTAGTGTTGGCCTAGATAGATTGTTGAGAAAAGCACCCCGACGGTTATCGGAACGCTGACAAGGGCATATGTTCTCTTCAATCTGATCGTAAAGTAGCTGAAGAGAACGACATAGGCAGCGTGAAGGCTGGGGAAAGCGGCAAGCTTGTCGGATTCAATAAGGCTTCCAATCCTCGCTAGTTCTGAGAAGAGGCTGGACGAGCCGATCTGAGCACTCGTAGTTGCAAGTAGGTTGGAGGCGACACCATTGCACCATGGCGGGGCTGAGGGAGCTAAGGTGTAGAAGACTAGTGGAACGTAGGAACAGGCCACGAGTGAATAGAGGTATTTCTTGTAGAGTACCCGATTTGAGTACCAGAGTAGGATTGCTGAGCCAATCACGAGGGGAAAATGGAGACCGTAGAATAGGCTCATGACATCCGTAAGGTCAGGGGATAAGAATGCGGACTGAACAGCCTCGATGATGCCATAGGAGGTCCCGGAGCCAGCATGATGAATTACAGGAGCGAGGGTCAGGGACCCGGCCACGCCTTGTAGGGCCTCGTACGACATGAGGAGTACGATGAACGGGGTTAGCTCTTTGACAAATTGTGCGCTCCTGCCTAGGAGCAATGTCAGTGGTAGTAGAGCAAGGAAGACCACCCCGAGTGAAAATGAGAATAGAATCCGTAGTATGCGTACCAGAGGATGAGAACGACCCCGTAGCCCGCAGGCATTACGAGAAACGCGTTCTCTCGAAGCTTCAGCAGTAGTGGCCTTGAATCGTCGAACAGGGCGGGTCCTGCGATCCGAACAGTCCGGAGAACATAAGCAAATTCCTAGGAGAACCGGTATGGTCAATCTATCGCTTCTCAGTGCTGAGGTGAGGTGTATGAGTAGAAGATGCCCGAGCTGTGGGTCAGAAAAGACAACTCCATGGATGGGGGGAACTGCGGCGGGTAGAAGCAGGACGTTGTACCACTGTGAACATTGTGGGTACTTTGGTCCAATCTTCTCCGAGACAGCTAGCTCGCGAAGACTCGAACGTGGGTTCTAGGATCCACTCTCACGCATCAAGAACTCGTTACCATCGTGTTTTCTTGATTCCTAGGCGATATGCGCCGTAGTTTGTAGCTAGGTGTATCGGAGGCGTCACGACAACAACTAGTAGGATTGAGGTGAGTCCGACTTGGAAGAACGGATATCCGAGCACAACGCTCCCAAGAATGAAATCGAGCTGGTCCAGTACCGGAAACGCCTTTCCAGGTTCTACGTTGAGCCTGCGTTTCACGAGAGCACCTAGGAGATCTCCTAGAACTGCTCCGAGCGCAATCATGAATCCCGCTATCGCGAGCCGGGAGTCCACGAGGGACTCGGCGAGTCCAATAAGAGTCCCCACGACAATTCCTGCGATTACTCCTCGGACTGTCTTGTGAGATCCAAAGATTGGCCGGCCATCGGCGAGGCTTCTGCCACCATCAAGCGGCGCACCTCCCCCAAGTACGAGAGGCGCAGCGTTAGCGAAGTAGGCGGGACCAATGAACAGCAGAGCCGAAGTAATGAGTCCCGTCATCTTTCCGAACCGCCGTAGCCAGGCGGCTATGGTTAATAATTCAAGCCCTAGACGTCTCCAATACCATCTTCGCCGATCCTGAAAAGAGAATGGGAGGCCGAAACTTCGACTCCGTTCTTCTTCTCTAAGATGCAATCCCTCACGTTCGTCTTCGGGGTCTGTCTCAGTCTTAGAATTAGATCAGACCAGTGTTTCAGGGTTCGAGTCGCCACCGGCTCCACAATCCATTCTCCTCCGGACGGCGTGCTGTGGACCTGTCCGGTCAGCAGAATCCACAATTTGAATCGGGCTGCGAGGCTGTTCAGGTGGGCTAGCTGGCGATTGAGTTCTCGATTGCGAGCAAAGATCTTCTCTGACCCTCCGTTGTCCACCCGGTATAGTCCGGTGATCGAATCGACCACAATCAAAGCCGGAGTCTTTGTAAGCACGTTTTCTAGATTCTCGATGATTCCAACTTGGTCTTTGAAATCCTCAGGTTGAAACAGCACAATCTTTTCGGCCTGCTCTGGCCCTCCAATGAGACGTTCCAGCCTGTGGGCGGAGAACGAATTGTCAGCATCTACGTAGAAGACCCGGAAATCCTTCCGGGCCATTTCCAGAGCACACTGCATAGAAAGTATGGTCTTGCCCGTCGATGCTTCGCCATACAGGAGGCTTATCTGTCGAAGCGGAAAACCGCCTCCCAGCAACATATCAAGTCCCCGAACCCCCGTGCTGAGAGACTCCAACCTTGAATTCGCAATATTTCCTTGCGAGGTAAGAAGCTTAGCCAGCTCTGATTCTAGATGACTAAACCGGTCACATTCGACCTAGAACAAGGTCACACACTACTTCTGAAAGGACCGGCGTGGATTAGAGCGAAGAGAGGAGACGCCCAATGCTTGGGCGCTCGAATCCAATCCGACGATTGGACCATAATAGAGGAATGGCGACAAGAACCCATCTACGGTGCGGACAATACCGTTCTGGAAATCAGACGTAGTTCTGGAAGTTCATGGTCTGTGGTTCGAGAGTCAACTGTGCCGACGGCCTGGAACGAGGCAGCGCAAGTTCTCCAACGGCAGCGAGGGGTCTGCATCATCATCGGAGAGGTGGATTCTGGCAAGTCCAGTCTCTGCACATTCCTCGCCAACAAATGTCTAGAGGACCCGGGGAAAGTTGGAGTAGTTGACGCTGACGTAGGTCAGGCTGACATTGGGCCTCCAACAACCATAAGTTCGTCTGTTGTACAGGCGCCGATTATTGGCCTTCACAAAGCAGCAGCTGAAATTTCGTTCTTCGTAGGCGATACTAGCCCATCCTTCGTTCCCGACAAAGTTGTCACGCTGGCCACACGTTTGAAGAAGCAAATGACGAGGTCGGCGGACATCGTACTGGTGAACACGGACGGATGGCTCGCAGAGTTCAACGCCTTGCGTCACAAGCAACTTCTGATTGAAGAGATTCAACCAGACCTAGTCATCGGGCTGAGTCGAACAGACGAGGTCATTGATCCTCTTCTTGAGAGGGTAAAATTCGCCTCGTTGAAACTGCCAAGTTCTACGTTTGCGAGGGTTCGATCCAAGGAGGAAAGAAAGAAGGTTCGGGAAGCAGGGTATCGTCGATTCCTTCAAGGGTCCCACAAGTTAGGAATCAGTCTAGAGGCGAGAGTGAGAATGTTTGATCAATTAGAACAGACGGTTCTTCCTGAGAATCGACGCTTCAGAGGGCTTGTCGCGGGACTGTTAGATCAGAACGAGGAACTCCTCTCAATTGGGAGGATCAATCACGTCGATGGTGGGAAAGTTGTCGTTGAGACGAAGACGATTGAGAAACCGACTATTCTCGAGGTCGGAAATATTGCTCTATCGTCAAAATACGATGAGGTGGGCTACGGTACTCTACATTGAGTAGGATTCAGGGATCGAGTACACGTAGATTGTATGTTCGTTGTAGTTCTCTTTTCTCGATGGTTTCCATCCGTTGATCATGAAGTCGTGACTAACTATTCGCGAACCGGGCTTCGCCTCAGCTCTCAGCTTCGGTTTCAACCGCTCGTTCGCATAAGTTGTGAGGTAGAGAGTGATTAGAGTGGCTTCTTTGAGGTCGGCTTGAAAGAGGTCGCGGTTGTATACGTGGACCTTGTTCGTTAGGTTGAGCTTCTCAACCTCGCCAGAGGCGGTTTTGAACAGGTCTTCTCTTATCTCGTAACCAAACGCTGCCTTGACTCCGAAGTCTTTCACCGCGGTCGCTAGAATTCGACCATCGCCGCATCCGAGATCTACGACCACATCGTCCTTTGTAGCCTTGGCTACCTCAAGCATTTTGCGGACAACGTCATGCGGGGAAGAGACGAATGGTGCGCAACTCATCTTGCAAACTCTCTATTCGGTTGCGAGTGGCGTGATGATCAAACTATTTAAACAACTCTACCCGAGAATCGCTAGAGACTCCTCGATCTGGCCTATTGTAATGATCAATGATACTAGAATTCATGAACTCTCAAAGGCAGAATTGAAGGAGCCGGTCCTGATCCAGGGCCTGCCGGGGCTGGGCTACGTTGGAAAGGTCGCGGTGGACTATTTTATCGAGAAGCTGAAGCCGAAAAAATTCGCGGAACTGTATTCTAGCTATCTTCTCTTTCCAGACGGGAATTTAGGAATCAACATTTCGGAAGATGGGACGTATTCACTTCCCAAGTACGAGTTCTATTCATTTGGGGAGAAGGAGCCTAACGCGATATTCCTAACCGGGGACGCACAGCCGAGCGTGACGGGTCAATATGAGGTCGCGAGCACAGTGTTGGACTTTGCCCAACGATTCAATTCCAAGATGGTTCTCACCATGGGAGGATACGGAACGAGGTCTGGGAACGATGTGGGAGCCGTATACGCAGTTGTCGGCGATTCGGTAGTCGGAGAGAGGTTGAAGAAGATGGGCGCCAAGCTCGCAAAGGGAGGAGCAGTCACGGGAGCTGCGGGAGTAATCTTGGGAATCGGTCGGCAGAGAGGGCTACAGTGCGCAGGTCTCTTGGGAGCTACAACAGGAGTGTATCCTGATCTGGAGGCGGCTCGGGCAGTGATTCAGATGCTAACAGGACTGGTCGGAATGCCGGTCGAGCTGAAGGACTTGGATACGGAAATTGAGGATATGAGGAAGAAGATGGAAAAGTTCCGTCGAACCGAACTCGAAGAGGTCAAAGAGGGAGAGGAGAAGACCGAAGAAGGAAAAGACCGCTACATCACCTAAGCACAATATTTCCATTAGGATCTAGCCTTGCAGGAAGCTAGCTTAGAAAGAGAAGGCAGAGTCCACAAAGTAAACCTGCTCCAAATGGACAACGCGGTCCTCGCCTTCTGTTACGAGGGCACAATGAAAATCGGAACACTCGCAGTGTCGACAGCTGGCCTGACCGAGGGTGTTGTAGGCACATCATCTGTCCTCCTTGGGGGGAAATATCTCATCGCAGCCCGAGCGCTCGCGGAGAGGTCAGCCGCGATTTTCAAGAAGATGAGCCTCATCTCCCTCAACACAACCCTCTCCGAGGGAGAAGCCCTCAGAGTCTACTCAGGGCTTCTGGACAAGGTTAGAAGTCCGTGATCGGAGTCGCGGCCTAGAATTCTTAGAGATGGAACAAAAAACCGAGGGCTATTGTGATTGCCATGGCTGTGAATGTGACCGCAGCCATTGCGTCGTCGAACCTCTCAGTGTTCATCGTGTTGTCACTGTCAGTCTGATTATAGAGAGGATTGTTGCTACCTTGGGTGAGATTCTCGGCTTCCTTCCAGACATTGACCATCATCAAAATGATCAGTGGCTGATCGTCAATGGTAATTCCAATGTAACAGAACAGACTGCAACGATTCGTCCAAGATTCTTTAATAGGATGAGGACTCGATCACAAGTTGGCGGTCGCGTGGCCTCTAGTTGCGACCCAATGTTCTAGAAATGGTGGAGACTAGCGCCAACTGTTCAGCCTAGTTGCGGGAGATTCTTTGGCCTCTGTACCATTATGGCCGGTGACCCACTCTGGAACAATTACGGCTCTGATCAATTCTTGGATGGAGATCCCTCTGCGCTTGGCGATCTTCTCTAGTTCTCGGTATATTGTATCGTCGAGTGTTTGCATGAATTTGGGCAGAGTAGGCACCACGGTTTCTTCGGATATCAGTATCTTTTCTGGGGTTGAAATAAAGTGCTGATGTAACTTCTAGAATTCTGACCTAGTGACAGAACGCCACAGCGGTCGTGATTAGAGGGAAACCTTGACTGAAGACGGCGTCTCTCCGAGAATCTGTCTAGATGCGGCTTCAACTCTGGAGCGGTACTGTTCCTTGGTGTAGACCCGGACGAGATTCATGAAGGTCCTGAGCACGCCGATTATTCTCGAGATCTCCGAGAGCTGTACGATCTCTTTCTTACCAGTCGGTCCACGTCCGAAGACTGGTATATCGAGAGGCTGTATCTCCACCGCATTGTGGTAAGGCACTGAGGGAAGGGTTGGCACGTCAATCATTACATCTTCGACCCTGACTCGTGCTTTCTTGGCAATCTCGTCTCGGATTTTGTCCCGCGCGCTCTCTTCCGTTATGACGTTTGAAACGAGTTCTTCTTGAGTGAAAAGAGTTTTCTCATACGAACACTTTAGTAATCTTCTCGCCTCCAGATCCTCCATTATTCTCCTGGACTGGTTGCACTCCTTCAGATCTGTCCAGACCTTGTAATCGTCAAGTCGCAAATAGTCTTCAGGTTCGTCGAAGGAGAGTAGGTTGAGTTCGTCCTTTGCCGCTTCTAGGGCTTGGACAATCATGATCTGGACTGCTCTTGAGGCTCTGTGGAAGTAGATGGTTCTGAAGGATTCGAGTCTGGCTAATAGGAAGCTCTCGAGGGTCGCGACAGCTCTCCCATCAACGGACAGGTTTCCATTGATCACGTCCATGGTGTAGAGGAGCCTGTGAACGTCCACGGAACCATACCCGGCTCCCGTATGGAACGAATCTCGGACTAGAAAGTCCATCTTGTCAACGTCGACGCTACTGCTGATGATCTGGTCGAGATAGGGTCTCTTTCCATCTCTAAGCCTGCCTACGGCCAGGAGCCCAAGCTTGCGAGGGTCAAAACCGGCATCCTCGAGCTTTGACTCGATTTCTGTCTCGTTCACAAGCCAGGGAACGAAGTCTTCATGGTTCTTCTTCAGATAGCGAACCATGAGAGGCTCAAACACGTGTGAGAATGGGCCGTGTCCGATGTCGTGCAGTAGAGCGGCTAGACGCATCTGTTCTTGTGTGTGAATGTCGAGGTGCGCGGGCAGGACTTCTGCGAGAACACCTGCCAGGTGCATAGCTCCGACAACATGTTCAAATCGAGTATGGTTTGCTGCTGGATAGACAAATTCCGACCCGGCGAGCTGGCGTAGTCGTCGAAGTCTCTGCACAGGTCGAGTGTCAATTATCGTCTTTTCGGCTTCGCTAATTCGGACGTATCCATGGATAGGGTCCTTGATGAATGTGTAGCGGTTCTGTGAGGGTTTCCGGGTCCGCATGAGCTTTGGAGGCATAGTCTTTCCTATTAGCAGGTTCTATAGCTCAGCCGGGGCTCCCAGGCATCTCAAGCCTGAGTACCAGCCGTCGCCTCTAAAGCGACGGTTCGGGTTTGTCTTCGCCTGGGAGTCCTCTTTCGAATATGACTCAGCATGTGTTCAAGATTGGCAAGACGCGCCTTGACCTCTTCGCCAGGATCCTCAGGCAGAGACCTTTCGAGGCCGCAGCGGGGACAGCGAAACTCGCTCATCCCATAGACCTCGTATCTTCTGCGAATGGTGGCATCCACCATTCTGGCCACCTGAGCCATAGTCTTGGTAGCCTAACTATCGCATCCTGCGAATCCTTGGGTTCAGCCATTGACCGACGTGCCAGTATTCTGCCAGGCTTCGCCTTTCTCTGATGATAATAGCAGTCGTCGCACAGTCGCGGAAAAAGTCGCTTGTCAATCTCGCACCCGCAGTGGCTGCAAATATGAAGGTGACTCGGTGAAAGAAAAGGGGAGGATCGGATCATGGCCATTCTGAGACTCAGCCGATCCAGGTCATGTCGTACTTGGTATCCATGCCCTCGCCGATCCGGATTACGTCCATCTGACCAGGCGCCTTTGGCAAGTGCTCACAGATCCACTCGAAATGTCCGCTGTTGGGACTCATCGTCCACAAGTAGTCCTTGCCATTCGAGTTCACCGATACTTCACGTCTCGGTTTGCCCTTGAACTCGGACAATTTTGGCACTGCCTTTAGCAGGGTCAGTCTCGTCGTGCCCTTAGGCAGTTTGAGGTATGGTATGTTACCCGAGTCTCTGAGTCTCTGGTCCCTTTCGCGCGCAATCCTGTCCAGCTCGTTTCGAGCGAAGGCTTCGACGCTTTCCAATTCCTGACTCATTCTGGTGGTTCCTCCAAAGCGTTTTGTCGAGGTACGGCCTCGGTCACGTTTTCGGCGGCGTGACAATGATGATATCGGCTCGACTGATACCCATGCCAAGATTCCCAAATCTGCCCAGTGTCTACGATAGTCGAGCCAACTCGTAGCTGTGAAGTGACAGTCCACACACTCGAACAGTCTGACTGGCCCTTTCTGGTATGAGACTGGCCAGTGCCGCATGTCATTCTCTGAAATCCTTCTCTGCTGGCGGTTCGTAGTTGTAGCCGGTCGTCTTGTTGAGTGCCTCGATCTTGAGAGCCGTCTTCATCAGCTCCCTACTCTTCGCGATAGTCGTCCCGCTTCGTAGCAATGCTTCGAGTATCCATTCATCTGTTCGACCTGCTTCCCTGCACGAGAGTATCGCATTGATCTTGGCGGATCTCCATCGGACCCCGCTCTGGTTGGAGCTGTCCAACAAGTCTGCCATAACGTCGTGAGGCATTGAGTCGTTCTTTTCGAGCCGCTTCCTGTTTTCACCCAGTGATTTCTTGAAGTCTGTCATCAGTCAGCTTCACCTTGAAACTCTCCTTCATCTTCTGGAAGCCATGCATCAACAAGCTGATTCCAGAGATACCAGAAGTCGTCGAAGCTCATCCAGTGGTCGAGGCTGGGACCAGGATAATCGCGGCGTTTAGTCGCTTCGACGAAAGAGTCGACGACCCACTCAGTAATTTTGTGGTACGCATCAGTATTATCAGCATCGACAGGCACGGGCGGGTCTTTCTTACGCTGAATTTCCAACCTGTCCCTCAATGGTTTTGATCGTACCATTGGTTCGACGGTCAATCGGCAAATTCCCCCTCGACACCGTGTAGTCGGCAGTAGTGTGGCGAGTAGCTTGGATCATGTTGTACGTCGCAAAGATGAAAATCGCCGTCCAAGCCGAGAAACGTCTCTCGGCACCACTGATCACTGGGGGGAGAAACGCTAATAGGATGTTGATGTTGATGGCTAGTAGTCAGTTAGACCTCTCTCCTCTTCTTTGGCTGTGGGAACGGCTGAAAACGGGAAAGGTCACGGGGGTCCGAACCTCTTCTCGGACCCTCACAAGATTCATTTTCCGACTCCTTCATCCCTCTTCGACCTGCGGATTCTCAGATCAAGATCTTGCAATAGGACCTTGACCGAGTCAACCACGTCCACTAGCGGAGTATCAGCACCGTACAGTATCGCCGCACAAGAGTCAGGCAACAGCTTCACCTGTCGCCCAAAGGACTGACGGATCTCTGACGGAAGATAGATCACGCCAGCATTGGTAATTTTCGACTGTAGCTCCATCTTTGTTCTCTATACGATTCTGTAGAAACTTCATTAGAAGGCTAGGGCATCAACCGTAGAACAGATTGAGCGTAAACAAGAGAAAGAAGCATGCTCTAGCAACTCTTCCTCGCCGACAATACGAAGTCTTGAAAACTCTGATCCAGAACGGATTTCTAACCCAGTATCAAATAGCAGACAAGAGCAAAATCGCCATTTCGACCGTCAGACAAGCCACAGACCGACTATGGCATAAGGGACTAGCAGCCCCAAGCTCAGCCCACTATCTCGACGGAGTTCTCGAAGCCCAAAACTGGAAACCTACAACAGAAGGAGTACGCGTATACCTCTCAACACTAGAACTCAGCGAACGCATCCGTCTATTGAAAGCCTGGGCATGGTTCCTACAAAACACTCACATCCGAACCCTCGACGAAATCGATCCAGATGGAACCCTGCAGTTCAACATTCAAGCTGGAACATGGATACCTTCCTCTCAAGAATTTGAAGCAATGCACAAAAAGAAACAAGACGAACTTCCAGACTAGTTCGCTTAAACCACTAATACCCACAGAGAGAGTTAGAGACAGACAGAGAGACAGAGCCTCACTCGTTAACCTCAGATCTCTCTATCATTGTCATGTTCGTTCGCTCGGGTGTGTGTCCCCGTGTGGTCTCTGTCTCTCTCATGACGTAGAAGGGTGAGAGAGAGACACCACGGACACGAGCACGGCCGGGCGAAGACATGCTTATCGTTTGGGGGAGAACACCCATTTCCCGTTGAGGTGGGCAGCAAGGATTCTCCCTTCTAGAGCCAGAGACAACAGTATGGTCTTAGCGTTTTGTTGATGTAGTCTGCACTGGCCAGCCACAAGCCTAGCATCAACCAATGCGAGAGCTCCGATACGGTTCTGGACAAAATCGAACACTCGGTCTTCAACAGCCTGCTGCTCGTCTCTCGTCAACCTACCCATACCCACAACATGACCACAAGGTAAGCGATAACAATTCACATAGCGAGCCTATGTCTCATCAATCATATTGTCAATGATAGTGGTTACAACTCTACAGTTGCAGTAGTGCGTGACACTGGTGCTAGCACGAGTTTTCTGTCATGCTAGCCTGATCCCTGTCTATTCCGAGAGAGGCGGCGAGTCTGTTTGATCATCATGGTATGGATACAATCCCTCGTTAGAGTGTAAGGGTTTCCATCTCTATCGTTAGAAAGAGCACGCTTACAACTCGACACATCCAGCCGTGCCATGCGAAAATGACATGGCTCTGATAGGAAATGAGCGTGACTCCCCGGGCGGCCGTGGGCTGATCATATTGAGTTGTAAGCAGTAGTGGTTACAACTTTGATAGTTGTAAGCTAGTGCGCTTCGAGTAGCCTAGCCCTGTGGTATTGCCGTAATCCTCTAACTTTACCTCTAAAGCTTGACAGGTTCCCTCATGGTATCGTGCGAAACCCGCATGACCTCTGATACAATGAGCGTGACTCCCCCGGCCTACAGTGAATAATTCTGGGTTGTAAAATTCTATTAGGAATACGGCGTAGTTGTGAGGATATGAGTCGGGGGCGTTTGTTTAAGCGGGGTCCTCCCGGGCCTACTGTTGAACAGGTTTATCGTAAGAGTAGGAGGCGCCGCTAGGATGGGTGGTCGTCAGAAGGGTTCTTTTCTCCGTTCTAGTGTTGAGGTGTCTCCGCGTCGGGCCGTCACGGTCCAGTTTCCGGGTCCTAGCCTTGATGTCTGTCCTGTCTGTCTGGGGTCCGCGTCGGATCTCGAGGCCCATCTCGCCAAGTATCACAGTGTTAACGATATGCTGGCCGTCTTGAAGACTAGGCTTCGCAACCGTTCGATTCCTCAAGCCCTGTTCAACACTAGCGCGAGGGTCCTGGCGAAAGTATTGGCGAACTTTCTCCTGTTCGGAGTCTTGCAGGTTCCAGTTTCTCCGCCCATCTCCAAAACACGTGTCCTGTGGAAAGCCTCAGAAACTGGTAGTCTGTCCAGTTAGGAAGATTTTTACGCTACAAACGTAGAGTAGTTGCTCGGTATACCAATGTCAGAGGAAGAGAGAATTTTCGCAGAGCATGAGATCAGAGAGCGCGAGTATTTTGCGGCTAACGCGCGAGAAGCTGCAAGACGAACGCAAGAGAAATTGCGAATTGCCGAGCTTGAAGAGCGGCGTCGATGGTTCGACTTTTCACAGGGTGTTCCCCGCAGAGTCTACACTGATGAGGAGCTGAACAGGAAGTATCCTGATCCGGCCGAGAATCAGTACGGACACAGTGATCAACGCCCCTTCCAGGCTCCTCAGGGCGTCTCATTGGATGATCGGTTTCCAAATTCGCACTCGGCTAGCATCTATCAGCCGACAGCGGCTCAACAGTTATGGTATGAGGCGTTAGCACGGCTTCGTCCACAGAACCGTAGCGAGAGTCAACGGTTCAGCACAGAACAGCTAGGTTCGACATTCAGTATCAACAGTTTGAGAGAGCGTAGACGTTGACTGACAAGTCGCCGCTAGAAGGAAGCATGCCACGGCAGACACGAGGCTGGAGCTCTAGGAGCATACTTTTCGGATCTGACAGCTACCATTCGCCGAATCCGTACAATCCTCCAATGGCAGGAGCGCCAACCACAGCGACACAGGTTGATCCGAACGCTGATGGGAAAGGCTTCACAAGCCGGCCACGGGACGTTATGGGTTCAGTGGGTAGCACGCCCGAGAATCCCATGTTAGGAAAAATGTTTGCAACCCCAACGGATCCGAGAATGTACAAGGAGCCTGAGCCGTTTTCGGGTCCCATGCCTGGAGCAGGAACAAGCAAGAAAGACTCTCCCCGGTTCGAGTATCCAGCAGTTGGCGACAGTACAACTAAAGGCGTCAGTTTCGGAGCATTGACACCTAGCGGATCAGGGTTGAGAGATCAGGCGGACAAGAGAGTCGGCCTAGAAAACTATCATCCACAAGTCTCCACAGGCATGATCGGCCAGAAAAAACGGTTTTTCAAATGAGCAGCGAAAGAATCGAAAGAATGATGCCGTTGAACATCAGACAGACAATCTACACGCTGAACCCGTTGCAGGTCGAGCCTGAACCGCCTGTTCCAACAGTAACACCGCCTGAGATTGTCAACAGGGATTATGGAGTTGACCTTTTGAAACGATTGTCTTCCGCACCGTCGCCTTGGGCTCCCGATCTTGCCGCCCTGGATAAGCAGACAATGCCGAAGCCACAAACAGAGAAGCGACAGTAGCTTTGGTCACATCCAGAACTGTGGAACCAGAATCGCAAACGGTAGAAGCCTCGCCGGTCAAGCGCGGCGAGATAACAGACGCCGAAATTCTAGCCATAGCCAGAGGAACATCTAGTGGCAGAGCCTTGTACATTCTAGAAGTCAACGGTCAAACGCCGGTCCTAGTTGCGCTCCGACCCGTCCAGAACGATTTGGCGGAAGCCGTAGCGATTCTCGCTGCGAAGAAATAGTTCAGGGACCCAGGCCACGATCCCGATACTGTTCTGAACAGTATTTGCAATTCCCTTTCGTCACAAACCACGCGTGTGTCCATTTGACCATTGTCGAACATGGCTTTTGGCCAATCGAGAGTACCGGCAACTCTTATTATGCCTCCTAGCCAAGATTCTACTTATGTCAAGGCGTCTGTTCCTTAGCGGAAACCGGGGACTGCTCTCTGCATCAGCAGCTATACTTGCTGGGCTTCTATTCTGGGCAGTTGCTGGCCCCCTCGAAGCCGCCTTAGCATTCCTCTTGGTCGGCATTTCAGCCGAACTTCTATCATCTCGCTAGTTCCTTTTTATTTTCCTTCTGTCATCAAACATACCGTGCTTGCCACTGAAATCGTGCTCCAAATATCACCTGACTACACGCCTGAGGGAGTAGCCATTGCTGGTATCGTTGCAATTGCGGCCGTAATCGGTTTTTGGTTCCTGTTCATGAACCAGAAAATTAAGGAAACAGACTCTGACATAAAGTCAGGCGAACAAAAATGCCTCGCGTATATTCAAGCTGAAGCAGAGCGTATTCGAAAAGAGATTTCACTACTACCGGTCCAGGATAAGTCACAGACGACGATCACCCCGGAGATCGCACGATTCAGGGACGAAGTCGATTCGCTCTCGGCACACGTGGAGAAAATCAAGATTTCCCTGGACGATGTTGTGGAGATTAGCACTGCTCACTCTAAGATAATTAGTTGTATGAGAGCAGTTCGTGATTGGATGATTATCGTAATTGTTTATTCTGGATTCCTCGGTGTTCTCTTGACATTCCAAATTGCTGATTTAATTAAATTTGCTCAAACCATTCTGGGCCTTTCGGTCGTCTATAGTTCGATGCTGGTCTTTCTGCTCTTTAGAGCGAAAATTGGACCAAAATGGATCAGGTGGAGAAGATTGGAAAAGATTTTGAAAGAGAAGGGTTTCATGGTAACAACCGTTCCGAAGGAGTGACAGTCTAAGACCCTTGCTTTCTGAGAATCTCCACCATTTGCCGCTCTAGGCTAGCCAGTCGCTCGTTGTTGCCAGCTCTTTCCTCTCTTAGCTTCTCTTCCAACTGTTTCGAATAGGCTTCGACCTCTATGACTCTCCGCTCTAGCTTCATGACTCGGGGGCCATTGCTCTCTTCCGTAACCGCAATCCTGTGCATAGCGGACTCGTAAGCATGCCGGATCTCTTCCAAGTCCAGGTTTCTTCTACCACTGTAATGGTCAGCGATCTGGTTGCTGTGGCCGATTATCACATTCACCATGACACTGTTGACGCCGGAAGCGTCGAGCGTGCTATGCAGATACTTGCGTAAGGAATGAGGGCTGACAGCTCTCTCTGTCTCAGGGTCAAAATCAATATTGGCTTTCTTCCTGAGTCTTCTGAACACCCCTTCTATACCCTCATTGACCAGTGGAGCAGGCTCTATCTCCAAAACCTCGGAATCCATCAACTGAACATTGTTTGATCCCATCGTGACGCTTGCCGCGACTCTGCTTCTAGGACTGGCCCAAGTGTCCCTTTGACGCGTGACGATTGTTCCGGTCGATAGAACCCTCATTCTCGCCTTGTAAGTTGGAAATATTGGGGTCTTGGCGTCTATGGGCTCGCCAGCCTTCTTTCGAATCTCAAGATATTCGATCAGTAGCTTGATGAAGTCCTTACAGACGAAGGTGATGCCTTCCCGTTTCCGCTGACTGGTGTAGAACCTCTTCGGAAGCTGTACTCTGCATGGTATCATAACTTCCTTCAAGTCCTCTATGGACTCGCAACAAACCCCCTCTCTGGAACCGTCCTCACGGGCGACAAAACAGCCCAGCCGGAAGTGTTCGAGTGCTCGGAGTCTAAGCCCAGACTCAGCACCGCCCAGGACTATCAGCTTGTCACGGTGATTGCCACAGAACTCGTAGAGCCGCTGAACCTCCTCCTTCTTGAGCCGTTTCGCACCCTTGAACTGGTCGAGGGTGAGAGCTGGAAAACGGGCGAAGACAAGCCGCTGATAATTGTGCTTGAAGAAGCTGAAAATAGTAACGAAGGCTTTCTGCGCAGATCCCTCCGCTAACCCCCGTTTCAGTATGCTCTCTCGATACTTCTGTAGCCCAATTTCTTCAAGCCTAGCCTCAGCATCCTTTGCCCTGTTAGCCTTCCTCTCGGCCAGTATCGTGTCAGGGTCTTTCTCGCGCCAGAGACAGTAGTTTCGAAGGTCAGTTTTCTGGTGTCGCCAGGATTCTATGCTGGCCGGTTGTAGGCTGCTCTTCCACGCTTTCACCGACTCGTATTCTTCCAGCTCTCTGCCGTAGAGCTGAAGTTCAGGAACAGTCCTGTGAGTCAGTTTTCCCGGTCTCCCAGCACTAGGCTGGAAGACATAACGCTGAACGCTGCCCCATCCGGATAGATACTCCGCAGCGTCACCGTCCTAACGTCTAGATCCAAATTTCCACTTCTCATGCCTGAGTACCAAGATACACGACGCTGTCTGAGCGATATAAACCCTAACATTTTATTCAGTGATTTTGATGAAGCCCCAAGCCTTAGACATGATGGGAAATGTGCGTGCGACCGCTTATTCTAAACTTCCCAATCCATGATTAGTTGAAAAACAA
>MNHO01000014.1 GCA_001919285.1 archaeon 13_1_40CM_2_52_13
GCGCAAGCCTCGTAGCCTCCCAAAATAAGCCTTACATTCGGTACTACTGCGAACTCGTAGCGACTTTGAGTCACTCTCAACTCTACCTATCAGGTCGACCAGCATTCACAGGAATATCGTCCCCCCTAGAAAAGTCCCGTTTTGTCTTCTTCGGCGTCCCCTTCGACCGGACTAGTACTTACAAACCAGGATCACGATTTGCCCCATCTGCCCTCCGAGACGTATCAGCTAACCTTGAACTCTACAGCATAAGATCCAACCTGGACCTAGAGAAAATCCCCATCTACGACGCGGGAGACATAGACACGGTGGAAGATCTCAAAGAAACCCTCAGGAGAATTACTGCCGTGTGGAAAGAACTAGCCGCAGCTGGCAAGATTCCTATCATGGCAGGCGGCGAACATACAGTAACAAAGGCCGCCATCGACGCCCTCCCAACTGACATTGGGCTTGTGAATCTGGATGCACACCTTGATTTGAGAGATGAATTTCTCGGGGAGAGGATATCTCATGCTACCTTCATGCGACGAGTCGCAGAGCGGATAGATCCGAGCCATGTTATGGAAGTGGGGATCCGAGCTTTCTCGAAACCTGAGCTCGACTACTGTCAGGATTCTGGCCTCCAAGTCATCACTCCACAAGACATCAGGAAGAATCCACTTGACAAGACTGCACAGAGAATCCGGACATTCCTCTCAGGCTTCACACATACCTACCTAACTGTTGACATTGACGTGCTTGACCCAGCATATGCCCCCGGAGTCGGGAATCCCGAACCGGACGGCATCACGACCGATGAGCTACTGACCCTTGTTCAAGCCGCGATGAACCGCAACACCGTGGGTTTCGATCTCGTCGAAGTCTCACCCCAGTTGGACTCTGGGCAGACAGCGGCCGTGGGTGCAAAGGTCATATTCGAGGCGATAGCAGCACTATCCTCTCGGAGCCCTACGAAGTGACTCTAGATAATTACGTCACTGCCTCAACGACACGAGTCAAAGGCGACAAGAACGTACCTAGGGACAAGTTCGAACACCTGAAGGAAGCGGCTGAGAGGAAATTAGCCTCACATTCTCTCCGCTCAAGGGCGAACCTGAACGGGATCAACATAGAGTTCCAGGGCAACAGCAAACACCAGTACGATTTCTGGACCCTCAACTGGCATGAGGCACCACAGGCTTCGCCTATTCATTCTCGAATCATTTCTGCGATAGGGGTAGAAGGCCATGAACCTTCGGCGTTCTACTGCCCCGAGACCCATGAGTCCCTGTTCTTCAACACTGAATACTACGGTCAGTGCAAGAGCTGGGCCCTCGGAATGGCTGCCGCGATCCTTGAACAGACGAAGAACACGCACTCGATACACGGCGCCTGCGTCGATGTCGGAGGCAAGGGAGTCATCATAGTAGCGCCGACCGGCACTGGCAAGACAACTCAAGCATTCAAGCTCATGGAACTGCCGGAAGGCAGGATCGTTGGAGACGACTGGGTCAACATCGACCACTCTGAAGGCGAACGTCTAGGCTACCTAATCGGCAAACAGCCTGAGAAGAGTCTCTACATGCGAACCGAGACGCAGCTCAACAAGCCATGGCTGAGAAAAATCTTCGACGAGAGCAAATGCGAAAACGTGGTGATGAACAAGAAGAACTGCGAGTTCACACAGGGTCCGACCGGGTGTAAACTCACGACTCAACGATGTGTCTTCGACGACGGATACCAGTGGTGCTACTATGCGTTCGGCAATAGCCGAGCTCTCGTCCCTAGAGAACGATTGTTTGGCAAGGAGAAAGTGGCTGATGAGGCCAAAATTCGTCTCTTAGTCTTGCTACGACGCGATGAGAAGAGTCCAGAAGTGGTCAAGCTAGACTCGGATGAGGCGATCCAAGTGCTTCGGAACGGAGAGTACATGATTCGTCCCGGAGCCGGACCCAAAGAACTTTGGGGAAAAATAAGCAACGAACCATGGTTCAACCCCTACCTCCTCCACCTTGACCATGCGCGCCAGGAGGGATTCTTCCGTAGAATGATCTCTTCGTTTGAAGTCAGGTGCATACTCCTGAACACGGGCGTCGAAACAGTGGAAGGGACTCACAGCCGGATCCTATCCGCGCTGGAGAGCTGTTAGTCTCAATCAATTCCTGCTATGGCTCAAACAGTTCCCGTAATCGGAAGCGTTAAGACCGCACAGATTACAGCGTAGAACTAAATGGCAGCCAAGAAAATCTCAACCAAGGCGAAGAAACGGAAGGCCTACTATTACTACGCGGGAAGGGAATCAAAGGCAAAGAAGGTCGCACAAAAGTCCTCCAAGACGACGAAGACCAAGGCTAGGGCTAAGAAGAAAAGCAAAAAGTAGCAGTCAATCTAGCGCGGCAAGAATTTCGGCATCGTCCGTTCATCGGTTATTGGATCGAAGACCCCAAGTTCGTTCTCAGCCAATGGAATCGCCACTCTACTTACTAGCCCGTTTAGCGAGTAGGGTAGGCGAATCAGCCTCATTCCGCCGGAAGGGACCCATTCATCCATCATGAACCCTCTCTTAGAGAGCCTCTTCACTAGCGCTAGACGGCTCCTTCGGTTCCAGAAAACAGTCTTTTCATCTCTGATGTGGATGTGAAATCCTCGACCGGAATAGACGAGACAGATTTCAGAGAACTCTCTAGACAGAATCTCTACGAGCTGAGCAGCCTCTTGTTGGGCCAGTTGAAATTCAAGCCGACAGAAGGACAATCCTTGATGTCTGCGCATCTTCTCTTCCAGGGTCCCGTGAATCGGGCAGGTAAAGTTCTCCGGATCAATGTCGAAGGCAAGCTCCTGACCAAACGAGTGGCCCAGTTGAGCCGTATCGTTCCCGCTGCTCCTTGCTTGCTCCCAATCGTTGTAGACATTACGATCGTAATAGGCCGATTCGGGCTTGAAATCGATCAGGTAGTTCCTGATTTCAGAGGGGCTACCGTACTCGTCGATGACTAACGTCCGAGAGCGTTCGCGGAGATATTTCATTGGAGCGATTCTCGTGTGCCTACCAATGACGGCCGCGAAAACAATAGGTGATTTCCACCCGCGGAACCATTCGCGTACTTTCATGAGGCTAAACTCGCGCGAGTAGAACTGTCTCCTCTCATCGAGCGTCGAAACTCGCATTCCGTCCGGAAACCGGTATTTCGCAATCCTCAGATTCTAAGCCGCTTCCACGGACTTTGTCTCACTCAACTTCTTGAGCTGGCTTCTGTACATCTCTATGATCTCCTTCGTCGTCGTAGCATCCTCCGGCGACTTTTCAGTCCTATACTTTCCCGTAAATCGCGGAAACCTGATCGCCAACCCGGCTCCAGGTCTAATCGAGTTCAACCCACATGTGTGTATCGGACTGAGAGTTATTTCGGCACCGATAACCTCCAACACCAAGCCAGGCACGAACCAAGTGTCAGCCACGATTTTGGAATCTACCCGGGCGTGCCGATGGTTGATCTTGTACTTCTCCAATATTTCCAGAAGCTTTGCCAGGTCTTCATCCTTGAAGCCCGACCCGCACTTACACGCGGTTCTGAACACATCATCTTTCTCATCGTATGCGGCCAAGAGAAGCGCGCCATAAGTTCCTCCCCGTCTTCCTCTTCCAGCGAAGGCTCCTACAACGACTAGATCGACAGTGTCCTGCATCTCAGACTTGTATTCTCGTTTGTATTTGATCCAACCCCATCCTCTTGCCCCGGCTTTGTAGGTTGAATCAGGTCTGACTGACTTTATCATCAATCCCTCGCATCCGTCCGCCACCGCCTGTTGCATGAAATCGTCCAGTTGTTCGGGCTTGGTGACAATGATCTGGCGTGAAAGGTCGAGCCTTTCATTCCGCCGAATCAGCTTTGCCAGGGCCTCTCGCCTGCGCGGAAACTCTAGTTGAGTGTAATCGACGCCATTATTGTAAAGCAAGTCGAAGGCGAAAAGTGCGACAGGTATTTCCTGAATCGTCTTCTCCAACTCGTATTTGCGTCCACGTCGCTGCGAGACCAGCTGGAATGGTAGGAGCTCGCCCGTTGAAGGGTCCACTGGAACGGCCTCGCCCTCAAGTATTAGTTCGCCCCCGACAATTCCCTGATTCAGAAGTATGTGGAGATCCGGGAACTGGTCGGTGATGTTTTCGAGGCGTCGCGAGAAGAGTGTGACCTTTCGATTTGACAGATGTGCCTGGATTCTTAGTCCGTCGTACTTGTACTCCGCGGCTGCTCTACCGTTCATTTTTTCCAGAATTTCTTGAGGATCGGAGAGTCTTTCGGCCAGCATCGGCCTGATGGGCCTGCCCACTGTCACTTTGAACGATCTTAGCGCGTCGATTCCGCCGCTCGCGAGAGCTCTTGCGACGAATCCGAGGTCAGACGAGCGGTTGTAGGCTTGTTCCAAAAGAGGCTTCGACTCCTTTCCTCTGGCCAATGCATGTGCGAGGGCATCGAGCAGTGTCATATCAGCCACGCCTAGTCTGAGTCGACCCAGCGCGGTTCGAGTTGCGTATTTGGCCTCTATCGGGGAGGCTTTGCTGATCAGTGATGTTAGTTGTCGTATCTTGGACTCGACAGATCCTGGTCCGCTTGACTTTGCGATTCGGTCAAGGATGGTATAGACTTCCTCTACGGTAAGTCGTTCATTCCTCAGGCCGACTTGGGTCTTGCCTGCAAGTAGCGCCTCGGCGGCATCACCGAGATCGCCTCGTCGTTTGTACTCGTCGGCTATTCTCGGCTCTTTGACCGCGCTAACGATTGCGAGGGCTTTGATGGCTAGTTTCTCAGCGATACCGATCTCGATTCCAAGGTAGTCAGGGTAGAGCTTGCCTTGGGTGAGGTAGACGACCTTGTCGATAATATCGGCGGGCGTTTCTTTGAGAAGGTCGACGAGTAGTTTGGTGATCTCGAGGCGCTTGGTCGTTCCCTCGATCTTCTGATAGGTCTCAACCAAGCGTGAGTAGAGCATCGTCATTCCTCCACGAGGTCCGAGCCGGTCATCTCCCAGTCTTGTTGTTAAATAGATGCGATCATTGCATCATCGCCAGACGATGAATTACCCATACGCTGCTTGGAGGAGGATCTTGTTCGTCGCTGTACTGGTCGTCATAATCGTAATTGCTTTCGCGCCAGCTACAACCCAAGGAACGATATTCCTACGATTCTCCAGCCTGTCTTCCTCCAGCGCTGTCAACCATATCTACGTAGGGTTTACCCAAATCGCGCTCCACCAAGTCGGATTCGTCAATTCTACTGGCTGGATCGTAATCTCCCAGAGCTTTCCCAAAGTCGACCTATTATCAAATCAGACGATTCCTCCAACCGTCGCCTCGGCGCCAATCCATTCTGGACGTTACGACGAGATTCGTCTCACTTTCTCAAACTGCACTGTGGTTATTGCGGGGAGCCCTTTTCCAATTTCCGCGCCGCCTATGATCAGCAGCAACGTGACCTTGCCAGTTCCTCCGAGCGGGATAGGAGACATTCTGCTAGTCGTGGCTTTCGACTATTCGACACTTTTCTCAAGGACGCCATCGCTCTCTTTCGTTCTGATCCGCACGTCAACTGCGTAGATTGGATCCAAGAACCTCCCTCACCGAAACCATCAAATTTAGGCTCTTAACGGGTCGAGAGTATGTGCGTCATCGGTAAGAACGAGCTCACCGAGATTATACGGAGCTACAAGTGCATTCACCCGTTTGACTACGGTCTCTTGGATGGGGATGGGTACATTCTGACTGTAAAAGAGGAGCGAACACTCCACTACTTGGAGCACCAGAACCTAGTGTCGAACGAGGTAGTTTTCACTCCTCCGCAATTTGTCGCGCATCTCACTGCCAAGAGCAAATACGGAAGGATGGGGCTCTCGTTTCTGAACGCTGCGAAAGTCCACAGCGGCTACGTTGGGAGACTCGCTTTAGAGCTTGTCAACCTGAGCAACGGTCGGCAGCCGATTACAATCAAGCGTGGAGACCCACTAATGCACATCGAATTCCTGAAGAGGGAGGGGGAGCCTTCCCCCTACAGCGGTGGGTACATGTTCCAGTTCATGAGCGAGGAGGAGATCGCTGACTACGTCACCATCCTCACACGCGACTTCAAAAATGTGTTTCACAAGGATGAACTGGCAAAATCTGCTAAAGAACGGGTCGCCCTGGCGCCTCTAGTCTAGTTCTTTACAATTGTCGCTAGAGCGCGCCTCAATATGGGATCGTTTGTCTCCTTAGTCGCGGACTCATAAAGGTCGCGCATTTTTCTCTGTCCCGTTCTCTTTCCATATCTGTGGGCTTGAAACGCCATCTCGACTTTGTCCAGCTCGTGGACCAAGCGAGCCTCCTTACTCCGCCTTTCTCTAAGGTCTATCCATAGATTGAGATATGATGGGCGACTCTTGGGTGGTAGTTTCAACAACAACTCTCGGATCGCTCTTTCTCGATCCTTCTCCACCCCAGTCGTCCCACGCCGCGCCTTGTCTTGGGGCGTGAGATCCCCCATTATCGCCTCCTCGAGATCGTGAATAAGCGCAAGTTTCAGAATTCTCTCCAGATCATAGCCACGGCGCTCTCCCTCGTACAAGCCCAGCAAAGCCACGGCAAACGAGTGATCTGCCACGGACTCCACCCTCCCCTCAACTCTCTTCTGCCATCCCTTCCTTTCCTCGCGCTTGAGTTCTGATGCGTATTGCCAAAATCTAAAGAGAGAATTCAACCACGTCGATGGGGTTCGACGCAAGCAAATTCTAAAAGCTTTACTTAAGTAAACGCAGATATACTTCCTCGCAAAGATGCGTCGGTGAGCGGTCAAAAGATTGGTCAAGAAGATTCTAACCAGATTCGCCGTAGCCAAGAAGCCCGCGAGCAATGGAGATACAGTGTATAGATCACCGAGAATCTATCTACCGACGAAGTTGACTGATGATTCCAGCTTCCCTTTCAAAGAAGGAGACATTCTTTCAGTGAAAGTTAATGGTCGCAAAGTGATGATACAAAGGGTGCAGAGAGCAATCGGCCAGCGAAATGGCGCTGGCGAACCTAGCAAGAAGTAATGATATTAGAGGGGCAGCAACTGCCTCCTCGGATGATGGCATCGTGCTGAGAGTTGCAATTCAAGTCACAAATCTTAGCGGAGAGCGCTTCTGGGCTTACGATACTCCCCTACCCCCCCAAGTGCAGATCTCGGTGAACATCAACATAGTTGGCCTCGACCAGAAGACAGAATCTACCGTTGAAGCTCCTTTCGTTTTCACTGTAAGCTACACCCCATCGATCGCACAGCTTAGCGTCAAGGGAAAAGCTCAGGTATCAGGTGACCGATCCGAGGTTGTCCAGATGGCTGAGGAACACAAGAAAAACAGACCGCCGCCACAGACAGTAATCCAAGCAGTCTCAAACATCGCGATGGCAGAGGTCATCATCATGTCCAAGAGCCTAGGAATCCCGCCCCCACTACCCCCAATCGGCCTACCTACAGAAGCGGCCGTAACCCAGGCCATTCCCAAGAAAGAGCCCCGCTACACGACCTAATCCTCGCACCTACCCCCTCCAGAATATTGGAGACATCTCATCTCTCCAGAAAATTGGATGACCCAACAGCTCAGATAAGCGGAATACACTCCTCCCCTAGAACCGTTTGTACGATACTGCGCCTCCTATCTAATGGAGTCGCCGGCACATATCTCGCGATAACACCGAGCGGAGTCCTGTCATGCCTCTCGATATCATAGAATTCGAACTGGTTTAGAGGCTGACCGGAGATTGGGACGCCAAGCCTTTTTGACATTATCCCGTGAAACCAGTGCCGTATCCGGTGGGGATGGGCGCGGGCCCAGTCCTCGATACCAATCATTTTCGCATATTTATGAAGCAGATTATTGGGTGTATGGTGACTCATCTGAAACACTTTTCCATTTTCTCGCGATCCTACGAACTCCTTGAGTCGAGCTAGTAGGCGTGGTGAAAGTGGGATTGAATCCCAGGATTTCCTCCACGGCTTGTCAGGGGTTGGCCCGTACCCCTTTCCAGTTAGCCAGACGTATCCATCATTCCACCTGATATCCTCGATCATAATGCCTGGCAAGTTGTTTCCCTTTTGGTCTCCCCCTATGGGCTCGGCTCGTCGGAGCCCATAATCGACGTAGAGGCCAAAGAGACAGAAATGCTCTAGGTTTACCTTCTCGGTGATCGCGAGGATCTCCGCGAGCTGCCGGCTAGTAAGATCAATCTCGTACTTCAAAATTCTCCAACCGATTGCATTGCGAAAATCCGTGAATAGTGTGCGAGGAGGTTTGACAACGCGATAGTTCGAAGGTAATTCGCGGGTAAGAATTTCGACCTCTCCGACGCGGCTATGTCACGGTTGCCTTGAAGGTTGAATGGGGGTTTGAGCGAGCGGATCTTCTTAGCTTCCTCGAGATCCAACTCTTCCGGAGCGCATGCGTTGGTTTTGATCGAGTCTATTCTGTCGTAACAGCAATCGATTACTTGTGTTGATTCAATCATTGCTAAAGGGAATCCTATACTCCGACAAATTCTATCAAATGACCTAACGTGCTTTCCCCGAACTGCCTCCATGATACGTGAGTTCAGAAGCTCATAGTGTTCGTCGAAGAAGGAGATCCATGATTTGACATGGTCGTAATCGGCTTTGTGTTTGGCGAGTCGAGTTTGAAGATTACTGGCTCGGCCAACGTAAAGGACTTGCCCCTGCTTGTTAAAGAATGTGTAGATTCCCGGTTCGGCTGGAAAATCATGATGACTCATTCTGGGGTCAAATGCCGAGTCAGCAATACGCTGAAACTCAATTTAGTCTTTCTGTATGAGAAAGACTAATGATTCCGGGAAGAGGTTAAGACCCTGGAAGCCTACATCACGTCGAACTTTCGCATCGCTACTCGGGATACGAGGTCGCGCGACAGCGAAAGAGGAAAAGAAAGGTCATGATTTGGACCGGGAGCCTACCCTATCAGTCCAAAGTCTCGGGTTCCTTCCCTTAGGTACCCTCCCCGAAACTGCCGTCTGACGCCTAATCTGAGAGCACCGGGTCCCTGCCCTCCAGAGCTGAACCTCTCGACTCGCTGGAGAGAAGGTGA
>MNHO01000067.1 GCA_001919285.1 archaeon 13_1_40CM_2_52_13
TCGCGAAATCCTCTACAAGGTAGGATTTGTAGGGGTTGACCGTGACGACGTTACCGTCTGACTGTTGTCTCTTGACAAGCTGGTTCGCAAGACCTGTCTCCAGTGTCTGATAGGATTGGCTGAGAGAATTGCCTTGGAGCATGAAGTAGCTGTCAGTGTAAGTGATTGGCTTGAGAAAGCGGAGAAGATTGTCAAATTCGATGAGCGGGTCTGCGGCTGCTGATGTGGCCCCTGACAGGTTGTAGTTGGTGTTCAGGTCTTGGACTGCTGTTGTGAAGTCTGAGGTTGGGGGTAGCGTAGATCCGCTATGGTACGCGAACCAGACAGCATTCGAGAGGGTCCAGGCGACCGTGTCGAAATAGTCGCTCCTGAAAGGCAGGTTGAGATGCATGTTCTGGGTGACGTTGATCATGTCTGACCTTGCGGTCGGGTCGAGCGTTAGCCCGTAGGCTCTTGACAGGAATTTCTGTGCGTCGAGGTGTACTTGGAACTGTGTATTGAGGGTCGCAGGGGACCATATTCCGTAGCTGATAAGGGACGGATTCTGAAGCAGAATGTGTTCTGCCTTGGTTATGTTCTGGATAATTGTCCTGGTCGTTGTGTTGCCGATTTCTAGTTGTAGGTAAGTCATAGTTCTTCCTACTAGGGATGTTGCCCAGAGATTGTTCAAGGTGCCTTGGAGTGTCGCGGTGCCATTAGGAAGAACTCTTGCCTCGGCCCATGTGAGGACTTGTCTCATTGAGGCGTTGATCGCGGCGGTGTTGATGATGGGAGGATTTATCGGGCTGGCCGCGGCCGAGGATTGGAACGAAGGAAAGGTGTTAGAAGCAAGTGGGGTGCTCGACAAGATGATCCCGATTAGGAGAAAGACTCGAATTCGAGCCATGGAACCTCTAGACCCCATTCTACACGCCTCCTCTCGCGACCGTCTGATCTCTGGATAAGTTATGATTGTTACTGTTCAGTCAAGTTGTCGAAGACTCTGGTCGCTATACAGGTAATATGGCTGAATTCGATGTGAATTATTATCTTTGATAGAATGTGCCGACTCGTTGAAGAAGAGCCGAGATACTCAGGACCTTCGAAATATGTCTCGATCGCCAAAGTCCAACAAGAAACAGGAATGAACTATTCTTGTTATCTCCAATGAATACTCTCCACAGGGTTCCTTTTAGTGTGAGATAGGTAACAAAATGGTTTCTAGGAGCATTCTAACACCTCACATACTGCGGCGAAGCACGAATCTAAGCGCGATTTCGACTATGGAAAGATACAGGATCCCGCTTTTGGATGAATCTGGAAGGACAATCGGTTATGGCGATAGATGGTGGACCCACAGAGTCAGGGATGGCCCTGACGGTCCCATTCTCGGACAAAGGCATGCAGGAATAACCATCGCGTGCCTAGATCAAAGCGGAAGAATCCTCATTCAGCACAGAAGACACAGGATATTCGACAAGGTCTGGAGCCTCTCAGGCGACACTCATCCCAGGAAGTACGGGAGTCGGAGAGTGGAAAGCCTCCCGGAGGCTGCGAGAAGATGTGCTAGGGAGGACCTCGGAGTCGCGATCAAGAACTGGACCCAGAGGCTCAGCGTACCGTATTCTGCGAGAGACCCTCGCGACTCAAGGTACTGCGAGAACGAGCTATTGTACATTCTAGTCGCGAAGCATAGCGGCCCGCTGCGCATGAACGAAGAGAACGCTTACGAACTGCGGTGGGTCGAACTGGCAGAGGTTTCGAAAGACTCACGAACAGACTTGAAAAGGACACCAATTGACCGCAAGTACGCACCTTGGGTCAACACCCTGTTCTCCCTCTCGTCTAAAGAGGTTGAAGAAGCCTTCCGAGTCAATTGAACACTGACCATGCAGGACTAGCGAGAAATTTAGTCAGAAACCCACTTAGCCGCCAACTACCGGGCCCTGGCCGGCACGGCGTTTGAAAAAGAAGTTTCTAGCGAGAGGGGTCGCGAGATAGACCAACATCAATAGAGTTACAATTAGCCCAGGTATAGCAAAGAATTCGTCTCCCGCCTGATTCCATGTGATTATTTGGAGAATAGTCGAAGCTACTCCAACTAAAGCTAACGCTATGCTGAGGGTCCATGCCCATCGGCGTCCCGAAAAGAAACCGATCCCTGCAGCAAGATATAGAATCCCGAGCATCACGATCATGGCGGGGAACAGCGTAGGTAAGAACTGCGCAACGCCGACAAAGCCGACGTAGCCGAAAATCAGTATGATCCCGAACCCAATCAGCCCCGGGCCATCGACCCACCTAGGGTACCAGGGTAAAGCCAACGATATTCCTGCGAACAGAAGCAGGATTCCCGCTAGAAGGGCTAATCCACCCAGGAAGGTGATTCCGTCGGGTCGAGGTGGGGTCGGCTTTGCGACCACTGGCTTCGCTAACACCGGAAGGCTCATGGAAAACTTGTGGGAACTGAATTTGGGTTTTGCCCAAGTAGACGTTCTCAGGAGAAGAATAGTCGAGGCCGGTTCGCAGTCTCTAAGCACCCACCGACCTATCTGGTTAAGAAGCACCCGTCAGCTGATTACAATTTTCTAGGCCAACTGTCAATGTATCTCAAGAGTGGTTTCACGACGCATCGCGATGCCAACTGGTATCTGGTAGTGAAGAAAACGACTCGGACCCAGTCGCAACCATACAGGGTCCCTGTTAGCTCGCTATTTCATCCTTGGAACTTCGTTCGGATTACAGAACAACTGTTCTACAAGATAGGAATAAATTAGCCGATCCCTCATAGAAGAGCGGTAGCTGTATTCATCTCAAGAGGGAGCCCCTCGTGTGGAAAACGGCCCTTCTCTCCAGAATTCGCGTTCATAAAGTTGTAGCGCTCATCCTAATCATCCTCGCAGGATTGTCGTCGTCCGCCTTCGTTTACTCGTTCACCGCGCTCCAGGGTGCACCCTGTCCCTCCGATGCCAAACCGTTCCAAGACTCCACGATGCCGCCCCGGACAGTTTACCAGCTGCTTCCCTCCGGGAGGGCAAGCATTTGCCTGACCGTTCAAATTTCTGGTGAACTACCCCTTGGGGGACTGACTCTTACACCAAGTCTAGGACTTTACGCTACCGGTCAGTCAGGTTCAACCTATTCCGCGTGCTCAAATTCTTGGACGAACTGTGGAGGAGTAGCTGTTTCAGCATCTCCAACACGCGCATTCTTGCCCTCTCAATCACTCCACATCGTGGTAACGATAAACGCGCCCACCGGATCAACGCTCGGAGTCTACTGGTTATGGTTCTGGGCCTGTTCAGGCGGAACGATGCTATGGCTTAGGATCGGTGGAGTAAACCAGACGTTACAGAATACTAGTCCAGCATCCCAATGCCTACGCACAACGTTTCACGTGTCCCTCGCATTCAATAGTCACGCTGGTATGCTTCCAGTTTATCAAAATGGGACATTGCCACTACTCTAAGGAAGACCGATCGCCACCCCAGTCGGTAGGTAGCGACCGAGCATTCAGGTGCTTCAGGAATATCCAGAGATGCGAGCGCTACAAGAGGAGTTCAACCGCCTGCTCGGTGTCAAAGGCGATGAGAAGGTGCAAATGGCGTCTCGAGTCGGTAGAGCAGAGAGAGCATACTTTGCTTATCGTAGAAATCTACCGAGCTTCTCGGAGTAGCGAATGCTTCGAGATCGTGAATAGCATCGATACCCCGAACTGCCAAGGGTCTACGGCTACCGACCCAGTGGAGAGTACAAACCGTTAAGAACGAATCTCCTATGATTGACTCTTCGAATTTTGCGTATGACCGTTGAAGAAAATCTTCGATTGTTCCAGACATTAGATGATGCTTGGAATGCCAGGGACTGGGACACATTCAACAAACGTCACTCTGAGAACGTCGCCGTCTACTGGCCCGGTCAACCTGAGCCAACAAGAGGACGACACGCCCACCACCAGGAGGCGATGGGATTCTTCAAAGCCTTCGACAACCGCCTCGACAATAGACCCTACAAGATCCTCTTTGGCAACGATGACTATACCTGCTCAGTCGCCCGATGGACCGGCAAGAATATTGGACCATTCACAGGCCCTGACGGACAAACAATTCCTGCCACCAACAAAAAGTTCGAACTAGAATTCTGCACCGTCGCCCACTGGAAGAATGGCGAAATCGTCGAGGAGAGACTCTTCTACGACCTAGTCGGCATGCTCAAACAACTCGGCATAACCCTAACAGGAAGATCTCAGCCAGTGGAAGCCACGGCAGTCTAGCCTTTTTTTTCCCAGACCAGATTCGCAAGACTCCCCCTCTCTTATCATACGTCTGTTGACTTTCAGGAGACATGTCTGGATCTAGGGATAAGTAATCTTGATGCCGTCTATGTGAGCCCACTTCGTCATAACGTGTTTTGTTCGAGTCTTCTCAGTCATGACGTGCTCCACCGGTATTCCTCGAACGGTTAATGCGTCTGCAATTAGCGACCGATGACACCGCCAAGGCAGCGCCTCTGCACACATGATAGCAACGGACCTTTCTCGGGATAAGATGGTCAATCTTTCAACCCCAGCTTCGAACTCGGCGGTCTGCATGTAATCAGCAAAGCCTCGAAAAGACAAGTTTCTCCAAGCCTTATTCTCCGAATCGACCTTCGGATGACGTAGTCCGCCGAGCTCTTTCAAGTGAACACAGTCTATTCCGGACGTTCGTAGACTACCGGGGAGACTTTCCTGATTAAATTGCGGGTTTCGTTTTGAACGTGGAATCGTCCTCACATCGACGACCAACTTTACTCCATGAGCTTTCAGTAGGCGAATGAGGTCTTCAACTGTTCGCGTCGAGTGTCCTACAGTTAGAATAATGCCCGGCATCACTATCAGCACCTAACCGGTTTCTCTGAACTTGAGGGGCGGTCCAACATGCTTCGCGAGTTCTCTCTTGAGCTTTCCTGAGATCCTAACCGCAGATCTGGTCCTGTAGTCGTAGGCGACCTGTGTAGTCCTGCCGATCGCATACTCTGCCTTTCTGGGTCCGCGGATGGAGTAGTCAAGGTCCCAAGAACTATCTCCTATACGGCTCACCCATACCGAGACAGTTATCCGGCGTTCGTCTCTGATCGGTTTCTTGAACTCGCAGCGCGCCGAAGCGACGATGAAGCCGGCATGGAACCCTCTTGTCACCTGTCCGAGGCTTCTTGCAAGCTCAACACGTGCAGTCTCCATGTACTGGAGATACGTCGCGTTGTTCACATGGCCCATCACGTCAATGTCCCGGAACTGGACTGGCAGTTCAATGCTAAACTTCAACGGCAATCTTCCTTTGCGTTGAGGAAAACTATCAAGAATTCTGTTGTGGCAAATGACTCAGTGGTAGTAGTGCTTGGGTTCAAGTACAGAGGTCATCAGAACCAGCTTGTAATAATTGCGATCCTCTTTCTGGCCTCCTTCTGTTTCATATTTCGGCCAGTACTCTTTCTGGAATTTTTCAAAGAGACCTTTGGATTGTAAGAGCAGAATCATGTAACCCGCCCGGACAGCTGACGTCCGGCTCTTCCATCGAAGAGACTTTTTCCTGATTGGTTCAGCTTGCACTCCAAGGCCGTTGGCTGTCGCAAACTGATAGGCCTCTTTGAGCGGAAGATCCCACTGAATCTTCTTCTTCGAGAAAGTTTATTCCTCAAAAACTATAGGCGTCGCACGCTCACTAATATTTGCAGGTCTTGTCTTGGAGAATAAGTTCAAGCATCCGGTTCACCACCTCCAAATCCAGGTCTCGAATATTCAGAAATCCGCAAGATTCTACGGCGAGCTGCTAGGCAGACTCGGCTTCACCAAGGTATTCGAAGCGGAGGGAATGGTAGAGTGGCAGAAGGAGGGGACCAGAATAATCATTGCTCGGTGTCCCAAGAAGTTCCTCGCCCACGGCTATCATCGAAAGCGTGTCGGTCTCAACCACATAGCGTTCCGAGCGCCAAGCCGCGCAGAAGTCGACGAGCTCTATCGCAACTATCTAGTTCCCAAGAAGATCCCGACACTCTACGGCGGGCCTAAGGAGTGGGAAGGTTATGATCCGGGCTACTACGCGGTCTACTTCGAGGACCCTGATCGGATAAAGCTCGAACTAGTCTACGTTCCAGGCGATTTGTAGAACTCTAGAGATCTTTCTTTGATAAGCCGTTGATCCTTAGATGGTAGTGAAGCTGTCTCCTATACTCATTGAATCCTAGACTTTCGTAAAGTAGTCTTGCTACTTTGTTGGTCTCGGTAGTTGCAAGAAAGACGTGTCGAATTCCGAGAGCCTTCATCCTGTGCAACGCGTGGAGAGTCAGTTTCTTTCCTATACCCTGCCCTTGGAATGTTTTCAGGACCTGAACTTCCCGGATGTGGGCAAATTGCGTAACTCGTGGAGCGAAGAACGGTTTGTTACCGACATGCCAGTAGAGGAAGCCAGCGTATCTGCCGTCGACCTCAGCGACGAGAAGGCGGTCATATCGCAGCTTCCTGATTTTGCTGGTGTCGCAGAAAGGGTCTCCCGCGTTGTCTAACGTGCCGTATTCGTGTTCAATATTTGGCAGATCAGAGGCCGTTGAGAGGCGAACTACTATGGTTCCCGGTTTCACTGGACCACGAATGATTCCTTCTCATATACGGTTTCGTGGTTTACCTGTGGGCGTAGTAGACTGTTACATGTTCACCGCTGATGGTGTCGATCTTGCCGAATCCGAACCTTACCATCTGGATTATGCTTCCCACTTTCTCCTGGCGAATATTCGTCTCCACCGGACCCTTCGTTCTCGACGCGTCCGGCATCACAACCTCCCCGACCATATTGTTCTCGCTTGGCAGCCAGTTGACTAGGGGCGCCTTGAGCTCTCGTGCCTTAATGTAGTCCTGGCTATGGAACGCGGCCAAGATCGAGTTGTTCTCGACGCTCTTGATTTCGACATTGAATAATTCCATCAGCCGGACCACCTTGCTCTTTCTGAGAAGATCAATGTCCGATGACGAGATCAGTAGGTTGGCTGAGCCGTTCTTTGGAACCACCTTGAAGATTCTTTCTGGAAGATCCTTCCTTTCTGGATGTAATGGCAGACGAGCATCGTAGGACCGATCGACACCTGAGACTGCTATTGTAACTGGGTTCGCGATGAAGCTGTATCTGTGTGCGATCTTGTCGATCTCCTTCCGGTTCGTCGCGTTCACATTGTCCCAGCTGAGCGTCGCGTCCACCGGCCTCGGTCCCATCTCGTAGACAATCTTCCTCAACGCGCTCGGAACATACCCTCTCCTACGAAGCGCAGCGAGCGTCGGGAGTCTCGGGTCGGAATAGCCGTCCACAAGGCCATCTTCGATCTCCTTGACCATCAACGACTTGCTGAGCTTGATATCAGTTGTCTTCAGCCGGCCATAATGGACATACTCCTGGATGTTCCAGCCCAACGCCTTGTACAGATACTCAGTACGCTCCGCGTTTGTCAAGTGCTCCTTTCCACGGATGACATGGCTCACTCCGAGAAGATGATCATCGATAGCCGATCCAAAGTTGAACAGGGGCCAGACCCGGTACTTTGACCCGACCCTTGGATGAGGATACTTCACAGGATCAATAATCCGCAGCGCTGGCCAGTCTCTGACAGCCGGGTTCGGATGAGCCAGATCGGTCTCTATCCGTACTACCGCCTCTCCTTCTCCGAACCCTCCGTTCAACATCTTCGCCCAATCAGCCAGATTCTGCTCCGGGCTCTTGGAGCGATCCGGACACGCCCTACCAGCGTTGACGTTGAGACGAAAATCGTCAGGCGTACATGTGCAGACGTATGCATCTCCTGATTCTAGAACCTCTTCAGCATGTTCATAGTAGACTGGCATCCGGTCGCTGGCGATGTACTCGGCGTCCCACTGGCATTCCAGCCAGCGAACATCCTCTCGGATCAGATCGTAATATTCAAGCGCTGACTTCTTCAGTCGCGGATCAGTATCATCGAAGCGCAGCAGAAAGTGTCCCTTGTACATCCGCGCATAGTCATGGGAGAGGATTATCGCCCGGATCGAACCTAGGTGCAGGACAAAGTCCGGG
>MNHO01000001.1 GCA_001919285.1 archaeon 13_1_40CM_2_52_13
CCGACCATCAGGAGGACCTTGTCACGGTAAGTATCAGCGAATCCCATCATAGTCTGGACCTCCTTCTTTTGAAGGCGCTTCCAACCATGGTACTGATCCAGAGTGACCGAGGGGAATCGGGGAACGTTCAGTTTCACATAGTTGAAGTTGAAGAAGGCTACAATCTTCGAAAATTTTCCTTGGGCAGTACTTGGCGTATGACGCTGAAGGAGCTCACTGTGCCAGCGGTTAAGTAACCGCTCCTCCACAAGCGTGTTCGGAGCCTTCTTCATACGAGCCTTGCGTTCGCTGACCAGAGTGTCAGGGTCTTTATTGACATATTCACAAAATTCCACCAGGTATCCGATACCATGCCTCTTGTAGCTCCGGCTTGGCATCACTCCAACGAACCAGCTTCTCACGGAGCCATACCCCAGCATAGGGTGGCCGCGAAAACAGTATTCTTTCTTAACGTTGCCGGCCTTGTAGAACATGAAATCCATGTCCGCCACTGCATTGTGAGAAAGACCTGGGCTGGGCGAAGAAACGGCACTCACTGAAACTAGTCCAGCAGCGAACCTGAAGTTTTTCGCGAACTTCTTCAAGGTGCATTCACCAAGCTAGCATTGCTCTAGTCCTCCCGGAGAATTCGGCAAGGCGTTTTCTAGGTTTGAATTTGCAGTGTCCTGGGCATGACAATCCGCTCGGTCTGGTGGTGTTTGCAGGATGCGCCTCATTTTTGAGATACCGAGCTCATGATTTGCGAGTACTGAGATGTCAGTGGCCGAGCCGCGAGAGTACGCTGTAAGCATCAAGCTTCATCCCGTCTTCCGATTACCCTCGGTCGAAGAGGAAAGATAGAGCCCATACCTTTTGGGGGGGCTTGTAACATAGTCTCCCAAAATCCGGCACTTCACAGATCCTGTGAGTATTAGATAACCTGGAGAGTGGACGAACGGTAATGGAGAGGCTCCTTTCTCCAGGCAGATCCTAACAGGGAAGCTAGGGGTGGTTCAGGCCCAACCAATTCGGCGTGATTTGACTACGGGCCCTAAGTTCAAACTTGGGATCTGAATATTCTGCTCCGAGCCAAGCGGGATCCTTCTTGGCTCGACTACGGGCCCCGCGGGTATACCTGATTTACTGGCTCTTTTATTGCCTTGGGCCATCGCCCGATCATCTGGCGCCGAGAGCGATCCTCTGCTTGAGATCAAGCGGTAGTATTGAGGGTGAATATCTCCGACTGCAACGAAGATCCGGTTTCTATGCTGGCTGAGCCTGATATCCAGATTCTGCCCACGGTCAGTTTAGGGCTCTATTCTGTGTCTGACCTGCTCGATAGATGTCTTAGGAATCGTTGTATCGCGCGTCTCATTCCGTGAGCTTCGAGCTTTGCTTGATTGAATATCGACACAAAATCAGAGTGGTACTGCTGGGCAAGTGCACTATCAGTTGCAAACGTGGCGTTCTCGAAATTCTTGTTCTCTGCTCTCTCTGTATAATTGTAGCTTCCCCACTCGACAGTCTTCCCGTCGACAACGATGTACTTGTCGTGCATTATTCCTCCACTTGGTGAAATCAATCGTACATCACACCCGGCTCTTTCTAGCGTGTCGTGAAGTCTTGCTTGTTGACCCTTCGTCTCCAGCCGGTCCAGCACGAGTGCGACCTTGACCCCCCTTTTGATCGCCTCCAAAATGGCCTTCTCGACATATACATTGGTGAACTCATAGGCCGCCATCTCGATGCTACCAACCGCGCTACCGATCAAAGCGACGACTTGTCGTTCTATCCCTCCTGATGGCGAGAAGAGGGCGCTAACGAGTGGAGGGGATGGTCCCAGTTTCGTCGTAGAACTCTGCGTTTCCTTCAAGGTTGGCTCCGAGCCCTCCGAAGTCGGAGAGTTCTCAATCTTCTCGGATGAAAGAATCGCTTGACCACGTTTTGAAAAGGGGCGCAATGTCAGCTTTGCCCCCGTTTTCCCTTCTAGAGAGAGAAAGAGCTCAGTCCGGTTCCCTGATCTATAAGCGCCTTCAATCCAAAGTTCAATGGAATCGACGTTGAGACCTTTGAACCAATCCAGAAGCTCGTCCAGCCTTAACCTAAGACTCTTGAAGGGTGTTATCCCAGCTATCTGGGCTGCGGGATTCTCAGGCGGTCTGAAAACTAGAACTACGTCATCGGCTACGTCTTGCTGACCACGCCCAAGCAAGCTCATCTGCATGACCGGTATCGAATTATGCATTGAATAACCGATTGAAACTGGGTACATCGCTCATGGGTATTGGCGGCAATAGCGAAACCTCCTCTATAGAGAGCCGTCGGGCGAGACCCTACCTCGACGACTAGTTTTGGGTCGGGAAAGAGTGATGATGTGGATTATTAATCGGAACAATTCGTGTCTGATTCAAACTGTCAAAGCAGTTCATCGTATATGAGAGGTAGACCAATCTAGTGGCATCGTCCGGGCAAGCGTGCATAGAAGCCAAGTTTGTCACGAAATCGTATGGCAAAACTGTCGCGCTCGATGACGTTTCCTTCAGTATACCATGCGGTGAGAGGTATGCTCTTCTTGGTCCAAACGGGGCTGGCAAGTCAACAACTCTGAAACTTCTCGTAGGCCTCTTGAAACCTGACACCGGGACGATCAGGATCCAGGGCTACGAACCGTTCAGCTCGGAAGCCAAGTCGATTCTCGGATATCTTCCTGAAGACGCAACGCCGTACCGAACACTTTCTGTCAGGGAGAACCTGGAGTATATCGCCGCTCTTCGAGGAGTAAAAGATGTCCGCGAAGCGACTGAGAGATTCTTGGATGATCTGAGCCTCCGAGAATACGAACGGGCCAAAGTCGGCAAGCTGTCCCGCGGGAACATGCAAAAACTAGCCATTGCTCTAGCACTCATCCACAGGCCAAGAATAGTCCTCCTTGATGAACCGCTAAACTATCTCGACATCCCAACTCAAGAGAGAGTCTTCAAGATGCTAAAGTCTCTGGACTCGACCCAGATAGTCTCCACCCATATCATGTCAATCGCCACACGTCTTACAGAGAAGGTCATCATGATCTCAAGAGGCAAGATCGTCTGGAACGGGACTATTGACATGCTCAAGGGTCTGGAACAGGGTGAGGAGCCGATAGAAAGCGTCGTAGCAAGGCTAATGACAAATGCTGGCTAAACTCGTAAAGTTCGTCCTCCTAACCAGGTTCTCCAAGCCGCTCCTTGGCCTCGTAACCTTCTTCCTAGTCTATGACGTTGTGATAAGGGGGGTTGCGACAGGAAGCTCTCCGGAATTCTCGGGAGGATTCTCCTATTACGCTGTAGGCGCTTCGATCTTCTTCATGGCGGTAAGCCTTCTCTTCGGAGGTCTGTTTATCCTAAAGTCGGACAGGGACTACTTGCTGACCCTCCCGCTGAAACGAAGAGAACTCAGCCTCTCGCTGTTCACAGCTCAATTTGTCGGTTCCGGTATCACGATCCTCTTCCTCTTCGGATTCTATCTTGCTGGTGCTGGAACTCTCCAAACCACGATAGTGCTAGGGGCAGACCTAGCGATTCTGGCCGCTGTCGTCACAGCGCTAGGCGTCGTCTCGAATATTCTCTCAACCCGAGTTAGAGCAGGGGTCGCAGCAATCCTCGGAGTCTGGTGCCTCTCATCGATTCTCGGGAATCCGTTTACTCCGGTTTCTCCTTTCACAGGGGACCTTCTGTACGGCAGCATTACGCTTTTTGGATTCGCAGCTGTAACGGTGCCCGTTGCCCTGAGAGAGTTGGCATATCTAGAACTGGGATCGATGAGGAGTCTGTTGAGGGCTACCAGTTCTGAGTACAAGAAGACCATGAGTTTCGCTGGGAAGAGTCCTGTGCGAGCGATCTACTCTTACCACTTGTCATTCTTGGAGCTGGTGGGGAGAGTCAATCTTGCAGGCTCCACCAGCTACAGGGCGGCCCGTGTAAGAACCTCTACTGTACTCATTATTTCCAGTGCTCTGGCAGCTATCTATCTTCTTTTGACCGGGCTATCACCATTTGCTGATCTCCTGTCTAGGCCCGTCGTCATCGTCTTGCCAATTCTCATGGGGATCATCACGCTAGTATTGATGTCTCAGGGAACGTTCTCGAACGAGAGAGGCTGGCTCGCCTTTACTGCCATGGACCCGGCGGTATACCTGCGACATCTTCTCCTTTCGAGAGCGGTCTCGACCTTAGCCATAACGGGGCCATTCGCCGTTGCGAATATTGTCCTCGCTTTTCGAGGGGTTCCAGTTGCTGTAAACTCTTCCATCGTGCTTCTCGTTACAGTTTCCTCCGCATCGATACTAGCAACTTACCTCGTCGCGAGGCTGGGTGCTGTTCAGCAAGTCAAGGAGGAAGGTATGATGCCTGGACAATTTGATCTGAAACAACTTCTTGCCATTATTCCCACTTACATTGTGATCATACTCATCGTAGTCTCTGAGATATCATTGAGGGCCTCCATCGTCATTGCTGGAGTCCTTGGGATCCTCTCACTGCTTATGATGCTAAGCAAAAGCGTCTGGCGAGGAATAGCCTATCGTCTCACCGAGCGCGGATTTGTCTGACCCTACTTTTCAAGGTCCTTTCAGATTAGTCCGTGAACTTGTAATGTCGGTAACCTTGGGGTGTTACATCGATCAGGACGAACTCGTTTTCGGGTTCTGCCACAAACTTTCTCCCATCCGGCAGGGGTCCAGCTTCGTGAAGTGCCTCATATTCAATCAATGAGACTGGTCTGCGGTGTTGCAGCTTCTCTGAGTGACCAAACTTCTTCGCTACCTCATTCCATCCTTCCTGGAAGACCCAGCTCGAAACTTTTGCTTTAGAGCCGCTACCATAGTTCCCGGACCCTCCTCTTCTCCCTGCAAGATCGACACCTTTCCTAGCTTTCGTTTCCAGAAGCATCGAGAGACAGCTCTTCTCAGAAGCTGAGTAGCTGTTTCCGCTTTCCCTCGCGTGAATGAGACCGTCCGCTACTTTGTCCAAGTACTCTTTCTGGAACTGCGGCGTCTCCATGAAGTGTCTCATGTATTCTGATTCCGCTTTCTCAAATTCCTCCCTTTTCTTGAAGCTCAGAGCTTTGGGCTCGTCTCCGATCTTGCGCGTGACCTCTGTCCAGCGGGGGAGTCCTCGCCAGAAGTGCCTCAGAAGGTAGGCGAAGCCTTTCTCAGCCATCTTCGGATACGGTACGTGAAACGACATTGGTCCAACGTGGTCAACCAATGATTCTCCGGGTCCAGCCTTGATCAGCTTGGCGGCTTCTGCCTGCTCTGCCCAGTGATCAACCGCGCCCTCCATGGCTTTCAAGTAGCATTTCTCTGAATGCTTGCCATGTACTACTGCGGTTGTGGAGAATAATGGTCTCCAGAAATCGTCTTCATCCTCCATGTAAGTGCCGATGACGTTGTCGAAGCTCAACAATCTTGGCTCTTCTCTGACCAACAAGGCGACCGCTCCCGCTCCCTGGGTAGATTCTCCGGGAGTGTTCAGAGGATACTTGGCAATATCAGTTGAACAGACGATGCTGGATCTGCCGTTGGCGCGGCCGGCCCATGCCCAGTCCAGAGAGCTCTCTAGGGCATCAGCGGTACTAACACAAGCAAACTTGTATTCAACCCCTGACGTTTTCTTGAAGGCACCCTTACCATACTTCTGTTCGAGCATTCCGTGAACGTAGGCTGCGACCGGTTTGGACTCGTCAACCCCCGTCTCGGTAGCGATATCGATTCTAGCAATATTCGCGGGAGAAAGATTGTTCCGCTCGATTAGTTCGAAGATGGCGTTTGTCGCCAAGACTGAACTGTCCTGATATGTGTCTGGAATCGACATTTTCGCAATTCCGATCCCATGGAGGTACTTTGCAGGGTCAGACTCTCTCGCGCGTGAAAATTCAGTAGGCTTTTCCGGATGCTCTTCACTGGCTAACTCGAGATACAATCGAGGAACGTAGACTGCAATGTCATCAATGCCAACGAGGGTCTTCAATAGTCGACCTCCAGAACCGGATTAACAGCTAACGAATCGGTTTCTGCCTCTTATGGGGCAATCTTGACGGGGCGGAAAGATAGGTTCCCTGTTCTCCTGAGAGGCTCGTTTTCAGTTACAATCCCCCGTTGCTCTTGAGCGGGGCATCAGAAAAATAGTATACTATCGGATTCTGTATCTGATACGATATAGTTTATATCCAGCCCAGCAATCTCGTCTCAAAGCTGGTCAAATGCCCGGAATAGTCGATGTATCCCAACTCGTCAAAACGTACGGCGACGGGACCAAGGCCGTAAAAGGAATCACATTCACCGTCAACGAAGGAGAGTTCTTCGGCTTCCTAGGGCCGAACGGCGCTGGAAAAAGCACAACAATCAAGATACTCACAACCCTCCTTCAAAAGACATCAGGTTCCGCCTCAGTTGCAGGCCTCAACGTGGAATCCGATGCCGCGAAGATAAGGAAGATCATCGGAGTACAGAACCAGGACACGGTAGTGGACGAGGACCTCACCGGCCGGGAGAATCTTGTCCTCCAAGGACAGTTGCAGCAGATGCACGGACCCGCCATCAAAGAGAGAGTCGACGAACTTCTCAAGATTGTCGATCTTACAGATGCCGCGGACAAGCGTGCAGGCTTCTATTCGGGCGGTATGAAGAAGAGACTTGACCTCGCAACCACGCTCGTCCACAACCCAAAGATTCTGTTCCTAGACGAGCCCACAACTGGACTGGATCCTCAGTCGAGGGCGGCGATCTGGGCCTATCTGAAACGGTTGAATGAACAGGGAATCACGATATTCATCACAACGCAGTACTTGGAAGAGGTGGACCGACTCTGTCGTCGACTAGCCATCGTCGACCTTGGAGAGATTGTTGCCCAAGGAACTCCTGGTGACCTGAAACAGGAGATAGGAGCTGACTCGATTTCCCTGGGATTCGAAAACTCGAGCATGAACGGGGGCGACGTCAGGACGAAAGCACGCCAAGTCCTAGAGAAGAAGTTCGACGGAGTCTCCAATATCGTAGACTCAGACATCGGTTTGACAGTCTACGCGAAGAATGGCAGCTATATGGTCCCAGAACTCGTGAGAGCTTTCGATGATGCTCATATTAGACTCTCATCTATCGGAGTGTCCTCCCCAACCCTAGACGATGTCTTCCTCAAACACACGGGGAAGAGAATCAGAGTCGAAGAAGTGAGCAGCGCAAATTCGCGCGGAATGTTCGGGCGGAGGAGACGATAGGCATGTCCTTCTTCTCAGACGCCTTCCACCTCTTCGTCCGGTCGATGAAGAAGCTAGTACGCAATCCAATCCTTGTCTTCTTCTCTCTCTTTCAACCAATAATTTTCCTCCTACTGTTCACCCAGCTGTTTAGCAACCTGGGCCGTTTCATCAGTGGGGGAACCCTGACCTACACGGCCTTTGCAACTGCTGGAATAGTTTTGCAAAACGCGTTTTCCAGCGCGTTCCAGTCAGGAACCGCCGTAGTTGATGACATAAAATCCGGTTTCCTCGCCAAGATGCTTGCCACCCCCGTAAACCGATCCGCTATTCTATTTGGAAGATTACTCAGTGATGTCTTCAGGGTCGTGGCTCAAACGGTAATCATACTCGTTCTTGCCTTCGCTCTGGGCGTTTATCCGGCAACTGGTATCATAGGCTACTTGCTCGTTATTTTCACGGTTGCTTTCTTCGGCCTCGCCTGGTCGGGAATATCTCTCGCGCTGGGACTGAAGACGAAGAGTGCCGAGACCGTCTTCGGGATCGCCGGGGCGGTGACTTTCCCTCTTCTATTCATGAGTACTGCACTGGTCTCCCTGGGTTTCATGCCTGGTTGGATGCAAAACGTGTCAAATTTCAATCCGATCAGTTTTGCCGTAAATGCCATTCGAAATCCGATCACAGGATGCAATCTCGACCTCACAGTGTGCAACATAGGATTTGATTGGGGCACGATTCTGCAGGCCTTCGGAGTAATCGCGGGAATTGGAATAGTCACACTGGGAGCTACACTCTACTTGTTCAGAAAAGTCGTGAGCTAGGAGGCTTTCAGGTTGAGCGGTCCTTCTATCGAAGCGGTAAACCTTTCGAAACGTTACGGCTCGTTTCTTGCATTGTCGAACCTCTCCCTGAAGATCGAGGGTTCGAAGTGCGTTGGCTTCCTCGGACCAAATGGGGCGGGAAAGACTACGACTCTCAAAATCTTCACTGACATGATTAGAGCATCGGAAGGGAAAGCTCTGATCAATGGAATCGACGTGCATGTTGACAAGAGGAAGGCCTTGAGCTCAGTCGGGTCCTTGATAGAGAGTCCCGAGATCTACCCCTCGCTGACACCTAGAGAAGCGTTGTCGATGGTCTCTGAGATCAGGGGACTTCCCAGAGCGGAGAAGCGGAAGAAGATCGAGGATGTTGTTTCCGAGGTGAAGATGGAGGAGTGGTTGGACAAGAAGGTCGGGAAGTTCTCAAAGGGTATGAAACAGAGAATCAACATTGCATCGGCACTGCTATCTGACCCAGACGTCTTCTTACTTGACGAGCCTACTACGGGTCTCGACCCTAGAGGAATGGCAGAGGTTCGCGATATTGTCAAATCATTAAAGACACGGAATCGACTCATCTTCATGAGTTCACACCTTTTGAACGAGGTCCAAGACATTTGCGACGAGGTGGCGATGATCGACCACGGCAAGCTTCTCGTTTATGACAGCTTGTCTAACGTGACGAGGAGAGCCTCAAGCGATGGTGGAAATATCGTCGAAATAGAACTTTCGAGAGAGATTGACCAACAAACCGTCAATAACGATATCGCATCCCTGGCCAACGTAAGCGTTGTGGAGAGACCTGATCCTAAGAGAATTCGAATACATTTCTCAGGGGGTATTCAGAACCAGGAAAAACTCCTCCTAGACCTTGCCAGTATGAAGATCGGAATGATCAGCTTCCATCCTTCTACTTCAGCCCTCGAGGACACGTACCTGAAACTCATCAAGGACACTCTGTGATCGGAGCAATGAGCAAAGAACCAGGTACAAGCGTGTCAACGACTGGCAGTCGCATTCTACCAACCAGCGTCTCTCAAGTCGGAACGATTACCAAATACGAGATCTTGAATTATTTCAGGTCCCGAAGATTCTTCATCCTTCTAGCTATTGGACTGATAATTAGCGGGATTTTCACAGCACTAGTCGCGTACTATGGAGTTAGCAATGTCGCTCCTTGCCTGCCGAGCACTTGCTCAACCCCCGCTCTAGCGTTCTACTCCTTCTGGTGGGGGAACTCCATCACATTCGTTATCGTCCTCTCAGGAATCTTCTTTGGCGGAGATGCGATTTCAGGAGAGTTCCAGAACAAGACCGGATATTTCTTGGTCGCTAACCCACTACGCAGATCCTCAATCTACATCGGCAAATGGCTCGGCGCTTTGATAGCGTCTGTCATCGTCTTAGCGATCTACGCAGGCATAACGGTGGGAAATGGTCTCTTCTATTTCGGCGCAAATGTACCCTTCCAGTTTGTGGAATCTCTGAGCTTCTCGATACTGTACCTCATTGCTGTACTCGGGTTCACCTTCTTCTTCAGCTCACTCTTCAAGAGTAGCTCAATGTCGATTCTTGTAACCGCTATACTCTTTCTCTTTGCCTTTAGCCTCATCCAACTTATCGTAGCCAACCTTGTGCAGATTGAGCCTTGGTTCATCATTACCTATGGATCCGGAATAATTGGGAACGTCCTTATGGACACCTACCCTACTACCCAACCTATCCGAGGACCTGGTCCGGGCGGGAGGGACGGCACAACATATGCAGTAACGATCCCGGAGGGGATCATGATATTGCTGGTCTACTTTATTGCAACGGCGATCCTAGGACTGGTTCTCTTCGAGAGAAAAGAATTCACCTAGACCCAGATAGAGAAAGGACCATAATTCGCTTCTCGGACCTTTCTATCCTGCGACATACGACTGGATGAGGTCACGGAATTTACCGTTCTTCATCAATTCCTCCGCAATCGTTTCGTTCTCTTTCCCTGCCCTATCCCAGACTAGGAACCTAGATTCGCCACCACGCGAGAATCTTGCGACGAAGTAGGGCATGTAGAACAGGTTTCCCTCAAGCAACTCGAATTTTTCCAGATCTACCTTGGATGGCAGCTTCAGTCCGTCTGCGAACATCTTCCATCGCGTCTCCCGAGTCTTCCTCAGATGGTCAATGTTTTCCTTGATCTCTTTTCTTGCACGGTCGGTCTTTGTAAGAGAATCATATCGTTTCGACAACTCTTGCAGCTGGTGATCAAAGTCAGACAACATTCCTCTTAGCTCATCCAGTCTCTCGCTGACAAGAATGGTCGAGTCGACTCCCTGCACCACCGAGCCAGCATCGATCTCCAAGTCGGCCAGTTGGGGTGCTATAGAGACTAATTCAGGGTCGAAGCCCATGTTTACCTCTCGAAGGGCCATGAATACTGATCTTCCCTGGCTCAAGACGCTCTGCTTTGAGAGGAAGCCTTTCTCAGTTGAATACTGGTAGGCAAAATCAAGGTAGGGCAAATAGAGGGTTCTCCCAAAAACGACCCGCTCTTCTGACCCACCGAGGATTCCCCTTTTCACCCGTTTCTTCTCAGCATTCTGCTGGACAACACTTTCAGGCACAAGCATCGACAAGGCTTTGACAGTGATCTGTTCTGGAGCAGGTCCTTCCTCCATCCTCTTGATCTCCTCGGGCTCCAAGCGTTCCTGGTGATAGCTCATAAGCCATCTTGGTGAAAGGATTCCTGCTTCTGCCCGGTCGAAGGCTTGGTAATAGAACTGTCCCATCTTCGAGCCGAAGATTGGTAGGAAAGTCTGTGTTCAGTGAGAGGTGTTCGAACTTTATCGATCCTCTTGTCTCGTTGAAAGGGCTGAGGATGAAGCGGAAGTTCCCGTTTTGAGATTAGGAGTAATTGATCATGATTGTGTGTCCTGTCCCGTACGGGTATCCCCCCGGGTATTGAGGTGGTCCCGTTGCAGTCGGAGAACAAGGAGCCGTAGTTGATTGAGCGCTGCAAAGGTCGTATCGGGTTAGGTCTAGAGCTCCGTACGCGGTGGAGTTTTGATATGAAGGCTGGCCAGTGTCGATCAATAGCGAAAGTGTGTGTCCTTGGCCTACCTTGAAGCCGAGGATGTCTGTAGCGTTGAAGACTATTGGTCTATTGACTCCGTTCACGGGGACCCCGTTCGGATAGGTGACCTTCCAGATTGTGAAGAATGCGTCTAGCGTGTACTGGTTCGATACCGAGGCGGCTTCGACGTGAATTATTCCCGAAGCATCGTGGGTATGCATTGGTTCAAAGCAGGATCCCCCAATAGCAACCCCCGCCGTGTTGAACTGAGGATCAAGAATACCGATAGCGGCGGGAATCTGGACGGTTGCGTTGTTTGTGCCGGTGTTGACGACAATCTGGAGCCAGGGATGGACGTGAACCGTGGTGATTTCCGCAAGGCAGGGAAAGGGAAAGTTCCCGTCGCCCTTGCTCTGGGTTAGGGCATAGACAGCGTAGCCAATGGTGCCAATCAGGATAGCAACAACTACGAGAGATATGATTGTTCTTCGCTGCCGCTGCCTTCGAACCTCCTCAAGCACTTTTTTCTTGCGGGCCTGTGTCAATCGCTACCTGTCCATCTCTAGCTTGTACTATCCGACTGAAAAGTTTGCCTCGGACTATTCTTAATACTCTGCGCCCAGACTCGTTATGCTTGGGATGAAACTCACTCTCCGTCAGAGAATCGTCAATAGCGTCATATGGATAGCATCCGGTGTCGTAGTGGCCGCTGTACGGGCCTTGTTCCCTCAGGGAGGGTTGACCTTTGTTTGGGAGATTATCGGTGGGGGAATGATCGTCTATGGGACCGTGCGGCTCGTATGGACAGTAAAGAGTTCAACGAGCCCCACGATTCCATAGCTTGTTTTCTGGCTCAATCGGCGGTTCAACCGTAGTCGAGCGACTAGTGCGAAAATTGAAGAGATGTAGGCTTTCCCTCTGACCAGAGGAGACGCGGCGATTCTCTACGCTTGGTGTTGCATTGTTCCAGGAGGAGGCGGGGCTCCCATTTGGCCAGGCATAGGTTGGGGTCCCATGGGCATCTGTTCTGGGAGAGAGAAGAATGCCACTATCTGTAGGATTTCTGCAATGAAGAGTATAATGAACCCCACGAGGATTATCGCTGTGGCTGCTCCTATGAGGTAGAGTAGTCCTGTCGTGTGGAACATTCCCACGTTGAGCCTTGTTGAAATCGAGTCATAGCTCCTCTTCAAGAATATTGAAGCGACAAGATAGAAGATCCAAATCACGATCAGTCCAGCAATGATGGATGCAAACACTGCAGAGAAGCCGGTCGGTAAAGTCGTCGATCCGGGAGTGTAGGTGTAGCCTCCTAGGCCAATTAGCGAATATACGGCGCCTAGCACGACTACGACTCCTACGACTATCCCAATTATTGCCAAGACGACAGAGATGATCATATTGTTGAAGATCTTTTGGTCGCCTAGAACATCGGCAATGTATTTGACAGCGATGAGAATCATGATGAAGCCTACGATTGCAAGGACTGCACCCGCGTAGGGAATAGGGCTCAGCAAAACAAGAATCGACCCAACTCCACCGAGGGTCTTCGCTTGCCCCAGGGACGCCATGCCCTTGAATTATTCCAAGGGTAGTTAACGCTTTACCAAGCTTGGGTTCTCTATGATCTAATCCAGCTGGAGCGCCATGTAGATCTCGTTGATGTATCCTTCCTGTAGCCACCCCGGGAGCTTTCCGCATTCGACGAATCCGGCCTTCGCATAGAGTTTCTCAGCTGGAACGTTGCCTTCGAATACTGTGAGCATGACTCTAGATAGGTGGAGCCTTTTCGCGAGGGTCTTCATCGCATCCATCAGTAATGTGCCTACCCCAAGGCCCTGATATTCTGCTTTGACGTACATGCCGAGAATCATCACGTGCTGCATCACATCAGGATCGACTCTGGAGAGGTCAAGCAGCGCCACAGGTTCTCCAATTGACTCGTCCTCGCAGACTATTGGAAACACTCGATGCTTATCGAACCATTCCTCATACGTGCCCGGACTCCAAGGGACCGATCCTTCAAAGACACCGCTGGCTATTCCTCGCATGACGTTGAGATGAGTTGCAGCCTTGTTCATGAAGGGACGATCCTCTTTGCGATAGCCTCTGAGCACGAGCCTCTGATTCTTTGCCCTGTCGACCCCTAGAATCGGATAGAGCCCAGGCTTAGCGTAGCTTCGACGAATAGTGAAGCGGTAACTATCGTTGAGCTCTTTGTAGAGATAGTGCAAGTCGAACCTCTTTCCGTCGAGAGACACGGCACCGGGAATAGACGCGCCTACCTTGTAGTTGAGAGCCTTGAGCGCTTGGAGGCGTTTGCGATCGTAGCCGAATATGCGGGTTCTAAGAACGAGTTTTTCCTGAGCAACGGCTATGTCCTCGACCCTTCCAACCGCCTCCTTCAGACCAGCGAGGGAATCTGTCACGATGGCGAAATCGGCTCGGGGCGTCCATTTCTCTCGCCCTGAATGGAAGGAGAATAGTGCGTCGACTGCTCTTACTGAATAGAGAAGGAAGCTGTTTCTTTCAGGAAAATATTCTCTGAAAATTTCCTCGCTGAGCGGCAGCACGTGCCCTATCTGGAGACTCCGTTCGTTCAGATATTTCCTTCCAGCATTAATGTCTTGATCGAGGGTTGTTAGTCGCAACCTTTCCTATTTGCTCCAAGTCAAGACCGTTTAAGACTAGTCATCAGGAACTAGGTCGGAAAGCAATGCTGTAATGCCAGACCTTCAGTTCGAAGAGTCTTCGCAAGTACAGCTATCTCTGGTCCATCGGCGTCTGCTGCACCTTCTTCTGCCTGTTGACAAGCACTACGCCCGTTAGAATCAGTAGGAAGCTGACTCCATGCCACGGGCTGAGACTCTCTCCGAGCAGGAGGACCGAGGTCATGACGCCGAACACCGGGACCAGGTTGCCAAAGATTGCTGCCCTTCCGGCTCCGATCTTAGAGACGCCTTCCACATAGAAGAAGTAGCCCACCACGGTTGAGAGAAGGGCGAGGTATAAGATTCCGAGCCATGATAGCGGACCCCAACTGTAAGTCCAGGGAGCCTCCAATAGCGACAGCGGAATTAGGAAGAGCCAGCCGAACAGAGAGATCCACGCGAGGAGCGCTAGGGAAGAAGGTGCCGAAACGGTATTGTCTGCTCTGTTTGCTGCAACAAATCTTCTCAAAGTAACGGTGTAGATAGCATAAGCTATCGCTCCTCCAAAGACGAGACTTATCCCTAGAGGCCGGTTCAGAACATCAGTGTTGGGAGAGAGCAGGGAAATGACTCCGATGCCTGCCAGTCCTGAGATAAAGCCCAGACCCTTAGTCTTCGTCAAGCGTTCGTTGAGGACGAACGACGCCATGATCGCTATGAGCACTGGCCCTATACCAATGACGAGCGAGTCATCGCTCGCGGCAGCATATCTGACTCCGTAGAGGAAGAAGATCTGATACAGGGTCGTGGAGAACAGACCCATAACGATGAAATTCACGATCCACTTTCGTTCAACCCTGACCGACTGTCCTTTGACCTTTAGGATCCCGAACAATACTGGGACAACTATCGAGTATCTCAGGACGGCGATAGATACAGGCGGCAGGTTTGTCGCCAAGAGCCTGCCGACGGGCCAAGCCAGTCCCCAGAGGAACATAGTGAGTAGAAGCTGAGAACAAACGATCAAGTTCCGATCATCGACTCCAATCGTCGTGGCCTCGGTTTGCAGGCGTTGCACATCGGTTTTGCTTCGCCGGCCCGGGACCATGTGAGGAGAATTTCAGGACGAGATAAGTAGTTTGACTCCGAATCTGGCTCTCAGGCTAGGCTGAGCGCGAAAGGGAAGGACACGCCGTCCATATCTGTTACCGTTTACGGTTACCATATCCGTTACCAATCAAGAAATTCCAAAAAACAATCCATTCCCGCGACGCAAGAGTGCCGAAAGTGCATTTTGGGACCTTGCTGCTGGCGGTTGGAGAAGTCGAAACTATGCCGGCCTGAAAGCTAGAATATCGGTCAAGGCACCAGTCCGTTCTGATGCTTCCTTCAGAATCGGGACGACCTTCATTCCGAAGGACACACTTCCATGTTCTTTGACGTCTAGTTTGTGAACGATTCCTCCTTTAACTCCTTCAAACCTTATGAGCCCGATGGTCAGCGGCCCGTTAGGTTCGCCGGTTCTATTCCTGTTAACGGTGGTGTAGCTGTAGATATATCCGGGCTCTTCGAGTGTCCTGGTCTCTTTCATTTCGATGAAGCAAGAGGGACAGAACATTCTGGCCGGAATGTAGGTGGTCTTGCACTCGGCGCACTTCGACGATAAGAAACGGCCATTTTCCTTCAATTCTCGGCGAAACGATTCGCCCGCAACGCCCGCCGTGTAGTGAAATTCTAGTGGAATGCTGTCCGTCCAGTGGCGGGCCTGTAGAGGCTGAGTTATCTTCTCTAGAATCGGCATCGTTCTAGCTCTAAATCGGTTTGAAATATCGTATGTCCGTGATGGCTCCTTGTCTCTCTTCTGATCCCTTCCAGACTGCCTGGACTTTCATTCCCACAGAGATCTTCGATCGTTCTACTTCTCCCAGGTTGTGAAGAATTCCCATCCCGGGACTCGCGCCATCAATATCGACTACGGCGACAAGGATTGGAGTTTTGAGACGCCTCGCGTCAGTGCCTACATGCGAGATGGAGAAGGTATTGACGGTCCCAGTGTCCTTGACCTGGACCCATTCATCTGTCGGACGGTAGCATTGTTCACAGTACATCCGTGGGGGAACAAGAATTCTCTCGCACTTGTAGCACTTCCTCGCAACTATCTTCCCGTCCTTCAACTCCGTGAGGAATCTGCTAATCGCTACTCCGGCTGCCCAGCTGTACTTGGGTTCAAACTTGTAGACAATGTCAAGATACTTGCCCTCCTTCACTTCGTCCGGTGTAATTTCGCGACCTTGGTAGCTTGTTATTTTCTGAGACATGCTTTTCTCCCCTAGGACCTCATTACCGCGACCGTGCCCACTTGCATCAGGTCTCCCCAGGCTTGGGCGAGGCCAGTTCGTGCATCTTTTTTCACCTGTCTTTTTCCGGCTTCTCCTCTGAGCTGCCAGAAGATCTCGCAGATTTTCATCATGCCTGCAGCTGCTATCGGGTTCCCAACGCCTAGAAGCCCTCCCGAGGGGCACACTGGCAGATCTCCGTCGCGCTGAGTCACGCCATCAACGGTCATCTTGGGCGCTTCGCCTTTGCCCGCGAGCTGTAATCCTTCGAGATGATGAAGCTCCTTGTAGTCGAAGGGATCGTACGGCTCGGCTACATCGATCTCCTTTCGCGGGTTCTTGATGCCGGCCATCTTGTATGCCATCTTCGCCGCCTTCTCCACATACTCGGGATAAGCGAGATCCCTGTTGGTCCAGTGAGTACTGTCCAAGGTCCAGCCAACACCGTCGAGCCAGACCGGTTGATCCGTCAGCTTCTTCGCAACCTTCTCTGAAGCAAGAATCACCGCAGCTGCTCCATCACTGGGAGGGCTGACGTCTAGTCTCTTGACCGGCTCGCAGATGGGTTCAGACCGCATCACGTCATCTACCGTAATCTTGGCTCCAAGTTGTGCGGAGGGATGGTCGACCGCGTTGCCCTTGTTCTTCACCGCGACCTCGGCAATCTCTTCCTCCTTGATTCCATACTTGTGCATGTACCGCCGCATCTCCAGCGAGAATATCCAGAGCAAGGTAGTCCCGAGGGGTCGTTCGAGTATCTGGTCGAAGATGCTCCAGAAAGCATACTGGGGGTGCGGGTGTAAGGGGGACATTTTCTCTTCCGCAACGCAGAGGCACGTGTCGTAAAGTCCGGAGGCGACGTTCCACCAGCCCCCTATCGGTGTAAAGACTCCCGTTCCGCCGCCAACGTAGACGCGTTCATGTGGCTTTCCGATGGCTCCCATTCCGTCAAGATAGTATTCGCCTTTCATGTGCACTCCGTCGAAAGCGTCTGGCGCCGAGCCTGAGACCACTGACTGTATGTCTTTCAGCGTCAGCCCCGCCGAGTCTAGGGCCATCTTTGATGCTTCGAAGGATAGTTCCTTGGGGGTTTCTAGCATTCGACGTCGGAACAAGGTGATTCCGGCGCCTACAATTGCAACTCGTCTTTTCATTATGGATTCCTCCTAGTTTCCTAGCACTGCTACTGCTCCTGTGGCAGTAGGTATGCCCCTCCAGCTTTGGACCAAGGCTTTCTTTGCTCTTGGAACCTGCAGTCGACCTGCTTGGCCTCGCAATTGCATAACAGCCTCTAGCGTCCGATGCAGTCCCGTGGCCTCCAGCAAATGTCCCACTCCAAGGGAGCCGCCTGATGCATTGACTGGCAATCGTCCATCAGCGTCGAAGCTTCCCGTGTCAACCATCTTACCCGCTTTGCCTTTTGATGCTAGCTTCATCGCTTCCAAGCTTTGCAGCTCTTTGTAGCTGTAGGTATCATCAACCTCGGCCAGGTCGAAATAACTAGCGGGACTTTTGACGTTGGCCATCTTGTAGGCTCTGCCGGCTGCCTGTTCGACGTATTCCGATCGCGCGAAATCTCTGTCTTCAACTACGGGCGTGTCAGAACTCCATCCGATGCCCTTTATCCAAACCGTTTGGTCTCCGAGTTTCCGTGCCTTCTGGGCTGATGCTAGAACGAAAACGATGCTGGCGTCGATTCCCTTACTCGACTCCAGTTCGGTCAATGGGGAAGCAGCGATCTGTGAGTTCATTACTATTCCTTTGTCTATGTCCGCTCCGTGAACTCCTCGAGAGTTTGATAGAGCATTCTTCTTGTTCTTGACCGCCACCTGGGCGCAGTACTCTCTCTTGGTGCCAGTCTCCTTGAGGTACCGAGCCATCTCCATTCCTGCGAGGAATCTGGGGTCCGCGTCGAAGTGGTGATGAGTATAGATCGGGTCGTAGCCGAAACTGGCTATTTCGTCAGGGTTTACGACATCGGAAATCTTGCTGTGAGACTCTACGACCGCGACATCGGCGATGCCGGACATGATGTGCATGCATGCTGTAGCTAGTCCGATTATTCCATCAGAGGAGATGGTGCATAATGGCCGCAGAACCGCGCCCAGCTGGTCGGGCATATACTCATCTGTGATGCTGATTCCTTCCCAGAAATCCTCGGTACAGCAGACGAAGCTCTGAACATCCTTACGCGGATCTACTCCCGCATCCTCATAGGCACGAGTTGCAGCTTCAAACATCAGCTCTCGGGTCGAGAGTCCAGGGGTCATTGAGTCGAAGCCGGCGTAGCCTACCCCAACGATTCCTATCTGGAAGGGCAAGAATCCATCGGGAAAATCGGCGATGAACTGTTTACTATAAGACTTCCGCGGAAAAATGGTTACTGCGTCACTATTCGTGGCGTTCCACAACTAGTGCAGAAATTAGCGGTGGGCGGGAGAGGTTGCCCGCATGACCTGCAGAAGCTGGATCCGAAAGCTGGTGCGGGAATCGCTTGTGCTTGAATCATCGCTTGCCTCTGTCTCTCCTTTCTCGCGACAGCCACTGCTACAACAATGGCGATTAGTATGGGTGGTATGATTAGTGTGATCAGTTCTGGAAGACTGAAGACTTTGGCCACGATGGACCCGCCACTGCTGATGGTCTGCGTTGTCGTTGAAGGTATTCCGTAAGGGACTGTAACGTGGAAGGTATAGATCGCGGCGGGTAGCTGTGTGAACACCGCTTGACCATTACTGTCGGTCTTCACTGTCTCGTTAGTTGAGTCTGGCAAATACATTATGACTGGTGTGTCTTTGACCGGGAGGGAGTAGAAGTATCCGACCACTTGCATCTTGACCGAAAAGACATTTGTTGGGATGATCTGGCTGCTCGCGGTTGAGTTGACCACGGCTCCGGTTGCCACGTTGGTGGCGTGCCAGGAGACTTGGTCGACTGTCCACTGCCCTGATGGGGTAGGAACGTTCTGGCTCTGGTAAGTGGTCAAGAATATCTTGAAGCCTGCCGAGTCAGACAATGAGATCCAAGTAGGCGCAGGCGCGAGTCCGTTGCCATTCATGTCAACGAAAGACAGAGAGGGTATCGCTCCGGTGTTTCCGACACACTGGACTGTCGCCCCTGGCCACAGATTGGAGGGATTCGAAGGACTATAGTATGCCGGGCTGCCGCATTCGTCTGGACCAGGATAGGGGATACCGCTCCCTGTCAAGAAGTCGTTCTGTTTTCCTGACACTTCGGCGACGCTGTAAGGATTCGCGAGGTTCATTGAGCTTGTCGCCCCATACCCAATATGGACCTTCCCGACAGGGACTTGTTGCCAAGCAGTAGTGGTTGTCTCGTACATGAAACTCTTGAATTCGGCCGGGCCAATAACATCAGTGTTAGAGGTGGTCTGTGCTACCTCTGCGAGAACCGCGGGAGCGTGGCTCCCTGAGTCGGTGTCACCGGCTCCCAAATAGTATTGTTGTCCTTGCGTCGGGCTCGACCCAAGGAACTGGTTGTCCATGTAGAATGACCAGACACCGCTTCCGGTGTAGTTCATGGTGTAGGTGTGCCAAGATCCGATTGGGCCGGCTGATCCCGCAGGACCGATTATTGGGGGTGAGTTTGTGTTGCCTGCTGGGAAGTACTCGTAGAACCATGCGCAACAGTAGAACTGGTTTGT
>MNHO01000002.1:0-6548 GCA_001919285.1 archaeon 13_1_40CM_2_52_13
CCCTTGCCACTACAACCTCGTTCAGTGGCGGGACCGCACCTTACGGGTGTCAGTGGCTTGCGAAGGCTCCAGGAGTTGCAAGCTACGGCAGTCTTGGAGGCTCGTTCCCCTGTAACGCAGGTGACAAGCCTACCGTTTCGACTGGGGGCTTGTCCACAACTGGGACTTGGTCGTTCGAGCTGAAGGTGACCGACAGCGGCTCGCCTCCTGAGATAGCCACTTCCGCCGCAGTCTCTGCAATTGCAAACCCGGCGCTTACTGTACCTGTTATATCCATCAGTCCTAATACGATTAACGCTGGCCAGACTGCGGCACTGTCCACCGCCACTTCGTTCGGCGCGGGCACTCCGACGTACTCGTGCCAGTGGCTCCAGAAGGCACCAGGCGACAGCACCTACAATAATCTGGGAACCTCGTTCGCCTGCAGCGCAGGTGACAAGCCATCTACCTCGACCGGTGTCTTGTCCACAACTGGAACTTGGTCGTTCGAGCTACAGGTTAATGACAGCGGCTCCCCCTCTGAGCTCGTTAGTTCGAATTCAGCTGCAGTTACTGTGAATGGTGTGCTCTCCGCGGGCGCAATATCGCCCAGCACTCCTACAATAGATGCCGGCCAATCAATCACCCTTACCTCTAACCCGTCAGGTGGAACTGCACCCTATTCGTACCAATGGTACTCGGATGGAGCATGTACAACTGCAATCGCAACCGCCACCTCGTCAACCTTCAACACTTCGACTGGTGTAACCTCAACTTACTCTGTCAAGGTGGCGGACTCAGCATCATCCTCGCAGTGTTCTGCAAGCGACACCGTCACGGTCAACCCGGCTCTCGTGCCAGGTGCTGTTACTCCCTCAGCTCCTACAATCGATACCGGTCAGTCGATTACCTTGGGCGCGAATTCGTCAGGGGGAACCGCACCTTACCACTACCAGTGGTACTCGGGTGTGAGTGCTAGCTGTTCTTCGGACACGACTCTACTTGGCGCGACAGCCACCCAGGTCGTATCACCAAATGCAAACACGTACTACTGTTACACTGTAACTGACTCAGCGTTCGCGCCTGCCACTCAATCCTCAGCGGCAGACCTCGTCACGGTTGCCCCTACACTCGTCGCTGGACCGATTTCACCCTTGGGTCCCACTATCGACACTGGCCAGAGTGTCATTTTGACATCGAACCCATCTGGCGGGATTTCGCCTTACTCTTACCAGTGGTACGCGGCTGCCAGCTGTACGAGTGGAAGTTTAATCTCGGGAGCGTCATCATCCGCATACACCGCGTCGCCTCCGTCGACGACGAATTACTTTTACAAAGTGACCGATTCGTCGCAGGGCTCCCCTAGCGCCTCGCAATGTTCACCAGGAGATCTCGTCACAGTCAACCCTGCCCTAGTAGTTGGAGCGATTACTCCCTCTAGTCCGACGATCGATAGTGGGCAGTCGATTACTCTTACGTCCCACGCATCAGGTGGCACACCTTCGCTCACATACCAGTGGTACTCCGACGGAGCTTGTACGACAGCCGTATCGAGTGCAACCTTATCGACTTATTCTGCGTCCCCCAGTTTCGCTACTGCGTACTCATACAAGGTAACCGATTCCGCTTTCTCACCGACTTCCCAGTGCTCGAGTGGCGACACAGTAACGGTCAGTCCAGCGCTTGTAGCTCAGGCTATCTCTCCAACCAATCCAGCGATAAACGGCGGTCAGTCTATTACACTAACAGCTAATCCGTCGGGTGGAACTATCCCTTACAACTATCAATGGTATTCTGATGGAACGTGCAACAGTGTAATTTCACCAGCGACCTCCTCAACCTATTCTACTTCCCCAACTGTTACAACAACGTACTCTTACAAAGTGACTGACACAGCGTACCTTCCAGTCTCGCGCTGCTCTCCCGGAGATACGGTCACGGTCAACTCTGCCATTATCGCAGGAGCGATCACTCCAGCCAACCCAAGTATCGACAGCGGCCAATCCATTGCGTTGACATCACATGTTTCGGGTGGCACGCCTCCGTTTTCATATCAGTGGTACTCGGATGGAACATGCGGGACGGCGGTAGCCGGAGCTACCTCGCCTACTTTCACAGCTTCCTCGTCCGCAACGACTATCTATTCTTACAAGGTCACAGACTCTTCACAGTCACCCTCCTCTGGATGTTCGCCTGCCGAGACGGTTACCGTTAATCCAGCACTGATCGCAGGACCACTGACACCGTCAGCACCTACGATAGATGCGGGCCAGTCGATCAGTCTGACATCTCATGCTTCTGGAGGAACGCCCTCCGTATCATATCGATGGTACGCAGATGGAACCTGTAGCTTTGCGATATCTGGAGCGACATCCCCATCATATGTGACCACGCTTTCTGTCACGACCACATACACGTACCTGGTGACAGATTCTGCCTACTCACCGGTTTCGCAATGCTCTCCGGCCGACATCGTGACTGTTAGCCCCGCGTTGGTGGCCGGTGCCATCACTCCATCCACCCCTGCCATTGACACTGGTCAATCGATCACCCTCAGCGCCAATCCATCCGGTGGCACTACACCCTATACCTATCAGTGGTATTCAGTAGCTAGCTGTCTGAGTGGGAGTCTTATCTCGGGAGCGACATCATCTACGTACATCGCTTCACCTTCAGCAACAACCACTTACTCCTACAAAGTGACGGATTCGTCGCAGGGCACCCCGGGTGCATCGCAGTGCTCAATGGGAGATCTTGTTACTGTCAACCCTATGCTGGTGGCTGGAGCGATTACTCCCCCCAGTCCAACTCTCGATAATGGGCAGTCGATTACTCTCACATCTCACGTAACGGGAGGTACACCTTCACTATCCTACCAGTGGTATTCTGACGGGACTTGCGCGACCGCCATACCCGGCGCAACCACATTGACATACTCAGCGTCCCCAAGTTCCACTTCCACATATTCATACAAGGTGACCGATTCGGCGATTTCACCGACATCTCAGTGTTCGAATGCCGACACAGTCACGGTCAATCCGGTATTCGTCGCTGGTTCGATCACGCCGCCCGGTCCGGCTATAAACAGCGGTCAGCCGATTACGTTGACTGCTAATCCATCAGGCGGAACGACACCGTACAGTTACCAATGGTATTCTGATGGAACCTGCAACAGTCCAATCTCATCAGCTACTTCCCCAACCTATTCTACCTCACCAAGTGGCACTACCACGTATTCTTACAAGGTGACTGATGCCGCCTTCTCGCCGATTTCGTTTTGCTCACCAGGAGACACAGTCACAGTAAATTCTGCCATCGTCGCAGGAGCGATTACCCCACCCAATCCAACTATCGACAGCGGCCAGTCCATTACGCTGACATCACATGTTTCGGGTGGCACTCCTTCCTTCTCATATCAGTGGTACTCGGATGGAACCTGCGGCAGTGTAATATCGGGCGCGCGCTCATCCACCTTCACAAGTTCACCCTCCGCAACCGGCAGCTACTCGTACAAGGTTACCGACTCCGCTCAGTCACCCGCTTCTACATGCTCACCGGCAGAGACGGTAACTGTCAACCCGGCATTGACAGCCGGACCAGTTACGCCTTCAGCGCCTACGATCGACGCAGGCCAATCAATTACTCTCACGTCTCATGCTTCGGGAGGAACGCCTTCCTTATCGTATCGATGGTATTCAGACGGAACCTGCAGCCTTGCGATATCTGGAGCAACATCGCCAACATATGTTACATCGCCTTCTGTGACAACAACATATGCGTACCTAGTGACAGATTCTGCGTACTCACCGGTTTCGCAGTGTTCCGCTGCGAATATCGTAACTGTTAATTCTGCGTTAGTGGCTGCTGGCGTCACTCCTTCCTCCCCTACGATCAACACCGGTCAGTCGATTACTCTGAACGCCAATCCATCAGGCGGCACTGCACCCTACGCTTACCAGTGGTTTTCGGCGGCTAACTGCCAGAGCGCGAACCTGATCTCCGGAGCATCTTCACCCACCTATTCTGCTTCCCCGACATCAACGACGACATACTCGTACAAGGCCACTGACTCAGCCCAGGGTAGCCCCATAGCTTCCTCCTGCTCGCCTGGCGATACAGTTACTGTCAATGGAGTTTTGTTCGCGGGTGCTATTTCCCCCAATTCCCCGACAATTGACTCTGGCCAATCGATCACACTCACTGCTAACCCGTCTAGTGGAAGTGCGCCCTACTCTTACCAGTGGTACTCCGACGGTACGTGCACCTCGGCAATATCGTCTGCGACATCGTCATCATACAACGCTTCACCGACTGCAACAGCGACGTACTCCTACAAGGTGAGCGACCTGGCGTCAGCATCCCAATGTTCACCCGGCGACATTGTCACTGTCAACCCAGTACTCTTCGCAGGGGCAATCACACCACCTTCGCCAACGATCGACAACGGACAATCAATTAGTCTATCAGCTGCCCCGTCAGCCGGTACACCGCCCTACAGTTACCAGTGGTTTGCAGCGGCAAGTTGCACCAGTGGAAGCCAGGTTTCTGGAGCCACATCATCGACACTTCTTGCATCACCGTCCTCGACGACCACATACTCCTATAGAGTGATGGACTCTTCGACCGGTAGTCCAGTAGCATCGGCATGCTCAGGAGGTAACGTGGTCACCGTCAGCCCTTCACTAATTGCCGGGGCCATCACCCCCTCCGGTCCAACTATCGATAATGGGCGGTCGATCCTACTGACATCAGCCGCCTCTGGCGGAACAACGACCTATTCGTACCAGTGGTTTACCGGTGGAACTTGTACGACCGCAATACTGAGCGCGACTTCTTCGACTTACAATGCTTCACCCGCATCCTCAACGACATACTCTTACCGAGTGACTGACTCGGCCTTCTTGCCAGTTTCACGATGCTCATCCGGTAATACAGTTACCGTAAATTCGGCGCTGGTTGCTGGCGCCGTAACGCCCGCTTCTCCAAAAATCAACAGTGGTCAGAGTATCACACTCATCTCAAGCCCATCAGGAGGCACCACACCATACACATACCAATGGTACTCGGGTGCGAGTGCGAGTTGTTCTTCTGACACGACTCTGGTCGGCACGACAGCCACCCAGGTAATATCGCCCATTGGCAACACGTACTACTGCTACAGTGTGACGGACTCCGCTTTCACTCCAGCAAGCGAGTCTTCGATTACAGACTTGGTCACAATCGATCCAGTGCTGGTGGCAGGTCCCATCACTCCACCGGGCCCTACAATTGATATTGGTCAGAGCATCACCCTAACGGCCAGTCCATCAGGCGGCACCGCACCGTACTCCTACCAGTGGTATTCCGGAACCAATCCTGACTGCTTGTCGGACACAGCACCATTAGGCACCTCTTCTACGCAGCCAGTTTCTTCATCATCATCGGCTTACTACTGCTACAGAGTAGCGGATAGTTCGGTTGGTAACCCTGCAGCAAGCGCGACCTCGCCAACCGATCTCGTCACGGTTAATCCTGTCCTAGCAATTGTGTCCTTCACAACGACCTCACCGATCGACTCTGGCCAATCGACTTCCATCACGGTCTCCTGGTCTGGTGGGACCTCGCCTTACGCTCCAACTCTCTTCACTAGCAGCTCATCGAGTAGCTGTACTAATCTGATACAGGTCGGCCAGAACACCGGCGTGACTGGAACCACAGCATCGTTCACACAGTCACCGACGATCACCACGAGCTACTGCGCATCGGTCACTGACGGTGCCTCTTCGCCGGCCATAATCCGTACCGGCACACCCAGCACCGTGGTCGTCAATCCAGCGCTCTCCGTGAATAATCCTACTGCCGCAGTAACAGCTCTCGACAGCGGACAACAGTCAACTCTGTCCGCAACATTCGCTGGGGGAACCTCTCCTTATGTCTGCCAGTGGCTTCAGAAGGCCCCAGGTGCGACTGTCTATAGCAACCTAGGTAGTTCTTCGGCATGCTCGTCATCGACATCCATCTCTACAGGAGTCCTCACGACCGTCGGGTCTTGGTCCTTCGAGGTGCAAGTCACCGACACGGGGTCGCCATCCGTGATCCTCACGTCCAACCCGGTCAGCATAACAGTGAATTCATCTCTCACGTCGCCCGCGGTCACGGCCAATCCCGCCACCATTGGTGCAGGAGGGAGTTCGATGCTTTCCACAACCTCTTCCTTCACCGGTGGAACAAGTCCCTACGCGTGTCAGTGGTTGAAGAAGGGTCCATTGGATGGTAGCTTTGGGAACTTTGGAAGTTCGTTCGTGTGTGTCGCAGGCGATAAGCCATCAGTCTCTAGTGGTCCTTTGTCGACTTCAGGGATCTGGTCCTTCGAGCTACAAGTAAGTGACAGTGGGACTCCCTCCCAAGCCGTCACCTCAAACGCCGCTAGCATTACTGTCAACGGAGCACTGTCTGCTGGGGCAATAGCACCAGGCACGCCGGCCATCGACTCTGGCCAGTCGATCACTTTGACGTCGAATGCCTTCGGCGGAGTTACCCCCTACAGCTACCAATGGTACTCCGATGGTAATTGTGGAACTGCTATTTCC
>MNHO01000002.1:6587-49204 GCA_001919285.1 archaeon 13_1_40CM_2_52_13
TCGCCTGGCGACATCGTGACAGTCAACTCGGCGCTCGCGGCAGGCACGATTACTCCTTCCGCGCCTACGATCGACAGCGGACAATCGGTCACTTTAGCCGCCAGCCCATCAGGTGGAACCGCACCCTACTCTTACCAATGGTACTCCGATGCTAGCTGTACCAGTTCCATCAGTGGGGCGACTGGCTCAACCATCTTCGTCTTACCCGGCGCGACTACAACTTACGCATACAGGCTGAGCGATGCATCGCGCGGCACTCCAGCGAGCTCGCAATGTTCGGCGGCCGACACTGTCACAGTCAATTCTGCTCTCGTGGTAAACCCAATCACTCCATCAAATCCGACCATCGATAATGGCCAATCCATCACTTTGACATCCCATGCTTCGAGTGGCACTGCCCCCATTTCGTATCAATGGTATTCTGATGGGATATGCGGAATATCCATGACTGGAGCAACTTCATCAACCTACATCACATCCCCAACATCAACGACTACCTACTCGTACAAGGCAACAGACTCTGCATTCTCGCCCGTAACAATGTGCTCAGTCGGAGATACAGTAATCGTCGCGCCTGCACTAGCAGCTGGAGTGATAACACCTGGTACTCCGTCCATTGACAATGGTCAAAGCATCACTCTGACAGCGCATCCATCAGGTGGAGCCCCGCCATACACTTACCAATGGCATTCGGGCACAAGTGCCACGTGCTCATCCGATACGACTCAGCTTGGAACCGCCGGGACTCAAATAGTCTTCCCGACCGCGAGCACATATTATTGCTACACAGTCACGGACGCGACCTCCTCGGCGCAGTCATCCCCGACAGATCAGGTATCGGTCAATGCCAATCTGGTAGCGGGGACCGTCACACCGCCAGCTCCTGCTATCGACAGTGGGCAGTCGATCACCTTGACGGCGAATCCCTCAGGCGGGACCGCTCCGTATCATTATCAGTGGTACTCGAGCACGAACCCGGCATGTCCTTCGGGCACACCTTTGGCCGCAACAGCTACCCTCTCTGGAACTCCCGCAACCAGCACTTACTATTGCTATACGGTAACCGATAGTTCGACCGGTACCCCGGCCGTGAGTGTAACTTCTGCCGCCTTCCTAGTCACCGTGAACCCGGCTCTCGCGGCAGGCCCAATCACACCATCAAGTCCTAGTATCGATACCGGTCAATCGATCATTCTGACTGCCAATCCAACAGGTGGTACGACACCTTACCAATACCAGTGGTATTCAGGGCTGAATGCTAGCTGCTCTTCGGATAATACACCGATGGGCACTGCTTCGACCCAGGCAGTAACTCCCACGTCGTTGATGTACTATTGCTACCGAGTAACCGACAGTTCGATTGGCGCGCCGACAGCCAGCGCGACATCGGTGACAAACCTTGTCGCTGTGAGCCCCCAGCTAGTTGCTGGCGCGATCACTCCGTCCTCTCCATCAATCGATAACGGTCAATCAGTCGTATTAACCGCCAAACCTTCGGGCGGAGTTGGACCCTATTCTTACCAGTGGTACTCAGATGGAACATGCACGACATCAATTCCATCAGCGGCTTCGTCAACATACACCGCATCGCCCGCGTCTACTACCCCTTACACCTACAAAGTAACGGATTCTGCCTATTCTCCAGCCTCAGTCTGCTCGCCCAGTAACACGGTTATTGTCAACCCAGTTCTGATCGCTGGACAAGTCTCACCATCCAATCCTACGATTGACGCGGGTCAGTCGATTGCATTTACTTCTCATGCGTCTGGGGGTACACCGTCATTATCATATCAGTGGTACTCGGATGGAACATGTAGCGCGTCCATTCCAGGCGCGACTCTTCCAACATACACTGCAATGCCAACTGCAACTGCTACCTACTCATACAAGGTGACAGACTCCGCTTTCGCACCCACATCGCAGTGCTCAGTCGGGGATACAGTGATAATTGTTCCTGGATTGGTCGCAGGTGCCATCACACCTTCGACACCATCAATTGACATTGGTCAGAGCATTAGGCTGACAGCAAATCCATCAGGCGGAGCCATGCCCTACTCCTACCAGTGGTACTCGGATGGCACATGCATTACTGCAGTCCAGTCCGCAACTTTGTCAACGTACAATGCTGCCCCCACTGCGACCGTCACATACTCCTACAGAGTGTCAGACTCAGCGAATTCTCCGGCGTCGCAATGTTCAGTCGGTAACACCATTACCGTCAGCTCAACGCTTGTGGGAGGCGCACCAAGCCCATCCTCCCCGACAATCGACGCCGGCCAAAGTATCCTGCTGACATCCCACGCGTCCGGCGGCACGTCCCCCTTCTCCTACCAATGGTATTCAGACGGCTCCTGCATTACACTCATACCCGGCGCTACTTCGTCCACCTACACAGCCTCGCCCACATCAGCGGCCAGTTATTCATACAAAGTGACTGATTCCGCCTATTCTGCATTTTCAGTCTGTTCGCCTGGTAACTCCGTTGTCGTCAATCCCGGGCTTGTGGCGGGTTCCATCACTCCGTCTTCTCCTGCCATCGACAGTGCTCAGTCGATTACTCTCACAACACACGCGAGTGGTGGTACACCTCTTCTGTCCTATCAGTGGTACTCGGATGGCACATGCACTTCGCCAATCCCGGCGGCTACATCGTCAACCTATTCAGTCTCACTCTCTTCAACAACTACCTTCTCGTACAGAACGACTGATATGTCCCAGGGCAGTCAGCCAGGAAGTGCCTGCTCACCCGGGGACACGATCACCGTAAACCCTCTATTGATCGCAGGGCCGATTACACCTTCAGGTCAGATAATCAATAATGGACAGCTGATCACCTTGACATCCGCACCTTCCGGCGGAACGACACCATATTCGTATCAGTGGTATTCGTCATCTGGCTGCCCCGGCGGAAGCCTGATCACCGGCTCAACATCATCGACCCTAGTCGCATCCCCATCTTCCACCACGACCTATTCCTACAAAGTAACAGACTCGTCCTATTCTCCGGCTTTTCAGTGCTCATCAGGGGACACGGTCAGGGTGAATCCCACACTTGCCGCGAGAGCGATTACACCAACCAACCCCACCATTGACGCAGGCCAGCAGATCGTTTTGACAAGCCAAGCTTCAGGAGGAACGCAACCATTTTCCTACCAGTGGTACTCCGACGCCAGCTGCCAGACAGGCATAACCGGTGCGAACCAGCAGACCTACCTGGTCTCGCCCAGCGCCACTTCTTCCTACTCGTACAAGGTAACTGATTCTGCAAATCCTCCCGTCTCAGAATGTTCACCCGGCAACACGATAACCGTCAACACGCAATTGGCGTCCGGGTCGGCTACTCCTAGTTCCCCTGCAATCAATAACGGGCAGTCGATTACATTGACGGCAAATCCCTTTGGAGGAACAGCGCCCTACCATTACCTCTGGTATTCATCAACGAGCTTAGCCTGTCCCGCGGGTGCCTCGCTTGGAACATCCGGCACTCTGCTGGTGACGCCAACGACGAACACATACTACTGCTACACAGTGACCGATTCCTCAACAGGTAATCCTCCCGCCACTGCGACCTCCGGGATCGATCTAGTAAGTGTCAACACGGCGCTTACTGTGAGCGCAGCCACCGCCACTCCACCTACCATAGACTTTGCTCAGTCGGCAACTCTTTCCGCAGCGTTTAGCGGTGGTACCGCGACCTACGTATGCCAGTGGCTCCAGAAAGCCCCAGGCGCCAGCAGCTACACAAGCTTAGGAAGCTCCTCTGCATGTACATCGCCGTCATCCATTTCAACGGGGACCCTCACGACCGTCGGGTCTTGGTCCTTCGAGCTTCAGGTCACGGATAGCTCAAGTTCACCCGTCACTGTCACATCCGCTGCAGGCAGCGTTTCTGTAAATGGTGTTCTATCATCGGCCACGATCTCAGTCAGCGCTATCTCCACAGATCTTGGTCAGTCGTCAAGTCTTGCTACTACAGCCTCCTTTAGCGGGGGTACATCCCCGTACGTTTGTCAGTGGCTTGCAAAGGCTCCAGGAGCGGCGAGCTACAGCAACCTTGGAGGTTCGTTCTCCTGCAGTGTGGGAGACAAGCCTACTGCTCCAACCGGGGTCCTGTCGACTGCTGGCCAGTGGTCCTTCGAGCTGAAGGTGACAGATAACGGTTCACCCTCTCAAACCGTCGCTTCCAACGTGGGTCTTACCGTCAAGAAGGCAACTCCGAGTGTGACTACAACCCTTTCATCCGCTAGTATTACTGCGAATGGCAGTCTTACGGACTCGGCTGTTCTGACAGGCGGCTACCAGGCGGGCGGGAGTCTAACCTACGAGTTCTTCTTGGGCCCGACCTGTACGGGAACCCCGACGATTGTAGGTTCACCAGTTGCAGTTACGAATGGCTCCGTCCCGAACTCAGCCTCTCAAAAATTCAGCTCATCAGGGAGCTACAGCTGGACTGCGAGCTACAGCGGCGACAACAACAATAATCCTGCCTTGGGCAACTGTCAAACGCTAACAGTTGTCACCCCGCCAACATTGTCTGTACCCGGAGCCCAGAGTGTGAGCGCTGGCTCGACCATCCGTTTCATCGTCAACGCTACGGGGGCTGGAGGATGCAATGGTGTGACTCTAGTATCATCCAGTACCTTACCGGCGGGCGCGACTTTCGGTTCAACCCGGTGTTTCGCCGCGTCCGCGTCCTCAGTCTTTCTGTGGACGCCCACAGACTCTCAGGCTCCAGGCGATTACATCGTTACTTTCACTGCAACTGACGCCAATCACGCTATGACCAGTTCCCAGGTGACGATTCACGTATCCCCGCTGACCAGGGCTGCTCCTCTCCCGATCGTGTCCTATTCAGTCTTTGGCATAGCGGGATTCTCTGCAGTTGTTGTCGTGGCCCTGGTTCTCAGAAGAGTTCAGACTACCAGAAGAAAGCCCTAGCCGTTCGAGAAACTTCTCTGCTGGGATTAGTCGTCTTAGTCGCTTGCTAGTTGTCCTCGTAGTTATGAGTTGGATTCCGATAGAGTGGGACGATTCTTACATTCTCAGAATGAGTCTTGGCCATGTGGTCATGTCGAACGCCGATGGGGTTGTGATGTCTTCTTTTTCGTGCACCCGCGAGCTCAGCGTGCGCTCTGATGTTTAGGACGACAATTGATGATATTACTCCTATCAACCCACCGATGATGAATAGCCACATCGTGGCGGAGAATCCCCTCGGGAGAATGCAGTTAAGACAGAATCCTCCTGAAGGAGAATTCGAACTATTCGCGACCTGTATTGCTACAGATTTATTGCCCGACGCCGCGGGGTTGCTTGGATCAGTCGCGGTGAAGTTTACGACAAACGTCTGCCCAGCTTGGCTCTGACTCGGGGTGAAGGAGAAGGTTCCCGATGCTGTGTCGAAAGCCATGTTGGAAGCCAACCCTGTAGCCTTGACGTTCACGACCGCAGTGGGGGCAAGTGGGTTCCTAGCATAGACGATGAAACTAAGAGCTGCGCCGACTGTGGCTGACTGATTCCCGGGCGCGGTAAGAGTAAGAGATTGGGCTGGTTGGATGACAGTTATGAACACGAAGCCCTGAACGGGAGTCACACCGTCCGTGACAATGAAGCTGACTGTGAAGGTTCCAGTTTGCGCTTGAGTGGGTGTCCATGTGAAAGTTCCGCTCGGCGCAGTTCCTGCCGCGGCTGAGAACGAGGCGCCTGTAGGAAGCTGGGAGCCGGAGATGGTTAGAACAGGAGCGGGTATAGATGTGTCAGATGCGCTAACCGTAAAGGTGAGGGTCGCAAGCGCGGTAACGGTCTCGGTTGAGGGAAGGTTCAGTGTCGGTGGCACATGAGTTCCGAGGAAGTTGAAAGTCGCGGTCGCGGTATGAATCAACCCTCCACTAGTTCCGGTTATTGTTAGCGAGTAGGTAGCCGGAATCTGGGAGCTGCAAGAGACCGTTGCCGTGCCATTACTTGTGAAGGACGTCTTTGTGATTGAGTTACAACTTAGCCCAGAGGGAACGGACGCGGTTAGTATCAGCGTGCTCGTAAACCCATGTATGAGGCTAACGGTTATGGTGGACGTGGCGGAGGAGCCAACGTTGACAGCTGAAGGTGAGGACGCTACTATTGTGAAATCTGGAGGAATCCCAAAGGTGAACGAAGCTGTCGTCGTATGAGTCAGTGCACCATTCACTGCGGTAATCGTCACAGTGTAGACGTTCTGGCTTGTTGAGCTACAGGAAAGGGTCGCACTTCCTGAGCCTATGACAGTACCAACACTCAGAGAGCCGCAGGTTAGTCCTGAGGGTACCGTGTCGGTAATCGTGATCGTTCCTCCGAACCCGTTTATCGCAGTCAGTGAAATTGTGGAGACTGATGAGGATCCTGGAGCGACCGCCGATGGTGAAGTAGCGCTGACTCGAAAGTCTCTGAAGTTGAAGGTGGCAATTGTGATGTGAACTAACGCTCCGTTGGTTCCGATTATTGTGAGGAGGTATGTTCCCGCAACGTTGGAGCTGCATGAGATTGTCGCGCCGCCGGAGCCGCTAATGGTGGTGGGGCTAATCGAGCCACACGTCAATCCCGAGGGTGGGGTGTCTGTAAGGGTGACTATCCCGGTGAACCCGTTCTGGGCTGCTGTGGTGATTGTTGAGGTTGCGGATTGGCCCGCGTTTGTTCCTGCCGGACTAGTTCCAGTCAGCGTAAAGTCCGGTGCAGGGGGACCTAGGCTCAAGAATCTTAGTAGGCAGCCCCATCCGGGTGGGTTGCTGGCGCACTGCATTGCCCCGTATATTCCCGCGTTTGGTGTGTCCGTCCAGCTTCCCGCTGGCCACCAGATCCAGTTGATTCTCTGAGGCGTATTACTGTCATAGAGGTTGGTTAGGGCTTGTATGAAGTGGAATGTTGTCGTTGTATATCCTGCGCTTCCCGTTAGGATCTTGTCCGGCGCACAACTCGTGCACAAGGGATCTGGTCCTCCTTCAGTGTTCAGCGCTGGCCATCCTGAGGCGGTCATGCCTGCGACAACGGCTTGGTAGTATTGTTGGGCCATCGAGTCCGCGGTGGCATTATTCCAGTTGCTGGAGGAGTAGCCCATGTAGCTGTGGAGGCTGATGAATATCTTTCCTGTAGGGGACTTGCCTAGCGGGTCTGTGACGCTTGGGAATCCGCCTGCCCAGTTGCTCAGTGAGCAGCCGTAGCTGCAGATGTTCTGGACAACGATCCAGTGAGTATCGCCTTGAGCTCTTGCCTGGTTGATCCATAGCTGATACTCTTGAGATAGGGTGGTAACGCACGCTGAAGCTCCTGAGCACATGTTGTTGTTTGTGCTGTATCCTGCGCAGGCGGAAGTACTGTAGCATGGCTCGTTGATGGGTTCCCAGATTATCTGGGAGTAGCTGTTCTTGAACTGATTAGTGACTCCAGACCAGAAGTTTAGCCAGCATGTGGCTGTAGAAGAGTTGAACACGTCTGAGTATCCGTGGTAGTCGACGATTATCCAGAAACTGAAGTGTTGCGCGATCGTGATTGCACGTTGAAGATTCGTTGCGCTGTAGGCGCTCATGTATTGTGAGCCGGTGCATGAAGGATCAAAATCAACTCTCACCGTGTTGTATCCCATAGCTTTCAACTCGATGAGGAGGAGCTCCATGTTCGTCGCGGACTCTCCTGGGAACACCACGGATGGTGTTGATGTTGGCGGTTGCTGAACGCCTCCTCCTACAGCGGCTTCGTCTAGTCTGATTCCGCCCCATCCTATCAGGACTGGGACGGAGGTTGTTCCGGCGCTGGGTAGTACGCTGAGTGTTTGAGAAGTCGTGGAGGTCTTGCCTGCATTGTCAGTGACGGTTAGTGAGATGGTGTACGTCCCGTTCGTGAATGACTGGGATACGGGATTTCCTGTTTTGCTTGTTCCTCCGAGGTTCCAGCTGTAACTGTATGGGCTGGTTCCACCGTTTGCAGTCGCAGTGAAGGTTACTGATTGACCCGAAATCGGAAAAACCGGACTGGTAGTGAAGGTTGCGGTCAACGCGCCAGGAGGAGAAATCGTGATGGTTTGTAATGTTTGGACGCGGGTCAGTGCTGTGTCCGTCACGTTCAGTGAGACTGTGAAGGTGCCTGACGTGCTAAATGTGTCTGAGGGGTTCTGACTAGTGCTGGAGCTTCCGTCCCCGAATTTCCAGCCGTAAGTGTATGGAGATATTCCTCCGGCTGCAGAACCACTGAATGTTACGGACTGACCGGATGTAGGTTGGCTTGGGCTGAACGTGAAGCTTGCGGCGAGGGCTGGCACAGGGGAGACTTTGACATTCTGAGTTGATTTGGCTGACCCAGCAATTGAGTCTGTCACGGTAAGCGTGACCGTGTAGTTCCCTGTCGTACTGTAGGTATGACTAGTGGTTAGGCCGGTGCTGGTAGCACCATCACCAAACGACCACGAGTAAGTGTAGGGAGCGGTGCCCCCAGTCCCAACCGCCGTAAAGCTGACGAGAGTGGAGGCGATCGGGGTTGTTGGTAGATAGGTGAAGCTTGCTGAGAGCGGTGGAGGAACTATCGATCCGAAGATGTCGGACATTGACGAGTCTCCAGAGACTACGCTCGTGATGTATGGTAGTCCCCAGTTCGCCTCGATAGTGTGAAGACTGTTGTACTCCGTATAGCCGCCCGTGGATGTGTATCCGACTCTGATCATGCTACCGTATTCGACGTTCGGGCTGGGATCATATTCGTCCCACCATAGGTAGAGAAAAGTTCCAGGAGTCTTGAGCAAGCTGCTTCCAAGAACTGAAGTCGCGGATGGACCGCTTAGTGTACCAGTTCCGACGAGCAGGGTCTGTAAGTAAGCATCACCGGTCGACACTGAGTTATCATGCATATTGTGAGAATCGGTCGGTGTGAACCAGATGTAGTTGGCTGGAGCGGCCGAGTTGAGATAGTTGATGAAGGCTGTGTTCCCTCCTGAGCTTGAGGATCCGTAGAGGGTCAGGCCCGATGGAGTTGACTGGCCCGTGCAGGTGAAAGCGCCTGTGACACATGTGTTCCATGTGCTTGTCTCGCCTATCCATGGAAAGTGGTCGGCTCCTCTTGGACATCCATCTTCACAGAAGGCTGCTGAGGTCAATCCGGCAGTAGTAAGCTGGCCCGCAATAGTTGGATCGCTCCTGCAGGGACTTGAGGATCTCGGACACCAGCTGTCACCGACTGTCTGAAGCCCGGTTACAAAAGCCTGGTAGCATCCTGCACTGCATCCGCCTATCCCCTGGCCGTAGCTGTGATAGTTGGATATGGTAGTGCCTAGTTTGGCGAGGCTGTTTATGAAGGGAGCAGAGTTGGATCCTATTACCGAACCATAGTTCTGGTTCTCCATTGCGATAATCACGATATGGTTGAAACTACTGCCCGTCGGAGCGGCAGATGCCGTTGCGGGCAAGGAGAGAAGTATGATACCCACTGAGAGGGCCACAAAGAGCCCTGCGAGTGCTTTTCGATCTAATTCTTGAATTACTCTCACTTCTTTTTTCAACTCACTTATATCGGATTCGGTTTCCCTGCGCTATTGGCGGGGGATTCGTTCAGTGTCGGAGCGAAGAACCAGACTCTGTTTGTTGAGCGAGTTCCCCGGCAAGATCAAATATACGCTGAAGATTCAGAAAGGCAACGCTGAACCGGTTTGCGGTCGATCCCGGTTCATGAGCCGATCTTCGCGTGGATCATCCTGTGGGGTGGTTTTCGGCTCCAACTGTTTCACTATTCTGAGGTACATCTCTGGAGAGAACGGTATAGTCGCGAGTAGCTGCGGCTATTTGTCGCGGGCGTCTCTAGGCTTGAGCCCGAAGTTGGGTTGTGCGCTAGCACCATACATCCTGCTAAAAAAAAGGTTGGATCTCGAAGCGCCCACAGCCACCGCTTGAGGTGAATCCGGATGAGTGCTCAAGAGGAGAGTCAGGAAGACCCATTCCCTGAACCTCTCAGCAGATTCTCGATGGCTGCCGGGATTAGAGAGACTCGAGGTCTCCATCGCTCGACAACAGAACTGGTCTTCAAACACTGTTTATAACGTTGACCGTTGAACGCGTCAACGTAACCTGAGCAGCCTCTGGCTATCGCCGTCAATACAGTGCCAGCCCAGGGCCATCGTGAAGCGTGACATGGTCCCGGAGCGATCGAGGTTAGTATTGGAGTTTATTTGCCTGATTCTGCCTTGTGCTGGAGTACTCCGGTCGTTCTCGGAGCGCGCCGAAATTCGTCCGAGAAGAATGGCATTTGCTTGCGGGTGAGTTGTCCCACTTGAAGAAAGCTTATCGTACAGGATTCGTAAGTTCTCATTGGCTTAGAATGCGACATGCCCGACCCCTAACCACATCGACAAGACCTTGGGTCGCCCCTCAAGCATTCTCAGAGGGAGAGCTACTCATGGAGTCTCCGAGGTCGGAAGCTCAGGTCGATCTTGCCAATCTGATCGTGATAATAGCGTTAGTGACCGTCGCCGTTTCCTTGTTTTTCCTAACCGCAGCAACGGTGCACTTAGGCGAGCTGCCTCCTGACTCCTTCTTCTTCGTCTCTCAGCTGCCCCTAGGCTACTGGCTGGGTCTACTCGCATCTGTGAGCCTGTTTTTGCTTCGCAACCGTGTGAAGGATCGGGCTAGGACTCTACTGGAAAGCTCCGCGCTTATTCTCTTCTCCGCGTACTTGTTCGCATTGCCTTCACTAGTCTATCAGGATCCCCGAGTGTTGGACAGTTATCAGCATGAGGGTGACGCATTAGTCCTCCTCAACTCGGGCGGTTGGTACAACGGGCCGGTTTGGTATGTGTACCAGTTTCCTGGCGCTTACACATTTTTTGCACAGCTGACCGCGGTTGCGGGTATCGATCCGTTCCAATTGATCAAATACTATCCTGCCGCGCTTGCTGTGGTTCTGGCTATCCTTCTGTACGCGACGACGAGGACGCTCGGTCCGAACTATTCAGCAGTCTCTTCGGGCTTCATTCTTAGCGGTCTCTGGTTCCAGCTTCATCTCTCCCCACAGAGCCTTGAGCTGATCCCCTACGTTGGGATAATCTACATCCTCGTTAAGATGATCGATGATGAGCCGAGACGTAAATTGTGGTCTATCATCGCCCTCGTCTCGGTCCCGGTCCTGGTGATGACTCACCCAGAGACCCCGCTGGTTTTGACTTTAGGCACGGTCGCCTTCTTCTTACTCAAGCCATTGGTCTCTGCGGAGAGAATCAAGACCATGCGGTCAAACCTCTTGGTGATCGGACCCTTCTTCCTGGCACTCTCAATCATGGTGCTCGTCTGGTGGACGGCCATCGCATCAGGGGCGCTTGCGCAGGTCGAGTCAATCGTCAAGGGTGCACTGGCGATCGGATTGGGCGGGATTTCTCATGGTGCGCCTAACGTGCCTACTACGCCGGCGCCCAGCTACCAGACGGTCATTCTGATCCAGGAGACGGTCGCTGTCTCCGTATGGCTTCTCGGTCTGTCATTACTGCTCTTCGTCCGAAGATTCCGGACGAGGGAATATTTCCTTGCAGGATTGTTTCTAGCGGCCATCTCCACGATACCTGTTGCATTGTTCGCTAATGCCGATGTGTTGCAGAGAAGCTATCTCTTCTCCCTCTTTCCCACAGGTCTACTTCTTGCATCACTTCTAGAACGGGGAAATGTTCTCAGACTAGGCGCACTGCCTCTCGCCCGGCTGGTGGGAGCGGGGCTGATTCTGATGATGATCGCTTTCTCAATGCTGATGCCGATAGCTCGTTACGGAGGGGATTCTTTCGACTATCTTCCACAATCCTCTCTGTTTGTTTCAGACGTGGCATCCGGTCTCACGTCGAATTCCGTAATGTTTCCCCATCCCGGGGAATATGGCTGGAGGTTCTATGCCCCGTCCCACGGTAACCTAGGCGCGGTCCTTCTAGAGCAGAAGAATATCGCCGGTCGTCCAGGCGGGTACGTCAAGTTCGACACGTACGCCGAGTTCAACCTGACCTTTACCCAGGCTGATAACACGTCAGATTACATTCTAGTATCGAACTATTATCAGAATCTGTACTTGTTGAGATTTGGTTCTGGGTCCACTTACCTTCTAAACCTGAAAATGGCCTTCGAAGCCCAGGCAGCGATGAACTTCAACCTCGTCTATTCGACGGGGACCGATCGTCTCTACGAGAACAGGAATCTAAGCTGATAGCCCAAAGTTAGAAACATTGCTACGACGCGCTGAACCACACCTGCAACCAATTTCCAACTTGAGAGGTCTGCCCAGGGTATCCGTACTGGAACGAGCCTGAGGCAGGGTCGAAGGTCCAGAGTTCAAAGATTAGTCTGAAGTTCGCGCCTGACATAGTTCCAACTGGCGTCGAGCTGACGGCCGGTTGAGCGTTGAATGTGATATTGAGATAGGTTAGTTGCCCAGTCTGGTAGCTCGACTCGATTGTCCAAGTAAAGTTGATTCTTGATGTTTCACCGTCGTTGATGAACCGGTCTGTTCTCCCAAGTTCCGGAAGTGTGGTTGAGGGGGTAGTTGCGTTCGGGGTTGGGGTGGAAGAGTTGCCGATTCGCGCGATTATCATTACGAATTCCGCCTTGTTCATTCTGTTTGTGACTGCGAAGGTCCAGTTCTGGGTCTGACCGGTGGGGACGGTGAGGTTGCTGTTGGTAATGTATCCTTGAAGTCCTCTCTGCGAGTATAGCCCGAATCCGATGAAGGATTGGCTGGGCTTGGCGCTCATTGCGTAGAAAGTCACGGAGCTAAAAATGGCCGTGAGGGAAACGAAGAGGACTAGGAAGAGGGCGAGTCTATGTTGCGTGTTCTCTACCTCCATAGTCAATTCTTGCCTTCAACAGCCTTCTCCGTCTCAAAAGCTGTCGGATTCGATTAACTTCTAGAATAGCGAGTGCTGAGAGAAGAGCCAATACGATTGCGAGAGTGTAGGATAGTGCCGTACGATACACCGTGGCAGTTTGAGCGATGCTGGCTAGACCCTGAGCTTGGGAGGAGACCTGTGTGGAGATGTTGATTGATTGAACAGCATACTGCACCGAAAGGGTCACATTCCCCTGTCGCAAGGACAGGTCCGCAGCTTCTTCATACTGAAGAGCAGTGTTGAGTTGGGCTGTTAGAGGTAGAAGGTCTGCATTAGATGCGCCTAGCTGTTCGGCTGTCTGGATAGCCTGGAAAGCTTGCACTAAATCTTGCCTTGCGGTGATGAGCTCGCTTGATTGTGCCCGGACGAGATGTGGCGAGGTTATGAGAAATATTGAAGAGAGAAACAGGCAAACTAGTAGTGTGAGGGATCTCGGGCGCAAGGTTCTCATCACGGCTCAAGTTGTTTGAGGAGCCTGAGAACTTGACGAATATAAGGAGGGAGCTCGTCATCGAGTTTCTTCAAAAGTATCATCCTTCCTCTGTGACAGAACTGAGGAGTAGGCTCGCGGTGGAAGGGATCCGCTCGAACGATGAGGATCTCCTCAGTATTATTGAGGAGCTTCAACGTGACGGAGAAATTCGGCTTCTGACTCCCGTCTCTCTCGACTCCTTCCCGCGCTTCCTGGCCGATATCAGCTATTCATGGTGGATCCATGTGACTGTGCTGGTCTCATTTGCAGAGATACTCCTGGTTCTATACAATGTGCAAAGTCCATTCTTTGGAAGCTTGAGGCTTCTCTTCGGTCTTGGACTGCTCGGATTCTTGCCTGGTTACGCCACCGTTCAGATACTGTTTCCCAAAGACCAGCTCGATCTTTTGGAGCAGATCTTGTTGAGCATATTTCTCAGCATTATAGTTTCGATCGCCCTCGGGGTGGTTCTTGGTGCTGGTTACTTTTTCAATCCCTCCTCCGGCGTGCTCCTGTCCAGCACTTATGCGATTGCCGCGAGCGTTCTCGCTGGTTATCGTCGATATTCTATGTTCCGAGCTTCGCGGAAGCGAAAGTTTCGATCTGTTTGACGGGCTCCCGCATGATTGAGTTCGGTTCAATTCGAGATGCGTTTCGCTGTAAGGTAGCCGAAGCTGTGGCCTATCATGGTAACAGTGAACCCGTGCCTCGAAAGAATTCTCGGTATGTCGAGAGGACCGCTATGGAATTCTAATACGATCTCGCTGATTGACTCTAGCGCTTTAGCTGGTAACGTTCGGATGATTCCATACTCGCATCCCTCGCAGTTCATCTTGAGAAAGTCGATGTTCTGAACGTTGAACCGTTTCATTATTTCTTCGACGGTTACGGTCTCGATCTCCAACGTGTCATCAGCGGTGCTGTAGGGTTCTGCAATCTGCGTGATGTTTGGAGTCTCCGCGTTGACTCCGAGTTTGGACTCTCCAGTTCTGGTCGACAGGGCTACGTTGAGCAGTATTACTCTGTCTTCGAGGTTGTTTAGCTTGACGTTTTCTCTAGCCAACTCCAAGCTTCTGGGGTCAGGCTCGAGTCCGATGACTAGTCTAGCGCCTCGTCTTGCGAAGTAGATGGCGGAGTCGCCATTGTACGCTCCAACGTCTACGACGACTTTCTGGTTGAAATCGGAGCCGTAGACTTGTCGAACAAAGATCTCCGATACTAGAGAAATATCAGTACCTTGGTTGAGTCTACACTTAAGCACTGTCCCCGGCTGGGGGGATAGGAGGAGATAGTCGTTGTCGACGTGTCTTATCTTCCATCCTCGGTTGAGGAGTTTCGCTAGTCCTATTAGGTTGTAGATGGACGGGTCGTACCAGCGGTGGTAGTGGTGGAGCGCTTGCGAGAGGCTTGAAGGCTTTCTGGCGAGTGGGATAGTGTTGCCGGTTTTCAGAACCACTTTGCTCAAAGGTTTTCGTGTGATGTAGTCTGTGGCTATCTCGATCCAGTTCTTGTAGGTCCGCTGGAGAAGCAGAAAGGCGTTGAGCTGGTCTCTTAGAGTCCTGGCGTTGAGGGACATTTCGCTCGCTGATTTCCGATGGTTATTGTGGGATCATCGGAGCGTCGAGCGCCTGCTGGCCTCGCCTGTTCGCGTCTATCTTCGTCCACACTAGCTGCTTGTTTCCTCTGGATTCTTGGATGATCGCTGCCAGCATGGTGATATTGTTCGAGAGATATGTGCTGGCGGCCGTTCTCAGGCTTGGCACGGCGGCGACTATTACTGTTCCAATCGCAACTAGAGCCGCGACCAATAGGTTGGTGATCATCACCCATCCCGTTAGGATGATGAATATTGGGAAGATGATTGGATTTATTGCGTAGATGAAGAACTCCATGGGAAAGATCAGTCTCGAAAAAACGTTCTTTCCAGACAATAGTCTCTTGTGTTTGAGGAAGGCCTGGAGCACGTGCTGTCCTCGCCGGATCTTCTGTGTAAACCTGATTCCCCAGGCCGGCGGGGCGGGATCGAAGAACACGACATCTTCGGCGCTTATTGCTCTGAAGCCTTTCTCTATCATGCAGAGCGCGGCACAGGTGTCGTCGCCTCCAACGTTCGGATCGAACCCTGTTTGGTCTTGGCGACGGAAGACCTGAATTTCACCCTCACCCACCGGCGTGCTGTGGAGTTTTGACTCTGTGATTCTCAGCATTCGGTAGATGGAACGGTATGATCCTTCGACGTTTCCGGCCATTGTCTCGTTTGAGCTTGGAATGTGATGGACTCCCGAGACTGACCCTACAGTAGGGTCTGATAGGTATCTTGCAGCGTTTCCAAGCGCTTGTCTGTCCCATTTGCACTCGGCGTCACTGATGCAGACCAGTTCGCCCAGGGCATGTTTCAACCCAATGTTAAGGGCGCCTGATTTTCCGGATCTCTCCTTCTCTTCAACGACCTGCCCTCTGAGACGATTCTGAGCGAAGAAATCCCTGGCCAGGTCTGCGGTATTGTCGGTCGAACCGCTATCAACAACGATAACATCGATTCTATCAGACGGGTAGTCCGAGAGCGAGATGTTTGACAGTTTCTCCTTGATGACCGTCGCTTCATTGTATGTGGGAATGATGATGCTGATAGTGGGCTGTCTCTCCGATCCGATCGCGAGATTGTAGCCGCGTCTCGAACCGATCCTCTTCATGACGCCGAAATAAGCAAGCGGCACGCCCAGGTGAATTGTACCGGCAGCGATCCAGAAGATCAGGAGAAGGCTGGTCAAGATAGAATCTCGCTCGTAAAGCCATCAGCTCCATAGCCGGTAACCAATTCCGCTTGTAAGTTCGCTGTTCCATCGGGAGAAATAATCGCTAGATGTCCATCTGTTAATTCCCAGCGGGCTCTTCCTCGAAGCTTCCACCAGTCAGCCATTTCACCAAGAGTCATGATGCTGCACTGAGGATCAGAGGCAAAGTTCTCGAGAAGCCTCTCATATTCGTGAACATTCTCTTCCCGTGCAAGCTCGTAGTCTGGATGCACGAGCAGGATGCAGGGGCCTCCGAGACCCCGTATCCACTTGGAGAAGCGCATCCACATGTCAACTGCGACCGACGGTTCGAGTCCGGCGACCCTGATTAGCTGATGATCTTGCGGAAGCGAGACAGGAATCTCCAACGTGTCAGATATTTCGAACGGGAAGACTGTGCCGACCCCATGAGGGCGGAGGGAGGTTGGGGACAGAATTTCCCACGAAGGGCAGGAGGAATCGTACGAGTAGCCTGCCTTCGCCGCGGCTGAAACCAGGTCCGCGTTGTGTTGTAGAAGCGGGGATCGGAATCCGCGAACCTCCTCGCCTGTCAACTTTTCCAATACCTTTTTGCAGTCTTGAAGCCGTCGGACCTTCTCTTCAGAATCGAGGAATATGAGTCTCCCGTCATGTGCAGTATCGTGGGCACCAACTTCACCGTTCTCGGTCAGAAGGCGAAGCGATCCCGGTGGCAGCGGATATCGGGCGCTTGGAACATTCCAAGTCGACCGGATTCTCAGATTTCTTTCTACGGACAGGAGTCTGGGAGCTCCCTTGTCAAGACCGGCCTCTGTCTCGACGTCATGAGTCACAGCGAGAGCGTAGGATTTTCCGCGCCTCCAGAAGGCAATTCGAGCAATGGGGCCTGAGGATAGGATTAAGCTGGCCAAGAATATTGTCCTAAGGCATTCAACAGGTCCCATCTTTTCCTCGGTGATCTGACCCGCTCCCTCGGAGGATCGGAATGATCGGTCTCGAAGGAATCGCGGTATTGACTGGTACGAGAAGGGCAGTTTGGTCGCCAGCCAGAACTTCCTGCTGGGTCTGTCTTCGAATCCACCGTAGACTCTTCTAACGTATTCGCCTACAAGGTCTACGCTAAGTAGATAGGTTTCCGTTCCATGGATTTTCGAAAGGATCGAAAAGTCTCCGGATCGCAGAATCGGATCTAGATTGGGTCCGGAAAATTCGTAAACGTCCGTTCTAAGCCAAACCTCAACGTCCCGCGCTACCGAGAGAGTGATCGCTGCCTCCTTTGGGGTCAGTGTGAGTCCGTGGTCGCGGGCAACCGTCTCGGCGCCGTCTCTACCAGTAGGCGAGACGATAACCGCAGCATCTCTCGCCGGCGCCGTCTGGTTGACAGTTGTGAAGATGGTATGTTGCTCGCCTGGCGGTGCTCTGGTCCGCCAGGGTATTTTCCAGAACTCGGCATACCCGCTCAAAATCTTCGAGTCGGACGGAGTAGCGGCTTGCAGGACGATCGGTCGATACTGCGATACAAGTGTCAATTCTAGTGTCTCGCGCCGAGTCGGAGTAGGACTATCGGACCTACTATCTGCTGCCAGTCTTTCAATGGGGATATGTGGGAGTATGACTCTCGTTTCGTATGGGAGTAGATCTTTGACACTGGCCGCTCGGTGAATCTGTAGCCCAGCGTCAGGACTTTGTAGTGGAGATAGTATTCTAGCTCGTATCCGTTCAGCCAGTCTTGCCAGATGTTGATCTCAGGATCCTCAAGTATCGAAGCCCTGTAGGCTCTAAAGCCGTTTGTAACTTCGGTGCATCTGACCCCTGTAAGGAAGGTCCAGGCAAATGGGAAGAGACGCGTGAAGATTCTTCTCAAGAAAGGTGTCCTTTCGCCTCTTCCTCCCGGGAGGAATCTTGATCCTTGGACATAGTCGTAGCCGTTCTTGGAGATGGGCTCTGTCAGACGCGAGATTTCTCTGGGATCGTCCTTGCCGTTACCCGCCATAACGACGATCAGGTCGAATCCGTGGGAGAGCGCATATCGGTAGCCCTTCTTGATCGCGAAGCCTATACCATTCCTTGCAGGGTTCTTGATAATAGTAACGGGAACTTGGGTCCTCGCTCTGGAGTCGTCGATTTCCTTTAGGATCGTTTCGTCGGGGTAGTCTACGACTAGGCAGACTTCGTCGACCGATTCGGGCGTGAATCTTTCGATTACGGTTCCAATCTTGCCGATTTCTCGATAGACCGGAATTATCGCAAGGCGTCTCATCGACTAGTTCTAACTCTACTACTAGACAGGTGGCCGTTCTGTTCGTCGGGTGCGGGTCTTGAACCCACGACTCTCGCGGGAATACCCACAGCGATGGCATTGTCAGGTACGTTTTTCGTGACGACTGAGCCCGCGCCTATCAGAGCGTTTTCACCGATCTGTACTCCCGGGTTTATAGTGCTCCCCGCTCCGATGGATGCGTTCTTCTTGACTCTCGTGTTGAGCCGTGTCCATTCTCCGTGAGCTCGCGGGTGCTTGTCGTTGGTGAACGTGACGTTAGGCGCTATGAAGACATTGTCTTCTATGACTACTCCGGTCGGTATGAAGACGAAGGGTCGGATCTTACAATTGTCTCCGATGGAGACTCCTTCTTCAATGTACACGTAGGAGTCTATCTTCGTGTTCTTGCCAATCTTGCATCCGTACAGGTTTACCTGGTCGTAGACGCGTGAGTCGCGTCCTATTGTTGCTTTCTTGATTACTGAGTATTTGGGACGTTTCATTTTGCCGGTATCGCCGGGATTATCGGGAGCTGGACTTGAACTGTTCGGTCTTGGAACATTGACTCTCTTGAGGCTTCCAGGAGGGCTACTACTCTTGCGCCTAGTATTCCGTCAGACTGGTTCGAGTACGGTGTCGAATCCTGGTTGTTGCGGATACAGTCGTAGAAGTGGCGTATTTCATCTCCAAGCGTGTTGCTGACCGAGACCGGGATCTCTCGTCTGCCTCCCTGTAGCTCGAGAGCGAGCTTCTGTTCGACGCAGTCAAGATTCGCTGTCCCCTTGCTTCCAACAACAGTAACTTCTCTTCGCTTATCTCGGTCTAGCCAGCTGAGCTCTACGTGAGCGATTAGGCCTCCCTTGTAGTCTGCGGTTATGAAAGCTAGTTCTTCATTCTGCTTGGTCCTGTAGCCTCGTCCCTTGCACGCGAGCTTCTCGGGCCAGGCGTCGACGAGATAGTTGCAGATGTCGAAGGGGTGGGGAGCTAGGTCGGTTATGACCTCCCTCAGTAGTTGAGGGTTCATGAGGGCCGTCCATCTTAGACGCAGATAGTACACGTCTCCTATGCCTCCGTCGGCGAGGACGCGCTTTAGTTCTCTGACACCGTTGTTAAACCGGTGAATGTGTCCTACGCAGAGGACTGCTCTGTTCTCATTGGCAAGCCTTACGAGTTCGTATGCTTCCTCGGTCCTCAGGGTGAGAGGCTTCTCGACGAGTACATGTTTGCCTTGTCGGAGGAATGTTGCGGCTACTTCGAAGTGGGTGCTGTTTGGAGTACAGATATGGACTCCGGTTAGTGACGGGTCCATTGCGAGAGAGTGATAGTCTGTTCGATATTCGAGGTTTCCGCCAAATTCTCTTTTGCATTGGGTGAGTGATTCTGGAAAGTTGTCCACGATGGAGTGGAGTTGGCTTGAGCCTGTTGCTCGACTAATGTCAAGGGTTTCGCGTATTACCTTCTTTCCCCAATAGCCGCCGCCAATAACAGCTATGCGCAGAGGGTTCATTTTTCTTGGAGCCACGCTTTAGTTCGAAGATTTCAGACTCGCAGCTTCAAGATTCGGCCTGACCAGAGCATACGATCCCCTACGCATGTCGACGGCTGTGAAGATATCTCGGTCTTGCCTCGTAATTCCCACCGCGATTATCGTGGCTTCCCCATTCTCTGCTCTTATACTTCTTGGTGAGGGGGGATATTCTGCAACAAATTCATGTCTCAAGATATGTTTGGATACACCGTGAGATGTGGAGTGGCCCGAGTCCGGAATTGAATAAATAGCTGGCAGGGAAATAGTCTCACACGTGAGCGTTCGAGATCTCTGTTGGACAGTATAACAATCGTGAGCCCGCGCTACCCTCCATATGTTGGAGGAGTAGAGACTCACGTTTCGCAGCTGGCACAACGAGCGACGAAATTCTTCCGACGAGTCTCCGTAATCACAACAGACCCTCTGGGCAACCTACCTTCAATTCAGAATGTTGATGATTATCTCACAATCTTCAGAATCAAATCCCTTGCCCCCCGGGAGAACTATCACTTTCCCTCCCCCTCAGGCTTATTCAAAGTGCTCAAACAGTCTCGTCCGCAAGTTCTTCACTTGCACTGCATCCACGACATTCCAGGTCCCATCGCGGGGATCATGCGAGGAAACAGCTCACTGATTTTCACTCCCCACTATGTTGGCCGCTTGAACTCAGGGCTGGGACGCATTCTCTTTAGAGCTTACCGTCCATTCATCAGAGAACTCGTCGCCCACGTTCCAAGAGTAATCTGCATCTCCAGATTCGAGGCTCGTCTGATGACCGACACTTTCCCGGAATCTGCAGGAAAAGTGGAAATCATCCCGAACGGGATTGCTTCTGACCTCAGAGAGAAGAACCAGTGGCGAGAGCCTGAGGAGCCGACGATTCTCTACGCGGGTAGGTTGGAGAGATACAAGAACGTCGACAAGGTCATGAGGGCGGTCGCGAAATTGCGGGAGAAGAACGATAGGCTGAGGATGAGAATCGTTGGTAGGGGCCCAGTAAAGGGCGAGCTCGAAAAGTTATCACACACCCTTGGATTGAACGACGGTGTGGAATGGTACGATAGACTTCCACAGAGGGACCTCTTTCCGCTGTACGCGTCCAGCACGGCCGTGGTTCTTGCTTCAGAACATGAGAACTGGGGTAATACTGTAGCTGAGGCTATTGGGGTGGGTGTTCCTACGATTGTTGCGAATGCTTCCTCCCTCGCAGAGTTTGTTGAGGAGGGCCTTGCGGTCCCCGTCGAGCCCCCGATGGACGAGCTGAAGCTTGCAGCGAAGATTGGTGAGGTTATCGATGATCCGAAGAAATTCTCGCCCAAGGGGAAACAGTCACCCTTAATCATCTCGTGGGATGAGGCGGCCGAAAAGACGTTCGCACCGTGCATGTCGCTAGTCAATTCGTGACCGGAGAGGTTTCGGAATGAGTTTTCTTGAGGAGGTAGGAATTGTCAAGACAGCCCGCAGAGAGGCCGAATCTGTCCTGCTGGCAAGAGCTGTGATTAGAAGAGAGCCGATTCATCCGATCAACAAGGAGAGGTTCCTGAAGCTAGCAAAGAACAACAAAGTTACTCTGAGAGCCGCGCCAATTCTCAACGCGCCAGCAGAGGTTGTTGACGAGGCCAAGACCGAGTTTGCCGAGGCAATGGAGTTGTACGATCTGATGAGTAAAGAGTTCCAGAAGTTGGGTGTATCATTTGTTGTGATAAAATCCTTCGACTCATTGCCTGACATGGGACACGACCTTGACTTTCTCTTACCTCACTCTTCCGAGTTTGGAGAGGCAAGAGGGATGCTCTTGGACAAGTTCAGAGTCAAGCCTCAGCCACTAACACACTGCGACAAGTTGGTGGGAAAGTTCAGCTGCTTCCTCCCAGGCTTCAAACACGACTTCGAATTGTATCCGACAATCAGCCAGCTCGGCGAGCAGCACGTAGAACCAAACAATATTCTACGGGACCGAAGGATCGAGAAGATCGAGGGCCGGAACGTCTGGGTAACATCAGACCTGGACCGAGTGCTTATCAGAATAATTCATGCAATGTTCCGCCACAACTTCCTGAAACTATCAGACGTCATAGACTTTGAAGCGTTATCAAGAAACTGTTCAACGCAAGAGATTCTCGACGCAGTTGACAAGGCCGATATTGGAGACGCGTTCCTATTCTTCATCGGTGCCATCGATCGATTCTTGAAAGCTTGCGGCGTTGAGAGCCCGACAATGCGAGATCTGACACAAGCGGGACAGAAGAGGTTCGGAAAGGATCGACTGGGAGTGCTACGGAGAGACAGGCTCGTGCTCCCGTATAGGATACCAACCGTCGCAATCATACTCATCTTTCTACTCAAAGGAGCGAGAGAAGCATCAAAGGGAAGATGGCGTAGCTCGCTGAGCTGCCTTGTAACTCCGCCCCTTCTCTTCCTCGACTTCATCAACGCAGTCTCCCATAACCGACTCTTGGGCAGGAGGATCTGGTAGACTGAAGACCATCATAGTAACCCTCAGCGGGACCCACGGAACAGGCAAGTCGACGCATGCAGGAAGAACCTACTACCTTCTCAATCATTCGGGACACAAATTCTCTTATCTCAGACATCAAGATCTTATCGATCCTTTTGGGTTCATCCTGAGAAGAGGAGCCAGGGTCCTTGGTTTCGCCCAGACAAACCAGCTCGAGAGAATGAAGCCTGTTAGGGTTCTCTGGTCGCTCTACTTTCTATTCGTCTACTGTCCACTGCTTGTCGGCGGAATCAGAATACGGAGAGCGTTGGGGTACAGTGTCGTTGCTGACCGTTATCTCTACGATCTGATCGTTGCCTTCTGGGGCAATCAGACCCATGTTCCACTTGAGCATCTGCTCGTCTGGATAATTCCGAGGCCGGACGTGTCGTTCATTCTGGATGCTGACGAGGAACGTATACTTGCCAATAGGCCCGAGCATACCGCTGAGTTCATTCGGAATGAGAAGAGGCTCTATGACGGAGTTGCCAGGTACTTCGGATTGGAGAAGATTCGGACAACAACTTCGGCGGCCACGACGTGGAAGCGAATGGTGGCCGAGATCGAAGCGTCCCTCCAACAGGCTTCGTCGAGAAACAACTAGCTTGGGTGGTTTTGGTGAAGGCGATGATTATTGGGCTCGACGCCGCCTCGCCTCCACTCATCGAGAGATGGATTGACCGTCTCCCCAACCTACGAACTCTCTATCAATCGGGGACTCATGGAACCCTGTTATCAATAGTTCCTCCCTCCAGCGTTCCTGCGTGGCAGTGTTTTGCGACCGGGAAGAACCCGGCAAAGATCGGCGTCTGGGGCTTCCTTTCCATCGGGCCGGATCGACGACTGAGACATGGAAAGACGACGGAGGAAATCGGTTGCCTCTGGGATACATGTGGAAAGGCAGGTCTCAGGGTCGGGGTCTTCAACATTCCCGGAACCTATCCACCCTATCCTGTAAACGGTTTCATGGTATCCGGATTCCCGACACCACCAGGAAAGGATTGGGCGTATCCGAAGGATCTGATGAAGAGACTAGATCAGACAGTCGACGGCTACGAGATCGATGTTCCGCTCACAAAGCCCTCCGAAATGCGTGGCGGCGAGGAAGCCTATCTTGCCCAAGTGGAGAGACTCCACACGAAGAGTTTGGAATCGGCAAAACTACTGCTAGAGTGGTTCAAACCAGATCTATTCTTCATGACTCTGCAAGGCATCGATATGGTCCAACACGATTTCAGCCGATACATGGACAGGCCTGAATCAGAATATTCTAATGTGGTTCGAGACTGGTATATCCGGCTCGACCAGGCAGTTGGCGAACTGAGAGAGTTCACAACTCCGGAGACCTACCTGCTCGCTTTGTCAGACCATGGTTCAATGCCGATCACTACATCATTTCACGTCAACGAATATCTCAAAGCGCAAGGCATTCTGAAAGTCAAGAACCGTTCAGAGAAGAAGAGCCGTGAAATCTATACGCCGTTGCGAAAGATGATCCTCAAGACTCTGCCGCCCAACGCGATCAAGGCTGTCTACAGGCTGACTCCTGACAGGATCGCCCACAAACTTACTGTCTCCGCCCAACACGAGAGGACCCTGACTCGACTGGTCGATAGCATTGATTGGAGTAACACCAAAGCGTTCTCTACGGGAGGTCCTCAAGCAGCCATCTACATCAACTCCACAAATTACAATGCTGGATCACTACAGAACCCCGAACTGCGCGCCGAACTTGTAGAGAATCTGGAGACTATGCTGGGTGAGCTTACTCATCCATCAACCGGCGAAAGGATACGCGCCGTGTACCATCGTAGGGAGGACACGTTCCAGGGTCCCTACGCGATGGAGGCTCCGGACCTCGCCGTTGAGTTATTCGGGAAAGACGAAAAGATCCACATCAACATTACACTCGGGTCAGGAGAAATCTGGACCTTCGCGCCGCATCTGTCATCCGAGCACGTTCGAGAAGGATTCTGGTGCATGACAGGACCAGGCGTGCCAAAGAATCTGAGATTAGATGCGAGTATCCTTGATCTGGCTCCGACCCTCCAGAAAATGCTGAGGCTAGAAGTCTCTCAGGACGTTGACGGCAAGATCTTAACCCAGCTGTTAGGGCAGGCCATCGTAATCCACGCTGAAGACTAGCTCTTTTTCACGAAGATAGCCCTAGACCAACTCCGAGATAATTGAATCCGTCAAAGTCGTCCCGCTTGATTATTCTCCGGGCATCGACAATGTTTAGAGTCTTCATATTCGACTTGTAGTCGCTAGGCTTCAATTTTCGGAACTCGTCCCACTCTGTCATTACAATGCAACAGTCAGCACCCTTGAGGCAAGAAATAGCATCTTGCATCAGCTCTACCCTATCACCCAGAATCCGACGGGCGTTCTCTACCGCCATCGGATCGTAAGCCGAGACCTTGGCACCGTTCTTCAACAACTCGTCAATAACACGTACCGATGCGGCCTCTCTCATATCGTCGGTGCCTTTCTTGAACGCTAGTCCAAGAACCGCGATTCGACAATTGTCCAAGGACCCCAAGAGTTTCTTCGAAAGATTGACGATCTCTGATGCCTGTCGCTGGTTGACTTCCTCGACAGCGGTAAGAAGAAGCGGATCATAGTCTTTGGAACGACCGAACGAGATCAGGGCTTGGAGGTCTTTGTGGAAGCAGGACCCACCGTAGCCAGGACCGGCTTTGAGATAGAGGGGACCGATTCGAGGATCTAGGCCGATGGCCTTTGCAACCGTCTCTACGTCTGCGTTGGGGACACGTTGGCATATGTTGGCAATGGTGTTGATCGTGCTTACCCTGGTCGCGAGGAACGCGTTACTGGCGTACTTAATGGTCTCAGCAGTTGTCGGGTCAGTTACAATGGTAGGGACTTTTGATTTTGAGTAGATTCGCCTGTAGAGTTTGGTAAGAGTCGTGCTCGACTTGGCATCTGACGCGCCTATTACGATCTTGTCGGGATGGAGGGTTCCATTTATGGCGGATCCTTCGGCGAGAAACTCGGGGTTGCTAGATAGTCCCAGCTCTGGGCCGCAGACCTTCTCGCTTGACGCTTCAAGGACAGGTCTGACCACGTCGGTTGTGGTTCCTGGGGTAACTGTGCTCTTAACGACGACGTGATGATAAGCTGGAGATCCTGCGATGGCAGATCCCACATCTTGAGTCGCCTTCTTCACGTAAGTGAGATCGATGGATCCATCTTCTCTGCTCGGCGTCCCAACAGTCAAGAAAACTGTGCTTGAATCAGAAACCTGTGATGCATCTGTCGTAAACTCGATTCGTCTCTTTCTCACCACTGTTTTGAGCATCGGTTGAAGCTGTGGCTCGTGAAATGGTGGGTGTCCCTTCCGAAGTTCTTCGATCCGTTTTTCGTCAACATCTACTCCGATGATTCGGATTCCCCTTGATGCCATGACAGTCGCGGTGCAGAGGCCGACGTAGCCTAGACCGACGAAAGAGACCGATTCGGGTTGTCGTCCCATGCTAGCTCAGCCGGCGGGGGGCTTATATTGTTGAAATTGGTAGAGCGATTAGTACCGGCTGATTGTTGCGTGTTAAGGAAAGCAGTTATTCCCGCAGCAGGCTTGGGCACAAGGCTTCTGTCCGCTACTAAGGAGCAGCCGAAGGAGATGCTGCCGATTTTCTCCAGAGCAAAGAACGGAGACCTCTGTCTCAAGCCAGTCGTCCAGCTGGTATTCGAGCAGCTCTACCTTGCCGGCTTTCGCGAATTCTGTTTCATCGTAGGAAGAGAGAAGAGAGCGATAGAGGACCATTTCACGCCTGATTTCTCTTATGTGTCGATGCTTCAGAGCAAGGGAAAGACTGGTCCCTCGGAGGATCTGAAGTCATTCTATGAGATGATCGAAGGGTCCACTCTAGTCTGGATTAACCAGCCGGAGCCTCGGGGTTTTGGAGACGCGGTGTTAAAGGCGAAGACGTTCATTGGAGCTGACAGTTTCTTAGTACACGCGGGCGATACTTACATTCTATCTGAGAACTCGAGACACCTCAGGCGCTTGATTGACAGCAGTGAGGGTTCGAAAGCCGACGCGGCCTTCCTAGTTCAGCAAGTTCAAGATCCTCGGCGGTATGGGGTTGTAGAGGGCGATAGAGATTCTGCTGGAGTCGTCCGGGTGTCACGCGTTGTGGAGAAACCTCAGAAGCCAGCGTCCAACTTGGCGATAATGCCAGTCTACGCTTTCCACTCAGTGATTCTGAAAGCGTTGGAAGTTACTCAGACAGGTTTTGGCGGCGAGATCCAGTTGACTGATGGGATTCAAAAGATGGTCGACTGGGGGTTAAATGTGCGCGCGGTGGAGTTTGAGAAAAGCGACATTCGTCTGGATATTGGTTCTCCCGAGTTGTACTGGGAGGCCCAGAATCTCTCGTACAAGTATTCGAATCCTGCTCCAAAGTAGCTAGCCTTACGTTTCCTCTCTAGTCATCCGGCTCAGGATCAGGCTAGCTTCACTCTTCACGTTGGTATTCGTGTCTACCACGACGAGGCCCTTGGACGGCTGACCGTACAGTACTAGGGAATTGTTGGGGGACTCTACGATGCACGGTAGTGCAAGTAGATCTTCCTCGCCCTCGACGACAATCAGGGCCTCCTCGTCCTTCATGGCCCGTTTGATTGTCTCCCATGCCTCGAGTGTGATGACTCCGGCTGGATTCTTTACGTGGTAGGTTTTCTTGACCTTGAGGTTGAATGCTGCTGTGGGTCTTCGCATCGAGATGTGATCGAGTATTCTAAGATCGACTCTGATTCCAGCAACAAGGGTTTCTCGGGATACTACGTCCCCAACGGCGACGACCCTTCTAGGATTAGTTTGGCCAATAATCGAGTTCAATTCTGACATTGTCCTTGCGGGACTTCCTGGGAGGAGTCTGCCGAACGGTTCCTTCAACCTCTGGAGATCAGCTTGGCTTGGTCGCAGTGAGATCATCTAATCGTCTCCCTTTGGCGAGTCGACGTTAACGACTGCTGGGCCGCTACCGACGAGAATGTTTACGACCAATAGCTCGTGGTCCTTGTCTGAATTGATATCTCTGTGAACAAGCCTAGGTGGAACGTGAAAGAAGTCTCCAGGGTTCAGGTCGGCCGTTTCGTTTCCTTTTAGAAAGTATTCGAGTTGAAGCCTACCCGAGACAATGTACCCGTAGAGGTGGTGCGTCCCGTGATGGTGCCATCCGGAGACGACTCCAGGGGCGACTTGTGACTGAGAGACGATAGCATTCTCAGATTCGAAAGCCTTCCTTCGGATGATTCCTTCGGTTGAGTATCCAGCTCCGAGTTCGGCGCTCCTTACGATGTCGATGCGAGGCATGATTGCACGGAACGCGGCCTGATACTAAGACCTAGCTACATTTCGAGTCCACCGAATCCCGAAGGGCTTGAGGTCCAGCTAGGCAAATCAGGATATTTACTCCCCAGTCCTAAGTAATTGTTCGGGAGTGAGAACCAACGCCGCTTCGAAATGCCGATGTTGGTCAGGTCAAGCTAGCATACTTGGGAGCGGGTATAGGCGAGCCGGTCGTATTCGTTCATGGAATACCAACCGATTATCGTGCATGGAACGGCCAAATTGAGCCCTTCTCGGAGAAGTATCACGTTATCGCCTACAGTAGACGTCTCGCCCAGCCGAATCAGAATAGCATGGACTATGAGAAGAGCACGATCGAAAACAATTCCGCAGATCTTGTTGGCTTGATAGAAGAACTTGGAATTTCCCCCATTCATTTGGTGGGCCACTCCTACGGTGGTTTCGCCTCGGCGTTCTGCGCATCAACCAACCCGCAATTGATTCGGACTCTGACGCTGATCGAACCAGCGGTCTCAACTATTCTACTGAAGAATCTGAAGAGCAAGTCAGGATTCCTAGGCCTATTGCTCGAACATCCTTCAATAGCCGTCTCGGCCGCGAAATTTCAGCGAAACTCGTTGAACCCCTCTCTCAAGGCATTCCGCCAGGGAGATTTCGATGCCGCCCTCAGATACAATCTTGACGGCATAATGAATCGGCATGGAGCATTCGAACAGTTTCCCGAACAAGTGCGCATAATGGTGAAGGAGAATGAGAGGACGGTTGGAGAGCTAATGGCGGAAGTACCCGTGTTTGGCAGAGAAGAAGCGTCCAAGATATCCGCGCCAACACTTCTGATCCATGGAACCGAAAGCCCGACGGTACTGCACGCCATCGTCAACCGACTAGGAAAGGCGATTCCCAAGAGCGAAATCTCAACGATTTCCGGAGCTGCACACTTCCCGCATTTCGAAAAACCCCAGGAATTCAATCAACTCTTGCTTGGTTTTCTCTCGAAGCACGCATCGAATTGATCAGAACCGAATCTTAGGGCTGCTCAGTTGGACGTTTACCTCGTCGATGGTACCTACGAGCTGTTTCGCCACTTCTACGCTATGCCTCCTCATTCGAACGAGCGGGGCGAGGAGGTCGCTGCGACGCGGGGAGTGTTGGGAAGTATTGCTGGGATGCTTGAATCGGGAGTTTCGCACATCGGGGTAGCGACCGACCATGTCATTGAGTCCTTCCGCAACGATCTCTGGCCGGGGTACAAGACGAGTGAGGGTGTGGATCCTCGTCTACTTGCGCAGTTTCAATTGCTTGAAGAGGCGCTCGAAACCATGGGAGTTGTAGTCTGGCCAATGGTCGAATTGGAGGCCGACGACGCTCTCGCGGGCGCGGCGTTGTCTCTTAGCCGAATTTCTGCGGTGTCGCGCGTTTACATCTGCACCCCCGATAAGGACTTGGCACAGTGCGTGAGAGACGATCGTGTGGTCCAGCTCGATCGTCGAGCGCGACAAGTCCGGAACGAGGCTGGGGTCCGTGAAAAGTTCGGCGTCTCGCCAACGTCCATTCCCGACTATCTCGCCCTGGTAGGGGACACTGCTGATGGATATCCCGGTCTCACAGGCTGGGGCGATAAGTCTGCTGGAGCGGTTATCGGTTTCTACGGGCACCTCGAAGCTGTTCCTAGGTCGGCTATGGACTGGAAGGTTACTGTTCGGAGAGCCGACAGTCTTGCTGAGACTCTCCAAGAAAAATTCAAGCTCGCGTTGTTATTCCGTGATCTCGCCACCCTACGAACGAAAGAGCCGAGGATCCGCTCGACGAACGAGCTTCGTTGGCATGGACCTGGCCCCAGCTTTGCCACCGTATCCGAGCGACTGGACGATCCTCAACTAGTCAAACGGGTCGCTGACATTGCAGCTAATCGGCAATCCAAGAGTCGCACGTCGGACCGTCGATGACAGGCCTAATGTAACCCGACTCGCGGCCACGTGCGCCGGTTGAGATGTCAAGGAGTAAATTGTTCTTCGACGTAGCTACATCTCTAGATGGTTTTATCGCTCCTGAAGGAATGGACTTGGCGCACGCGAACGATCCAGAATTCAAACAGTGGATGAGCCAATGGATGAAGCTGCAGAACTGGGTCTTTAAGCAACAGTTCTTTCGCAAAAACCTCAAGCTCGGCGACGGCGGTGAGTCCGGCCGTGACAATCGAATGTTGGAAGAGACCTTCAACCGCACGGGCGTGAGCATCATGGGAAAGAGAATGTTTGACGGGGGAGAACGCTTCTGGCCAGAAGAAGCGCCCTTCCACACACCAGTCTTCGTCTTGACTCATCAGGCTCGCAAGCCCTGGGAACGCCCAGGCGGCACCACTTTCTACTTCATCAATGATGGGATAGAGAATGCACTTGGACAGGCGCGAAAGGCATCAGGCAACCGTGACATAAGAATCGCGGGAGGCGCCAACGTCATCCAACAGTATCTTAACGCTGGATTAGTCGACGAGTTTACGATCCACTATTCACCGGTGTTCTTCGGCCACGGAGCGCAGCTGTTTTCGGGAACGAGTAAGGACATTGGTCTGAAAATCAAGGAGGCAGTTGCATCTAAGGAAGTTACGCACGTTACATTCGACGTGGTGAGGTGAAACGATTCGGTCAGTCCAGTCCGATTGTTTCCAGTTTCCATACCGACTCGTTTCAGGCAGAACCATACAGATTCCCGTAGGCCGTCGCGTCGCGTAAGGTGACGAGAGTGTACAGGATCCATGCGATCAAAGCAACGGCTCCGACGGCTGTTAGTCCTACGGTGAACAATATCAGAGCCGGCTCCAGCAATATGAAGAGCGTGCCGAAGAGCCAGAATAATGCTCCTCTCTGCATGCTCGTGCGTCTCTTGGCGCTGTTAAGCTTCAATACGCCTATCCGATAGTAGAAGAGTCCTGAGAGGCTAAAAGTGAGAATGGTTAGAACAATGACTGTCAGTGTGACTTGGAAGAGAATGGGGTCGATCTGCGCCGAGGAATAACGAGGGTAGAGAAAGAAGAGGAGGAACGTGAAGACCGCCATGGTGGATCCTACAAGAGTCCCGGCCCGATTCACATTCGCGGCTGCCAGATCAAGATCCAACCAGCGTTCTTCCCTGGAATCCGACACCGACTAAGTCTCTTCTGCGAATTCGGTCGAAGAGCCCTTCCACTATTTAGGTACTCGAAAAAATCCTGTGAGGACCATTGGACTAGACTAGAATCCTTCGATCTTGCGTTTCATCCGCGCTAGCAGATCTACCGCACTATCCGCGTAGCTACTGATCCACCTGTCATGTAGCTCTTTGATAGGGAGCGGGTTGATGTAGTTCCAACGCAAACGCCCGTCACGCCTTACGATGAGGAGGTCGGCTTTCTCGAGAGCACGGAGATGCTGCATGACGGTACAGCGGTCCAGTTGCTTGAAGTGCTCGCACACTTCTCCGGTGGTTCTTCCCCGAACCTTGAGCAGGTCGAGTATTTCGCGTCTCCGAGTGTCGCCTAAGGCTTTGAAGATCAGATCGTACTTGTCCTCCCTCTGCATGATGCTATCTCGAAGTGCTTTCGGCCGACTGCTCAATGTCGATGCTTGAGTGCGTCCAAAGTGTTATAAATATATAACATATCGCTGAAAGCGGATTGGAACCGAACATGGACCTAAAATTTACGGTACAGACGAAGATTCAGAAACCTGTTAACGAGGTCTTCGACGCTGTTCACAATCCGAAGAAGCTCAGCGGATATTTCACGACCGGCGGATCAGATGGGCCGCTTGATCAGGGAAGAACGGTGGTATGGAAATTCGACGACGCTGGAAACGAAGTCATAACCGTTCCAGTGAAGGTCCAGAAGGTTGTGCCGAACAAGTTGATTCAATTCTCCTGGGAGGCCAGCGAAGGGGTCTACGACCCGAAGACCGGAGCGCTTCCGAGCGGTGGCGGATACGACACTGTCGTGGAGGTGAGTTTCGAGGCTCTGAATGCAAAGGAGACGCTCGTGAAGATTGTTGAGGGCAAGTGGCGGCCTACGGATCGTGGTTTGGACGGCTCATACCAGAACTGTCAAGGCTGGACTCACATGAGCATGTGTCTCAAAGCCTACTTGGAATACGGCATCAACCTCCGAAAAGGATCCGTCTGAAAAAATTCTGAAACCACAGGCGCCAGTTGCGAAATCCTGTCATCATCTACCCCTTCGCAACGGGGGTTGGTTCGTAATCGAGCCGGACTACTCCGTTCTTGTACGCCTTGTTCTCAACCAGTTTGAGGTTGAGCCGCCCTTCACCGCGGAAGAATGGCTTGCCATTTCCGAGTAGCGTGGGGTGAAGCCAGATATGGAACAGGTCAACGAGACCGGCCTCGGCCAGGCTCTGCACAAGCTTAGGGCTGCCGAACGTGACGATATCCTTCCCAGGTTTTTCCTTCAGCTTGCGAATCTCTCGTAGGACGTCGCCTCGAAGTAGGGTTGCGTTGGCGTACTTGCCCCATGGGGTTTCCTTGAGAGTATTCGAAGCAACCAGCTTCGGCGTATGGTTCATTACGTCCGAGCCGGGAGAGGTCTCTTCGGTCTGGTTGGGCCAGGCACCTGCCATGATCTGGTAGGTCTGGCGGCCTAGGAGGAACGTCCCAGCGTTCGCCTGTAGCCTGCTCATGTCAGCACCCATGCCTTCGCTGTCGAAATCGTTGATGACCCAATCCATCTCTTCTTTGGGACCAACAACGAGGCCGTCTAGAGACAGGAACATGGAGACGACAACTTTACTCATGGGTAGCAGAGTCCTCGCGAGAGCAGGATTTCCAACCACTAGTTCAGCTTATTTCTTCGCTTTCTGTTGCAAGAATTCCAAGATGACTTTGTTCGCGATGCGTGGCTTTTCAGACAACAGGAAATGCGTAGTCTCGGGAATGACGCATAACTGTGCCCCTTTGATCGACCTGAACAGCTCTAGAGTGTGCTCTGGAATAACCGCGTCCCGGTCTCCGAACATTACCAACGTAGGAGCAGTGATCTTTGTTAGCTCTTCTCTTTGAATGTCAGGCTCCGTAAGCCATAGCCTCTTCGTTTTCTCAAACACAACCGGGAAATGGGCGGGACCGTCGGGGGTTGCCTCTTCGTAGCGTTTTACCAAATTCGGTTGGCTTTTTCTGAAGGACTCGGTGTCCCCGACCTGATCCAGTCCTGATCCTGAGCGGGTACGGAGTTGGGGTTGAGGCTTCCACCTACACAAACCAAGCGCTTGACGAGGTCCGGTCGAGAGATGGGGAGGAGAAGAGCGACGATTGCCCCATCGCGCCAGCCTAGGAGGTTAGTCGGGCCGATTCCCAGTTCTTGAATGAAGTCGATTGCATATTGCGTCATGGTGGCAAAGTGGAAGGGTTCGTTATTGTCCGCGGTGTGTCCGTGCCCGGGCCGTTCGAATGCGGCTACTCTGAGCTGCTTCGATAGTTCGAGAGTCTGGTTAGAGAAATCTTCGACTGTCCCAAACCCTCCGTGCAACAATAACAGAGGCTCGCCTCTCCCCCGTGTCTGATTGAACAACTGTGATCCCTAATCGGGAGATAGGCCTTGGCGGCGGACACAGAGTCGTCCGAGGATTTGGGAGTAGTTCATTTTTGACGATGAAATTTGCCAGAAACTAGGATGCTCATATCGGCGTTAGTAGCACACAACCGTTCGCACGACCTTGTGGGTTCTTGGCGAAGTAAACACCAATAAGGTAGCTAGTCATGTTGAAGGTCGGAAGTTCTTGCCGAGCCAACGCACGAATGGTCTGAGTAGACTCTATCTTCTCGCGACCTTGATCATTATCACTTCGATCCTAGTGATCCCTTTGCAGGCTTTTGCAGCCAAGCCTTCAACCCCTACATACGCCAGCATGCCCGGTGTAACAAATGTTCAGGCTAGCCACGCAGTACTAGGAGGGGCAACGGACAGGACGGGCGCATGCGTCGCCAACGCTAAGTACGATAATCATCACAGTGAATCGTGGATAGCTGTAGACCCGACCAACTCCCACCATCTCGTCGCTATGTCCAAGTTCTTCTTCGACCCGCAATACTACCTCTTCCACATTGGAGCGTACGTCTCAAGGGATGGCGGACTCCACTGGAAGGATGCTGTTATCCCCGGGTTCGATTGTCAGAGCGCGCCTAACAACAGCTGGGTCGACACCACTGATCCGGTTCTGGCATTCGACGCCAGGGGCAACGTGTACTCCGCGTTCCTGCCGTATAGTTTCAAGTACAATCCCGACGGGCACCAGGTCTGGGGAGTCGTCCCGAACGACGCCGTCTTCGTCATCAAGTCTGCAGACGGCGGCGACACCTGGACCATTGGAAACCAGGGCGTTGCGCTGGAGACCTACAGCTCGAGCGGACTGGGGATTACCGCTGATAAGCAGTGGATATCTGTTGACTCGAATCCGCGTAGCCCGTTCGCCAACAACGTCTATGTGGGGTGGACACTCTTCGCCGGTGGAAGCAACGAAATGTGGTTCTCGAGGTCCAGCGACCAAGGAGCACACTTCTCAACCCCGATCAAGATCTCCAGGCCCAACAACGATGGACCCTTCAACCAGTTCATAATGATGGGCACCGGACCTGAGGGGACGCTGTACGCCGCTTACACCAGTTCTCCCTCCTCCAAGCATTCAATGGTTGATGTCTGGGTGCTCAAGTCCACCGACGGAGGTCAAACATTCTCGGCTCCGATGTTCGCTGCCACGTTTCGCGCTGTCTCGACAGCCGCACTGGCCAATACTACTTTTCGAGACGGTATAGCAGACAATTTCGCCGTCAACCCTGCAAACGGCCACCTCCTACTGGCGTTGGAGGTTGACAGTGGAAACGGGGTTGATGTTCAGCTTACAGAATCTCTTGATCGCGGAGTCCACTGGACATCACCTGTTAACGTCAATGATCCTTCGACGGTGAATGACGGGACGGACCAGTTCCAGCCGACCGTCTCAGCCTCACCGAGCGGGACCGTGGCCGTGGCCTTCTATGACCGACGATTAGCATGCCCAAGCAACGACACGAACATCCTCCCGAACGATGCAGGGCGGACTAACTTCTGCATCGACACCACAATCCAGTTCTACACAGATGGACAGCTGGGTCTCCAGGCGGAAGGATCCAACATTCGCGTATCATCCTCTACTTGGGATCCCCAGAACCCCGGAAGCACGACTGGCCAGCTACCCAGGCCCTTCGGACCAACGACGTCATTGACATTCATCGGAGACTACTTCGGACTCGCACTCTCAAACACCACAGCTTACGTTCTTTCAGTCTCCAACCATGACTCGGGAATGAACCCCTCGAACGACCAGCAACAATTCCTGGGGATAGTGCCCATACCCTCAGCATAGACAGATTGAGACCATAGACCTCGGAGAACCTTGCACTGCGTTGTAGTTGGTAGTAAGTTGAACGATATGACGGCCGGGACAGGAAGAATCATTCTTTCGATAAGGAATAATTATTAGAAGGAGATAACCTCTTAAAGAAGAACAGAGAAGACTCATTCAATTTCGATAGACTTGCGAGGCAATTACACCGCAAGCTTAGTCATCATCTTCGCAATCGCCTTATCCTTCTCCACGCTACCGGGTCCTCTTGCTGCTATGGTCCATTTTCCCCATGTTCCTTACGCTCGTGCAAGTCCCGCGCCGGCTACTAGCTGGCTTCCAGCAGGTCCGTCGACCAATACTCAGATTCAGGCGATTTTCGCGAGTGACCTGGCTGAACAGACCGCGCTTCTTGCCGAAACGGTCGACTTGACCGATGTACCTCTAACACCAACCATGGCGCAGTGTCTTTCCCAGACTGGCACAGTTTGCCCCCAAATCCCAGGAGCGAACCCTTCTCACTTTGCTGTCACGTCTCCCCTCTCGACTCATGACATTTTTGAGATACAGGTCATGCTGCACAACAACTACTGGGGTATTCCAATGAACTATGGTCTTGACGCAGGTTGTACTATTCCGGCTGGGGTAGGTGCTGGTGTCAATGATGCTGCTTGTCCAGGTGTGAGCATCCGACAAGCGGTTGCCCACCTGATCGACAAGGTTCAGTACTGTGCTTCTAACGGTATTGTGGTCTGCTCTGCGGTCGACAATGACTCTCCCATAACTTCGGGTCTCTTTACCGCTGACCCGTGCGGCTGGGATGCGCTCTTCCCTCAGACAGGCCCCAACTGCATTGTTGGCGGCGCTGCAGGAACAGCCTACCATCTGAGCCCTACTACCGCTATAGGACATGATACTGGAGGTACTGCTGCAACCTATTCGTGGGAGCCCGCGACTGATAACGGTGGCAAGGCCGATCTCTGCGCGGCAGCACAACACCTCGTCACTGCAGGAGTAGCCTCAGGCTTCGACACCGCCACCTGTGTCCTTACAGGCATATCTGTCAACGCTGCGGCTCATCCTGTCAACATCTTCGCCAGAACTGACAGACCGGCTCGTCTTGCTCTAGGTGATGGTCTGTTCCAAGACCTCTGCTACCTGTTCACAGGTCACTGGACTGATGGTGCATGTCAGGTTGTCGCGACGACCACAACAGGGTGCTCGGGCACTTGCTACGTTACCGATACTCGTGGGACTTTCACTCAGTTCCAAGGCTTCACAACCAGCAACATCGGCATCAATGATAACTGGTGGCTATACACAGGCGGTTTCGGCAGCGTCTTTCCTTTCGACAGTCTACTCTACGGAGAGTTCAACAGCCAGGGCGTCTCTGGAGGCGCATGGGATCAACCGCCATGCTCTTCTCTCGCCACCCCCTCCACTAGTCCCCCCAACTACGAATATGCTTGTGTTCCAGCGTACGATACGATTAGCAGCCAGATGGAGTTCTCCCCCTGCCTGACGGCTCCCGGAGACCCGACACCCGCGCAGACTCATCTGACCGTTACCTTTGGAGACTGTTCGGGAACATCGAAGCTGAGTGCTCAGAGTGCTGGCTACCAGACCGAGGACTTGTATGGTAAGCTGGAACTCTTCATTCCCATCTACAGCCCCTCGGTACAGTTCGGTTACCTCGCCAAGTGGAATAATGTGATCAACAGCCAAAGCTCGGGCGTAGCCAATCTCTTCACATGGTTAGACGCTTACGATAGTGTAACGCACTCTACCACTCTGACTCAGGGATTTGCCGCTCCGACGAAGAGCCTCAATCCATACGCGGCTAGTTCTGTGTTTGACTTTCAGACGATAGGGAACGTATACGACAGCCTCGGTTCTCTGAACCCGGCCCAGAGCGGAGAGTACTTTGACTATCTGACTAGCGGACACTCGACTCCGTGCAATACGAACTTGTCGATCCCATGTGATCTTGCACACCTAGGCTATACGCCACCATCCGGAACCATCGGCACTCTCAGATTCTCGCTTCGTCCAGACATCTTCTGGCAGAGCGACACCTCCGGCGCTCACCCTGCACGTCCCTTAACGTCTTGGGATGTCAAGTTCACCTATTTCACGTTACCCAGTTGTCCCTTTCAAGGTGGGTTGTGCTTCTCGTCAATTATCGACATCCACGTTCTTGACAAGGCCAACTTTGACATCAACCTCAACACCATCGGACCATTTACATTGATTGGACCCTTTGGTGTTCCGAGTCTCACCATTGTCCCTGGGCGCTACTGGTCCTCTACCTGTAGCGGCGCAACTTGGGACAACGACGTCAACGCAGGCAGTGTTCCAACCAGCTGCATGGCTGTCACAAGCCAGATGTCGACCATTACCTTCGACCCGCTTTCGTCAACACCCAACAACGGGGTCTCTCCTGGGATTCTGATAGGCTCAGGACCCTTCGAGTGCCAGTCGTCTAGCGGAGTCGTCGGAACGGGCTGTTCCAGCACAGGCACGCAGAACCCGCCACCTGGCGGCTCTTACACTCTCACAAGGTTCGGGTGCAACCGAGCCACAGGCACATGCAATGCTCCAGGCGCGAACCCGACATCAACATACTTCCGCAGTGATGGAAACCTCGCTCTAGCCATATGGGCCGGGACCAACGGTGACTCCACCCACGACCTGATCACGATAAGTAGCGTGGCCTTCTGCTTCAACAAGCCGGTAGGCACTCCGAGCTGTGCTCAATGGCAGCGCGGAATCGGCAACCCAGGCACAGGCACGATAGTAAACGTCAGTCAGGTCAGCGCGGTCATCAGGTTCTCCCAAGATGGAAACTGGGTCTCACCGTTCAACTGGCTACCAGGCATACCTCTTGCATGCTGTCCTTTCATGTCCAGTCCGCCGGTTGGGATACAGAGTGCACCACCAGTACTAGTCGAGGGTACGAACACCCTCAGTCCGTGCAGTATCGACCCTGTAAACGGATACGACTGCTGATTCAAGCAATTATCGTAAAGGATGAGTCTTGAAAAAGTGCCCGGGTTGTGAGTCAATAAACTCCGATGATGATTCTGTCTGCGGAGTCTGCGGGAGAAGCCTCTCTGAAGTTGTTTCCAAAGACCCCGAGGAACTCAATGTCAGTCGCGGACTTAGACCTAAGTCTCCCCCGCCTAGCCGAAGAACTCTCTTCGCGATAGTAGCCGTAGCTGTGCTGGCCTTGATCGGTACGGGCCTCTACATCATGTTGTTTGTCGCCCTCTACGGCGCGTTGATCTTGGTCTCAGGCATTGTGTCTCTAATTTTTCTCCTCGACTCACCGAACGTTAAGCTCGGAGAGGGGTTTGGGCCTGGAAGAAGAGAGGTGCTTAGAGAGGAGGAAGAAGAAAGGGAAAGAGAGACAGGAGAAGCAGACTAGAATGGTTGGTACGCTATTGAGCGTAAATCCTAGAGACCGAAGTGTCCGCTCTACTCAACCACCGACTTTTTCGCATCGAGCGCAGATATTGAAGCGGCCCTTCGCGGGTGCGCGTTCACTCCCTATCTTTTCACTCCAGAATTCTCAAATGTGAAATCTCGCCCTTTGCGAAATCCTCGTCCATGCAGGGCTAAGTGACGTCTGCACACACAGGCTGAAGGGCCAAAGACGCTCTTCGTTCCTATTAGAACGAATAGATGGAACGAAACTAAGTTTCTATCTCCATGGCAGACTTACAAGGTTAACGTTGGAAACAGCCTACCCCTTTACTATCCGTAAACGAGATCGAATCGCAGATTCTCGGCTCTGGGCCTTGTTTCTAGCGAATCTGAAATCTGTCGCGCTTAGAGGACCAGATCTCAGAAGCGTTCTTCGTGGTCGTTCCTGGAACCAAGGTTTCATCGATTAGAGCCCGACGTCAAATTCTGTGTATGCTCACCAATGGGGGAACACAAACAAGAATTGCGCGTCCAAATTCTGACAAGCGGAAATGATGGGCGCACACGCTTCGATGATAATTGTCTGGGTTCTTAGGAGTTGTCGACCAAGAATTAGGTAAAGCGTCACAGGCCCCTAGCCGAGCGTTCCGTGAAATGATTTTATTTTGAGGATTTCCTGGATGGGCTCGATATCGCTAGCCGGTAACCATCAGGGTCCGCGAAACGCGCTTCCCGTTCTCCCAGGAATCCTTCGGTTTCTCGCTGAACCGTATCCCTTGGTTTCTGAGCTGTCGGTACCAGAAATCAACATTGTCGACTTCAAACTCAATCCCGACGGGTTGATCCCTATCCCACGGGCGAGCACGGTCGCGCCGAAACGGGTGCAGGCCTATCTGAAGCTTGTTCGGTGTGAGAACGGCAACATATTCGGGAGAGAAGTCATGCAGTACTTTGAAGCCTAGTTTTTTAGTATAGAACTCTCTAGAGCGCTCTACATCTTTCACTCGTAGCAACACCTGGTGCAAGCGTAACCCAACCTTTCTTGAGCGCGTGAAATCGTCCGGTGCTCCCGCGGTATTATTGTTGCCGCTTTGGAAAGAGCGCATAAGTTGACTTTGCCATTATTGTTGATATCATTGGTTGAGACACATAGAAAATGCATATTGCCACCGAAAAGGCCAAAGGCAGAGGTCCCCCCAGGGACAGCTTACTGTATTGGACCCCGCTTTATCTGCCTGATGGACGGCTAGGTAAAAAAAAGCGGACTTATATCCGGGAGCCGAATTTCGATCGGCATGGCACCTCAACTTCCTACTGACAGGATAAGAAATCGAGCAGTCCCTGCCCTCGCAGTCCACGACGCACATCGTGCGCTTGACTTCTATGCCAAAGCTTTCGGTGCGAAGGAGGTCTCTGAAAGAATCCCGTGGGAGGGAAAGATTGGCCATGCTGAGGTCGAAATCGAAGGGGCGCGTGTGATGGTCGCCGACGAGTTTCCAGCGTATAACAGGAGTCCGAAGACGCTTGGCGGCACACCCGTGAGCATCCACATCGATGTAAGGGACGTGGACGAGTTCTTTGCACGAGCAGTCGGGGCTGGGGCGAAGGTGCTTCAGGCGATAAAGGACGAGCCCTACGGAAGAATCTGCAAGCTAGAGGACCCGTTCGGGCATACCTGGTTTTTCAGCACGTCACCCGCCTCGCGCGGGTCCGAAGCCTCCCAATAATCTCGGTCGCCAATACGTTCCTGTTAATTGCAGCCTTTGGAGAGTTGCCACGCAGCTGGTGTCGCGACAGTTCGGTCAAACTTCTTGGCCTCTTGTCGAGGGACCTCAATTCGAATAGGGAATCTCGAATTGGAAGGCTGGTCGAGCGTAGGCTGATTGTGCAGAAATTCCCTTTGATGCTTGCGGGATCGTTGCATGGACGGCAGTAGCAACCCCCTAGAGTTGTCGAAGCGAAAAAATGTGGGAGGTTTGGGTTTGGAGTTGGAACTAGTCTTTATGGGGTAACTTGGCTGATGAACGTGCCCCAGTTAGCGATGAGGCTGCGGGGGAGGTTCGGGATGTACTCTGTGCCCATCCATATGTTGCCAGCTGAATCGGCGGAGGCCGCGGAGTAGTCTCCCCATCTAGCTGTCCTGTTGGGCGAACCGAAGAAGTGGTAGCCTGAAAACCCGTCTTCTGGTGCCGTCCCTGCGCCGGCTATGTGTATGCTTCCTGAACCGCTGGCCGCGTCTACTGAGGAGTAGGCTGCGCTGGGAAAGTCGTTGGGGCCGACAAAGGTGAAGGCCATGACTCCTTGGCCTGAATTGTTCACTCCGATGGCTGGAAACATGACACTTGCGCCGCCCGCGGCAGCAACATAGCCCTGCTTTGCGATCGAACCTCCGACGGTGGACCCTGACAGGGTGGGTGTGACGATGAAGTAGGCGATGCCGATCGTTGTGGGATTGTCCCTCGGAACTTGTACGACCGTATTGACGGCGCTCCACAGCTTGCCGCTGGCGAAGACTACTTGGTTCATGCGGTCGTCATTTCCGGCAAGGAGTTCCAGCTTCTCTTTCTGCCCGCCCAAGGATGGAATTGTCATAGTACCCAGGGGCCTGGCCCCGTCTTTTTGGAGAGCGTCGGGAGGCTGGCCGTAGGTCTCGCTGGTGATTATGCTTTGGCTGAGATTGAGGGTTGGGGTTGGATTTGCGAGTGTGGAGGTGCCAGTCAGGGCCCAGATGGCGATTCGGTTATCCGTTGTACTGAAGAAGTCCAGGGCGCTGAGGAAATATTCGGTGTTGGCCTGGAAAGAACCGCCGGGTGGTGTTGTCGCGGGCTGGATGGTGTACCAGATCCCTCCAGCGTCGGGGGTCGGAATAGCGCCTGTATTGAACATGACCACTGTGGGCAATATGCCGCTGGCGAGCGCGGTCTTCGACATGGCGTAGATCTGAGCTCCATTGAAGACGCCGCCCAGTCCGTTGAGTAACGATGTGGAGAACTCGTTTGTGCTGATGTAGAAGCCGTTCGCATCGGCGCCGATTAGTGGCTGGTCTCCGAAGCAAGGACATCCCGAGTGGATGGGAGTGCCGTTCGAGCCGTCGTCCGAAGTGAAGAGTTCGTACATGTTCCACATGCCTGCGGGTGTACCCGTCTGGCTAACCGCCAGAAGGATTCTAGACGGGCTCAGTGAAGCCGCGGTGGAAGGATCGAGGTCGATCTCTAAAACTGTTAGAAACCAGCGATTCGTGCTAGAGTCGAAGTAGCACCGGGGGTCGGCGGTGGAGTTGCCGAAGACGAGTGGGGTCGTCCTTACGACCTCTGGCTGGAGATTGAAGAATTGATTGATGGCAGTGGTTCCCGTGAGAGTCGATCCTGACGTCGTGTAGACCCTTAGCGCCGTGTTGATGATTTCTAGGACGAACCCGTTTCCGACGCAGAGACCCTGGTCGGGCGGCTCCTTGTTAAACTGTGTATTAGTGTACGGACCGGTACCGGCTAATCTCTGGTCCCGGTGAGTGATGCCGTCGAAGCCAGAAAATCCTGGATTCGATGTGGCTATGGCGTTGGCGGTCGGCGTTGGAATGTGCTTAGCTGGGAGGTGTGCCGCATTGCTTCCTGATTTCGGGATCAGCTGGTCTACTGAGGGACCGCCCCTAATCTCCAGGGAGTTTCCGTCATCCGTCGCGCTAGCTGCGGTCAGAGAAGTGAAGCTAGACGTACCTGTGTATACGAGGTGGGTGTAGGCCGGATTCTGGGTCTGGGCCGAGCTTGTGGCTCTAGCGGACGAAATGGTTGCTAAGTTGGCTGAGAGTGCGACGAGTATCGTGAGACAGAGTATCCTGCGAGCTTTAATGCTGACCAATCTTACTTGGCTCCTAGAATTTTCGTCAATAACTATCCTGTTGGATTCTTAACACTTTACCTCGTCGTCTGGCGCAGCCTAACTGGAGGTCTTTGGACCCGGCTTCACCACGCTAGCTGATACTTGGAAGTTCCACGCTGGAACCTGGACTCAGCTGTTCCCGTCCACTTCTCCTTCGCCACGTGTCGCAGCATCAATGGCTTACGACGCGGCCGATGGCTATGTTCTCCTCTTCGGAGGT
>MNHO01000017.1 GCA_001919285.1 archaeon 13_1_40CM_2_52_13
GTTATCATACTTCCAATCTTACAAGAACTATTTCGTCGCGATTTACTTCGCCTTCCTCGCGTTTCCTGTTGAGGATCTAGTTGTCATAGCAACCTCTGAACCAGTATGGATGCGGTCGGCGCTTCAGAGCGTCATAACAGCAGGAGCTTTGATAGCGACGATATGGGGTTACGTTGCCACAAAACTCTACCTGTATCCACAGCCTCTATCACTAAGGAGAATTCTGTCAGGTCCGTTTCGTGCTGTGTTTCTGTTCTTCGCGGTATATTTGGTGCCCATGGTTCTCGGTATCGTTGTTGCATGGAGCGTCCCCTCGGCTATCGCTACCGGTTCTGCAGTCAAAGTTACGTATGTCATTGAAGGCATCACGCTACCTTCAGCCGTCACGGGTCCAATTATGTTAGCCATCGGAGTAGCGCTCGTGTCGGCTTTCACGATCTATCCGTTTGCTGTTCTCTCCCGGCTTCGATCTCAACTTCGAGACAAAGATGTCAGAGGGGCATTGCGAATATTTGCCTCGGCCTTCAGCCTGATTAGCGTAACTCTGCTTGCTGGCGATGCTGTATCATCGTTCGGCTACAGCATTCAGGGAACGACAAATTTTCTTTCGGTAATTCTGATAATTGTGGCCGTTCGTGCATTCCGCAAGCCAACATTTCTGAAGTCATTCCTTGGAGTTGTCCCTTCGCTCGAGTCGTCGCCAATTGCCTCTCACTATGATCAGATGATACTTCTTCACGGCCCCGGCGGCGAAAAGTTTGGTCCACTCTCCAAATACATCGTAGAAGCAGTAAGTCGACACAACCGAGTGATCTACTTCCACCATGCTGATGAGGCCGTCATTAGAGACGGCCTTTCTCGGCAAGGGATTGACTTGACGAGATACACGCTAAAAGGTTCTCTCAGGCTTGCATCTTTGGGGAGCATCTATCCGAATAAGGGGATGGTTGACGAAACACCCCTTGAACTCACCCGGGAACTCCTTCTTGAAGCAAAAACATTGGGTAATGAAGGGCTCAGCGTCATTCTCGACTATGATGATTTCACTATTCGTCCTCTGCAGAAATTTGTCCAGCACCTGACTAACCCAAGGTGGGCGAGTCCCGATCATTCTTTGCACGTTCTCGTGGCGTTCGATTCGACAGTTTTCCGAGGAGAAGAGGCATCTCTAGCTCAATTGGAGAATAAGATCCGAACCCTTGACCTCTCAGAATCAATGGACACTTTCTCAAATACAGTTGGATTGTCTCACGAAGAGATTACTGGGAAGAAGCTGCTGCTTGAATTCGATCCACAATCTGACTACGACCGAATTTTCAAATCGTTACTAGCGGAATCCGCCTCCCACTTTGAAAGGACAGTCGTCTTCACGCTGAAAGGGCGCCCTGTCTATTCACTAGCCCAAAGACAACCCGCAGCAAAAATCTTCGTGCTGACGCCTAGAGTCTCGTATCCCAAGGTAGAGAGTGAGAACCTAGTCTTGCTGCCCTCATATGACACATCACTAATTCTCGACGCGCTGAACAAAACCATCGATGCCTACGCTGGATCATCATTCACCATCATATTCGACAGCATCACACACTTCATCTTCACGCTGGGACCTGAGAGAACATACTCTCTGGTCCGTCAGGCCCTAGAGCTGATGATCTCCGATAAGATCACGGCAATCTTCACGATGAACTCCAGAGCGCACGACCCGAAAATAACGTCCACCTTTGAAAACATGTTCGACCTCGAGATTCTCGACGAGCAAGGAAGAGGAGTTCCAGAAATCAGAAAGAAAATTACCGCAATGAATTGACTCTTCGAACTGAACCTTAGGACAGAACTATTCGTCCCTGTTTTGCAGTCCGAAAACTGCCTTGACAGATATCCTACGCGATGAGCCCCGGCATCTTCTGAGATGAGGAAGATCTGGCCCGAAGAATAATCTCAAAGTATTTCATACCAAATTGCAACCCCATTTCAAGACCCATCGGGTCGTGCTTGTCGTGACACTCTGTCAATATCAGAAGAAGAGAACCTAGTATCTTCGACCAATAGTCATTGCCGATAACGCGGCTGTTGAAGACCCGATCGGATTCGATGCAGTAATTTACGTATCGATTGTCTCGGACGCCATGAAACCTGTAATAATTCATTGTGCTGTCTGCATAGGAATCAGGTATTCCAAGGATTCTGGAGAAATCCAAGAACATAGTCCTTACCTCTTCCCAGTGAGGATCATCCAGGATCTGGGTTCTGTCATGACCCGGATAATTCTCGATTTCATCCTGTTTAACGAGAATCCGGACATACACTTCGGCTGCTCTCCAAGATCTGACAGGGTTAAGGTTGGGAAACAAGTGCAGGTAAACCTGAAAGAACGCTTCGGCAGACTTGTCCAGATGACCCCTATCATGCTCCACGTAGCCGGTGACGATGTTGTATGCTAGACGCTTCGCCAATACCCGGCACTCTCGTAGAGTCTTTGGTATTACCGGCTTCTGAGCCTGGACTGTGGTTAGCTGGCCGGCTGGCTGAGGGTCAATAATAACAGCCTTCGACTCAGCTACCTCCTCAGCAACTGTCATGTTCTCGCCACCTTGCCTCGACTAAGCTTCAGATTAGTTTCAGCTATGTCTCGCGGATATAATCGTGGCCTACCATTCTAACGAAAAAGCTTCTACGCGCTTTATATTCTCCAGAAACAACAACGATTCCACTGTTAGCCCTTTTCCAGATATAGAATATTCTGTCCAGCGGAAGAAATGTCAAGAAACACGCCTAGGAGAAGTGATATTTGCTGGCCCAGAAGAGATAGTTTTTCCTCAGTCCCATGAATAAGAAGAACGCGCCACAGTCTGTATAACTCCACCCGCAGCCACTGGTCCCATCGGCGGTAAAGCGTCCACGAGTAACGTGACTACGATGCCGAAGAACAGGCTACTAAGTTGAGATGCATGTTCCAGCTCTCCAGCCTCATTTCCCTTGAAAAGCTTCAACGTTCTTAGAGCGTATTAGATGAGTGCGAGACCTAATCCAGTGCCGCAAAGTAGCCGATTCGAGAACTAATGTCCAAGGCTCAGAATTCTTTTCACTTTTGAACGTGACGCGTTAGGTACAATACTCGTAACCGGCAGTCTGACTCAAACTTCGACTAATCGGATCACATGTGCGAAACTCAGTGGGACGAAGCTGCAGGCAATTTGGAACCGAAGGAGTGTTGCTCGGGAGTCACTTCGTTAAACTGGGAGAGCCGAGGATTCCAGATCAACTCGGTCTCGGTAAACGGGTTGCTCTTTGGCCGCGACTCCTGAATTTTCTCTCCTACTGAACCTTGGACTAGCAATTTCCGCAGCTTTTGGCTTCAGCTTCCTCTTCTCAAAGATTAAGCAGCCCGTGGTGCTGGGTCAGCTTATCGCGGGAATAATTATCGGACCCTTCGGTCTTGGATTGATACAGGACCTCGGAACGATAAACCTGCTTGCTTCTCTCGGAATCGTACTTCTCCTCTTTACTGTAGGTTTGGAGCTTGACCCGTTAGAGATCCGCAAGATCGGGCCAGATAGTTTCATACTGGCGACTGTAGAACTCACGATCAGTTTCGTCTCAGTCTTCGGCATAGCCCTGCTAGTTGGTCTCAGCACCATCGAAGCTGTGTTTGTCGGCGCTGTCGTGGCGACAACTAGTACCGCGATCATGAGCAAGATACTGCTCGAGTCAAAGGGTTTCCACGCTAAAGAGTCTCAGATGGTCATCACCGCGTCAGTCATCGAAGATTTCGCCACCGTCTTCATTCTCTTGTTACTTCCAGGCCTTGCTGCAGCGAGCAATCAAGTCGCGTCCTCGGACCTCGCCCTGTTGGTGGCAAAGGGAATCCTTCTGGTCGCGGTAATCTTTGTCTTTGGCTGGCGGATAGCGCCGAGGATCATAGATCGTGTGACTCAGAGCGATCAGGAATACAAGGAGACGGCGTTCCTCCTAGCTCTGTCCTTCGGATTCATCTTTGCTTTGCTCTCATCCTTCCTTGGATTTTCTCCAGCAGTAGGTGCTTTCCTGATGGGTCTAATGATTAGAGGAAAACAGGCCAGGTTCGTACTGGACAAGGTTGGACCGATAAAGGACCTGTTCATTGTCCTCTTCTTCGTCTCAATGGGAACACTCATAAATATGGGAGCGGTCTTGACCCTTACTCTCCCCATCCTCGCGGTCATTGCGACCGCCATTCTTGGAAAATACTGGGGGTGCTGGACTGGAGCGAAGCTCTCCTCGGCAAAAGGCGAAGCTAGAAGGGTTGGAGTATCAATGCTGCCCCGGGGAGAGTTCTCCTTCATTGTCGCCAGTGAGGGAGCGGGATTGGGAGTAGCCTCTCAGATACTCTTTCCTGTCGCTGGACTCACGACTCTAGTCAGCTCATTTCTGTCGTCCGTCGGAATGCGTTTGCTCAAAACACGAACGACGAAGGGTACAGAGGTCGCAGTTTCGGTGAAGTCAAGGAGAGCCGAAGAGAACGTTTGAGGTGTAATGGTGGTGGAATCGCGAATCCCTCCTGGAGCAAGTCTTCTCCTGATGGGGTCGGGGTTGTACTGGATTCTCTCCAGCGAGCTGATATCCTCTTTCACAGTCCTCACTCCTGGGCAGTTTCAGACCGACGCTCTAGGGACGTTGTTCATCACAGTTGTCGGGATAATATGTACGGCCGTAGGTCTGTGGATCGTCCACGTTGACTTTGACGAACTCCGCAATTTGTTTTCTCGGCGTGACGGGTGGATATTCACGGTTCCGGTCGGGCTGGCCGCCGCCGATGTGTATCTTACGCTAATTGTCCTTTCTACTAGTTCTCAGATTGTGGAGTTGAATCCGTTCGTCTCTTCTGCCATCGGGATAGGAGCGGCCGCTTTAGTGCCCTTCATCGTTTCGTATCTGGCTCTGTCGCAGGGCCTCGGTCTGTTCATGCTCAGGATAGGCTCGTACCTCTTCGGTCCTTTGAAGTCTTACAGGTATCTTCCATTCGTCTCTATTTGTGGAGCGGCCGCATTTGGGCCAACTAGTAATCTTGCGTTGCTCATTTACCCTACTGCTGGACTTGTCGCATACCTTATGGGTGCTCTGGGTTGCGTGATGTTGCCAATGTTCTTATTCACTAAAATCAAGAAGCCATGAAAGGCCCTAGGTAAGCCTAAGTTCCAGCGGCCATAGTCTAGAACTAGTCTCACCTTTGGCACGCAACCCTCGCTTCATGGTTCAGGAGCATCACGCAACTCGACTCCACTGGGATTTCCGACTGGAACTTGATGATGTCTTGAAGAGCTGGGCTGTGCCGAAGGGTCCCCCTACAGAGCCGGGCGTCAAGCGATTGGCAGTACAAGTGCCCGACCACCCGCTGAGCTATTTCGACTTCGAGGGAATGATTCCCGAAGGAGAATATGGGGCTGGGACTGTCAAGGTCTGGGACAAAGGCACGTACGTCCTTGAGCTGAGAGAACCGCGAAAGTATCACGTGCTTCTCAAAGGTAGAAAACTGAAAGGCGACTATCGGCTCATCAACTTCAAAGATCGCAACTGGCTCATGTACAAAGTAGCTTGAGAACACCTCATTACGTCCCAGCTCTAATCGAATCCGGAATTGTTATTCTCGGCTTCTCCTTTAGCAAAATCTGAGAGGATGCAACCGATGCGAGAGCAACGGCCAGTGAGAAGACGATGACTGCTTGGAGCTGGGCCGCATCGGCGATCAAACCGCCAGCTAGGGGTCCCAGTCCACCGCCTAGGCTGATTGCGGATTCTAGCAAGCCGAGTCCTTTGCCTCGATCTGCTCCAGAAGTGTAGTCTGACATTAACGCGGTCGAAGCCGATTGCACTAGTGGATAGATTGGCAAAATCCAGAGAAAAGTGACAATTACGACATTCGTGACGAAGTACAGAATCGTGAAGTATGCCGCGTATCCTGCCGCACCGAGGATGAAGATTGGTTTTCTTCCTATCTTGTCGTTGAGCGGCCCTACTAGGCGATACGCAAAGACCCCGAGCACTGTTGTTCCTGTGGCCGCTAGCCCGGCCGTCAGTCTTGAACCATTTAGAACGTGTACAAGGTAGAGAGTGAAGAAGCCGTTGAATGCCGACGCTGAGACCAGCACAGTTATGGAGAGTAGACAGAGAATCGCGATGTTCCTTTGTTTCAATAGTCCCCAATAGCCTCTGGAAATGTCCAGAGATCTCTTCAGGGTCAGTGCGTCTCTTGGAGCAAACAACACGACGAGGGTGCCCGCGTAGCCGTAGATAGCGCCAAGGAAGAAGAGAGAGTTGACAGGAAAGTACTGGTATAGAATTCCACCGAGTAGAGTTGCGGAGGCGTAGCCTAGCAATGCTGCGGTCCAGAATTTACCTATCGCTCGGCCATACTGTTGATTGGACAGAGTGGCCATTGCGGCGTAGACGGGGATGAAGCTAGAGGAGAAGAGCCCCATCAGAGACACGACGAGAACAAACTCTTCGGGCCGTTTCAGGACCGGAAAGACTGAGAAACCGACTCCCTGCGCCAAAAGGGAGATGAGCAGAATCTTGTTTCCTCTGCCCGTCTTGTCGAGAATGCCTCCCCAGCCAAGAGAGAGCCCCATCGTCTCAATCGCCGGGATGAGAGAGACGAGTGCAATGAGAAGGTAAGAGGCACTGAGAGAGCGCAGAAGAATTGGGAAGAATGCCCAGATTATTCCTGTCGGGCCGAACGCGAGAGCAGTTGAGACCTGAACGGCGAGTCTTTGATTCATCCGATCTCGAATCCGGGGCGGTCGCTTATCGTACTTCAAGATTGAAGACCGCGGTCGAGTGAATTTCTTTCGGAAAAATGATGCGGAGGTAATCTCTCGACCTATTGGCTCTTAGAAGGAGAGAACCCGACAAGTCGTCGTATCTCTTCGCTTATTCGTCGCTTCTCATCGTCGTTCTTTGCCATCATCCACTCTAGCTTCAGCTTGAACACCTCTTGCTCCAAAGTCGGCTTTTGTTTTTGGACTGCGCTCGTCGTGTTTGAAGCCAAGCTGGTTGTCAATCGTCTTTCTCCGATAACTGTGATTTAACGGATTCTGAACCTGTCAACAGAGGTTTAAAGTCCCAGAGCTGCCCCGAGAGCGAACCCAAGAATAGCTAACACTCCGAAGGATAGGTGGAGAAAGATCGTGTTCGCGTTCGCAGGGATTATCGCGTGCGGGTCCTTGTAGTTTACTCGAAGAATCTTGATCGCTTTTGCAGCGAACGGCAGGCTCAACAATGCGATTAGCGAAGTGAGGCTCGTGATGCCTGGGGAGAAGATTTCGAGGAGGGCGTAGAGGACTATGAGGATGTATGCTGTGACGACCATTCCGACATAGACGCTGATGGATCGAGCGTATCCGAGTCTCAGGACTAGGGTCTTCTTTCCAACTGCGTTGTCGGCGTCCATGTCTGGGAATTCGTTGATCCAGAGGACTGCCGCGATGAGCAGTCCGACGGGTATTGAAGCGAGCAGAGGTTCTATTGCGAAACTGTGTGCTTGGACGTAGTAAGCGCCGAGAGTCATTACCGGGCCGAAGTTGAGCCCGACAATTAGTTCTCCGACTCCACGATATGCGAGACGGAATGGAGGTCCAACGTAGGCATAGGTGGAGATTACTCCAATCAATCCTAGTATGAACAGGTAGGGTAGTGACAGGGCGAAGATGAAGTAGAGGCCGATCAAGCTGCCCAAAACAAGGCAGGTTGTCGCGACGAGAATGTGGGTTGAGAGTTTGACTAGTCCAGCGGTCAGTATTCGACCGCCCCCAGCGAATGGATTCTGATGTTTGACCTGGAGATCGTTTCCGCTCTTGAAATCGAAATAGTCGTTAAACATGTTGGTGGCGATCTGGATGAGACTGGCGCCCAGGAGAGTAAGAAGGAAGGTTACGAGGTTGAAGGCATGAGCAACTTGAAACGCGATTACTCCTCCAAGAATCACTGGGACAATGGTCGCTTGCAGGAAGGGGATGCGCATGGTTCTGAGCCACAGAGCTAGGAAGGGTGGGCCTTTGACTTGGGTGGTCGGGTTGGTCGTCAACGATGAACCTCCTTTTTTTCGCGAGAGCGGCCGGCCCGCAGATAATATAAACTCTTAACGGTTCTGTTAACTCGTCGTCGGTTGAGTCAGCTTCGGGGCATCGACTCCAGGGATTACCGTCGTCGTCGGATTCCCCTTCACCGCTTCAACTGCCCCGCCTTGCGCCTCGACTATGGGAGGCCGGGAACGTGCGAACCTCACCCGTCCCCGCCGAGCCAGGTTAACCGCCGCCACCCTGTCCCGGTCCATAGCTACTCTGCACCTTCCGCACCAGAGCTTACGTGCCAGTCGCTTGTCCGATTGGAGTCTCTCCCCGCATCTCGGACAAGTCACGCTGGAACCTCTGGTCTCACGCCTAGTCAGATGAATGATGGGCAGTCCTCTCCATCGAGCCTTATACTCGATCTGGCGTTGAGCTTCGCCGAAGCTCCACCCGTTCATCCTACCCCGATACCTTCTACCCTGACCGTTACCCTTCCGGTAGAGACAGCGTATGCCCCGAATGTTCTCCAGAACGACTGCCTGTCTCCGCTGGACCGCTAACGCCACAATCGTCTTCGTGGTGGTATGGAGGAGATGACCAGTCCTAGCAGTTCTACGCATTCCATACTTCGACGCTAAGCCCGTTCTTATCCTGGCATCGTCCCGTTTGAGAGATGCGACTATGCGCATCGTAGTACTCGCTATGCGCACAGTCTTTGAGAGATCGTAGGGACGTGTCTCCTCGTCGTTTCCAACCGTGAGATTACGAAGATTACGGTCCACGCCGACAGTAGACGCACACTCCACCCTGGCAACGTCGCGTGCGATAGAGAGGCAGAGCCTGTTCTGGGTGAGGGTGAAGGAGCGCACCTCGACTCCTGGTTGAGAGATGGAATTTATCATGTGCTTGGTCAGGGGTATGCTGAGACGCTTCCCTCTTGATAATGGAATCTCTAGTCCTCCATTCTTCGCTTTGAAGCTGTAGCATGATACGAGCTGCTGTCTGACAGCGTACGGGGTTCTAGTAGCGAAGCCTCGCTTGAGAGACTTCTTCCTAGAAGCTAGTATGCCTGCTGCTCTCGATATGGCGCAGAGCTTGTAGCAGCTGGGTGAATCGTAATGGGCGAGCTGGTTGTAGGAGAATAGTGAGAGCTTTCTCAGCGAGGATACTTTGTTCGCCATGCCTATCCGTATGGACTCGTTGACCATCCTCCTGAACACTTCCAATAGTCCTAGCACGTCCCGTGTTGGAGCATAGTGCTGCCAGACAGACTTGACAGCCAACAACGAACGACAAGAACCAGAACTCTCCATATACGTCAGAGAGGCATCCGACGATGAGTTAACAGAACTCTTTTAACCATTTATCGTCGTCTCTGAGAGCGAAAACCTAAAGTCGGCTTTAGAAGAGCCGCACTGAGCCCTTCAAGAGGATCGTAGTTGGAAGAGAGAGACGTAGTCGTAGTAGGAGCAGGCATCGCCGGCTGCATGACAGCCGCTACTATAGCGATAAAGTCGAAGAATAAAGTAGACGTTCTCTTACTCGACCGGAACCCAGAGGCTGAGGTTGGAAAGAAGACCACTCTCGGATGGGTCTGCGGAGACGCTGTTGGAGAGCATCACATCAAATTCCTCAACGAGCATCTCGGCGTCACTTACGGCAAGCCCGAGATGGAGAACCGGGTCACGGCAGTCTATGTTTACTCGCCCGACATGAAGGTCAGGGTACCATTTGAAGGACCCGGATATGTGTTGGATCGACCAAAGTTTGGCAAGCGATTACTTGATGATGCCCTAAAGGCTGGAGTTGAATTTCGTGGAGGAGTCCAGGCACTGGATCTCGTCGAGGATTCAGGCCGGATCGTTGGACTCAAGGGACAGACTGTGGGCGGGACTATTAACCAGCCCTTCGAGATGAGAACGAAGCTCGTTATCGACACGTCGGGAATGTCGACGAAGCTACGAAGAAATCTGCCTATCCCTAGTCACATCGAGAAAGAGATCGACAAAGATGACATTGAGCCAACAGCACGCCTGAACGCAAAACTCAGGGATGGGGTCGAGGTCGAACCCTTCCACTGCGACATCTACCTTGACCAGGAAAAAGCTCCTGGAGGATATCTCTGGCTATTCCCGAAGAGCGAAGACAAAGTGAACATTGGTCTCGGCATTCAACAGAAGAGAAGCCAGAAACCGCTGAGTGCACTGTTGAAGGACTGGCTAGCGACTGATGATCGCTTCAAGGAGATGACGCCCTTGAGCGATGACAGCAATCTCACCGGAAGCTGGCAGGTCTCAGTGAGACACCAGAACGATTGTCTGGTGGCTAATGGCTACATGATCTGCGGCGACACCGCCTGGTTCCCTAATCCAATTAGCGCAGGCGGGATTGGCCCAGGACTGATCGGCGGCGTCCTTGCCGGAGAAACAGCCGTCCGTGCCGTGGAGCAGAATGATTTCAGCGAGAAGAATCTATGGCAATACAACCTAGACTTCGTGAGGCACTACGGAAGCAAGACCGCCGGACTGGAAGCGTTCCGGATGTATCTCCAGACCCTGAACAACCAGGAGATTAACTATGGAATGCGCCACTTCCTGTCAGGGAAGGAGGCTACCGAGATTTCGCTCGGTGAGATGCCGCATCTCTCGCCCTTCGGGAAGATGGTGAAACTATTCCTGGGACTTGGATCCTACAAGGCGTTCCGTGGATTGGTTTACACGATGAAACAGATGGAAGCTCTCAACAATCTCTACCAGAACTATCCCAAAGACCCGTCACAGTTCGAAGCATGGAAGCACCACGTAGATTCGATTCTAGCAGAAACTAGAACACGATTCAGCTAGAGAAAAGTCACACAGTCAATAAATACCCCA
>MNHO01000061.1 GCA_001919285.1 archaeon 13_1_40CM_2_52_13
AAGAGCCCCAATAGCCAGAAAAAGCCGATCAACCCAAGGAAGCAGGCTATCCAGACTTCTCGAAAGCGCGAGAGCCGAGGAAGAATTTACCTGGCGATAGTCGTTATCGCCGTCATAGCAATTGGGGTCGGCTGGTACGTATATTCAACTTCCCAATCATCAAGCGGAACCCCAGACTTCGCAATAGCCGCGCCTGCAGGGGTAACGATTCACGCGGGCAGTCCAGTTAGTTCAAGGATCAACGTCACAGCCGTGAACAACTTTGGCGGAACAGTTCAACTGTCTGCGACCGCGTCAGCAGGTTTGACTACAACTATTAGTCCGGCTAATGTCACCGGCTCGGGAGTCGCTACCCTCACGGTATCAGCTACGGCCAACGGCACTTATACCGTAACGGTTACAGGCACTAGCGGTGCACTGAAGCACTCTGTGAGCCCTGTGGTCCAAACCCCAATTTACGCTACTCTCGACACAACGAATGGGACGATAGTTGTTGAGCTCTATCGAGCACAAGCTCCCAAGACCGTCAGCAACTTCGTGAGTTTGGCGCAATCCAACTCCTACAGCTACCTCGTATGGCATAGAATTATCGCCAACTTCGTAATTCAGACCGGAGACCCTAACACCAAAAACGGCGGCGGAGACCGGAACACGTGGGGACAGGGCACATCTGGCCAGAGCGTGCCCTTCGAATATGATAGTTCTCTACACAATAATGTGGGTTATGTTGCGATGGCCAGCACAGGAGTTGGAGTCGGCGGAAGTTCACAATTCTACATCAATGTGCATGACAATAGCGCTACTCTCGACGGGAAGTATGCAGTGTTTGGAAAGGTGATCGCAGGTATGGACGCCGTGAATAAATTGGCGAGCTCGCCGACTACCAATCAATATCCAGGCGCTCCCGATCAACCGACCAGTCCCTCCGCTGCAATGCTGATAAGCGTCACAATTTCGACCTATCAATGAGGGCGTCACGGGGCCAAATCCCAGCTCTTCACTAAATCGTCGTCTCTCGAATGCTGTTAGCGCAGCGAATTTATGATGCGTTGAACAGAACTTGCGAATCCGATATCTATCAGGGATATGCCCCGCACGAAGTGAGCAGAGGAGTGAGTCTCAGCTGCTCGATCACCATTCTGTTGCTCTCTTCACGCTCAGTCGAATCATGCAAAGCGTTTTAACCCTATTACCGTAAAAATGTCGGCGATACGGTTTCAGAAATGGCCGACAAGAGAGCAGTATTGATCGTAGTAGATGGAATGGGCGACAGGCCACTCATCGACCACGACTACAAGACACCCTTAGAATACGCAAACACGCCTAACATGGACCGACTCGCAAAGGGTGGCCTAGTTGGTTTGCTAGATCCGATTTCTCCTGGCGTAAGACCAGGGAGCGATGTCGCAAATCTGGCTCTCTTTGGCTACGACCCGGCCAAATACTACACTGGACGCGGACCACTAGAAGCACTAGGCGCAGGCATAGATTTGGGACCCAATGACATTGCGTTCAGAGCCAACTTTGCAACTGTAGACGATGACTTCCGCGTTGAAGATAGACGCGCGGGAAGAATCCGCAAGGGTGCGTCGAAGCTCGCAAAGTCTGTGAGCGAGATCAAGGTCGAGAGCGTTCCTGGAATCAAGACGATCTTCAAGTCGACAGTCGACCATAGAGCAGTACTAGTTCTCAGAGGAGAGAAACTGTCAAAAAATGTGACTGACACAGATCCTCGGGAAGCAGGATTGAAGCTTGTGATATCCAGAGCTACCGATGGTTCAGAGGAGGCGAAGAGGACGTCGGCCGCCGTCAACGAGTTCGTAAAGAGATCACACGAGGCTCTAAGAGAGCATCCACTCAATCAGGAACGCGCAAACGATGGCGAGAAACCTGCTAACATCATATTGACAAGAAGCGCAGGGACGCGTCCCTCGCTACCAACCTTCAAATCAATGTTTGATCTTCGAGGCGCCTGCATCTCCGGAACAGCCCTGATCAAGGGTATCGCAAACGCCGCTGGCATCGATGTGGTCGACGTTAGAGGAGCGACAGGGAGCATTAAGACAGACTACGAGGCAAAGGCGAAAGCCGTCATCGAGGGAGCCAAGGACAAGAACTTCGTCGTCGTACACGTCAAAGCCCCAGATATTGCCGGCCACGACGCGGACTTCAAGGGCAAAGTACGAGCCCTCGAAGAGGTCGATACACTAGTAGGACATGTTATCGACGAGGTAGACATAGGAGCCAACTATGTTGCGCTCGCATCCGACCACGCGACACCTGTTGGATACGGATTCCACACTGGCGACCCTGTCCCGGTAGTAATCGCAGGACCAGACGTCCCGGCAAGCAGAGTCCTCAAACTCAGCGAAGCCAGCGCTAGCCGCGGAAACCTCGGAAGAATACGTGGATTAGACCTTATGCCGATCCTCACCGACTTGGTGGGACGAAGCAGACTCTACGGGTCCTAGCTCCTTCACAAGAATTAGCGAACTGTCTCGTCTAATATTCAAAATCAAGACTGGCTTAGTTGCCGGTGGGATCTTCTTGGTTTTTAGTTCACGGTGGTCTAGACGACGAAATACTGAAAGTTCTTCCAGATCCCAGTCGCGCCCTGTCCGTGCGTAGACACGCTGCCCCTTGCAGGGTCTATAGGCTTTAGAGTGAACAATCCGAACCCGAGAGTTATCTCACCCAACTCGACGGGTATGCCTTCTGCCTTGAAGAAGGGCCTTCCATCGACATGCCACTCCGCTCTTCTCTTTGCAGCGTTGAGTCTCACAGAATAATGGTGCATTTTGCCGGGTTCAGTGCGGACCCCTGAAAACGGCGATTCGATCAGATACGTGAAAGCTGTCTTCTCATCTGTGAGTCCTGGAATCAATAACCGTTCGTAGATGGCACCAATCTTCTGTCCTGTCGAAATTAAGTCGAAGATCATGCCCGTTGAGAAATCCATGACATTGAAGCCGGCAAACCCGTCTCGAAGGTCATCGGCATTGCCACGGTAGGTCTCAGCCCCCATCTCGACCTCAAACACAGTCTCACCATTCCTGGACACTGGGAGCGTTCTGGTAGATCCATAGAGTTGTTTGGGATCGTCAAACATGTGAACGTGATCATGTTTCCGTGTGAATGGATCGACTGTCACAGACAAACCGCCGTTCTTGGCTTCGAATCTCGCCTTCGGCTCCTCCCACGCCCAGGTCTCACCATTCCCCATCGGGAAGCTGAGAATCTTCCACTTCGAAGGGTCCACCTGGCCATTTGACATGTCGTCATATGGTGCGGCTTCAGTTTTCAACAAGATAGGTCAGCACATCGCTACCAAGGATCAGTGGATATAATTGTTCTATAAACAAATTACAGTCTTCTCATATGAGAAGAATGGATTCATTCGTAGGGAAACGCTAGAGCGGTTAGCGGCTCGGCTTTCTGCTCTTTGGAGGACTTTTGAGAGGGCCCCGTACTTTCGACCCTGTTCGACGGGAGCTCTTCTGGTATTTTGGCTGGTACAGTTCAACCTCTAAGGCTCCTGGCATTCGAAAGTGAGTCAGCAGTCCCCATCGTTCATCAGTGATGCCTGAAGAGAATTCGACCCCGCGTGATTTCAAGTCTTGAACGGTCTTGTGAATGTCGTCGCAGTAGAAAGAGATGGAATGATGCGCCTTGTCGGAAGGGTGAACGCCTAGGTCGGCCTCTGGCAGGTCGAAGATAAGCCAGCCTTTGCCAATGTCGTTGTGCACAAAACCCAACTTATCGCGAATAAACGCGCGCACTTCCTCGGCATTCGGCGTGTAAAACAAACCATGCATTCCTTTGATCATTTGGCTCTCCTCTTCTAGATCGTGACTGTTGTGATGAGTGTTTAAGCTTGGAGATGCAGACGTGAGTGACTAAGTTTCCTCTAAAGTGGGCTCATACATTCTCAAAGGTCTGACCCTTCGATATGCGAATCTCACGAACAAGTAGAAGCTGAAAACTAACGTTGTTATGTAAAAACTCACTGGATAAGGCGGCCCGTAATATGCAACTGAAAGGCCAAGCCAAGTCGCTATCAGAGCAATAGTCACCGAGATCCCTATGGCTGTACGAGGTCGATTGGCTAATTGCTGAGCGATTGTTGCTGGAGTGACCATCAGAGAGAAGATGAGAAGTACGCCTACCACTTGCACAGCAATGGAAGTCGCAACCGCCACCAGAAGCATGAACACTATGCCAAGTAAGAAGGTGGGCATTCCCTTTGCTTCTGCTACATCCTCATCTAAGGAGGAGAACAGAAGCGGTCGATACACAACTGCGACAACTGCCAAAATTATCACGCCGGCGACAAGAGTCAGAAGCACATCGCTACTACCAATGCCGAGTATTTGGCCGAACAGAATAGAGTATGTTTGGCTCGAATTCCCGGCGTAGAGACTGATGAAGAGTACTCCTAAGCCCAGCATGAACGCAAGAACTGTGCCGATGTGAACGTCACGATGTGCGGCTCGAGGGCTGAGAACCGCCATCGCCGAGCCGCCTACCCCCGTAAACAGTAATAGACCGTAAACGGGACTGACAGCAAACAAGACGGCTCCGGCCGCTCCAGCGAATCCAATGTGGGAAAGAGCGTGGGCGGCAAACGACGACCGACGCAGCACGACAAAATAGCCGACAATGCCTGCGATGACTGCGACGATTGTGCCGGCTTCAATTGCATGTTGCATGAATGGGTACCGAAAGAGTTCCTGAAGATCGGTGACAAAATTAACGCTGAAGGCCATGTTATTCGTCACCGTGGTGCTGTTCAATGCCTACTATCGCAACATTACCCCTAGAATCACGCAGAACCTCAACGGGGACTCCGTAAAGAGCTGTGAGAGATTCTGATGTCAGGACTTCTTCGGGCCTCCCAGTCGCAACTTTACCATTCGCAATAAAAATCACCTTATCGAGAAAGGGTAGAAGGGGATTGATGTTGTGCGCAATCAGCAGCGCCGTTACATTCCGTGATCGAACCACGGTATTCACGAGCTGAACTAAGTCCTTCTCACGCTTAAGATCGAGATTCGACAATGGCTCGTCGAGCAGTAACAGCTCGGGACCGCTCACCAATGCCTCCGCGAGAAATATCCTCTGCAATTCTCCCCCCGACAAGACGCTTAGAGAACGATGGGCTAGTTCTTGCGCGCCTACATCTTTCATCGAACCGAGAGCCGCTTCACGGTCTCGTCCCGACAGACTGACTCCCCAACTTTTACCCGAAAACGCCAGTCGCACTAATTCGAGCGATTCAATATTTGTCTCGCTGTCGATCCCGTGACGCTGCGGGACATATCCAATTAACGAGTTGCCACGTCTGGGCTCTGCGTTGAATATCTCGATGTTGCCACTAACAGGTTGCTGCAATCCGAGAATCAAGCGAAATAGGGTAGTCTTGCCTGCCCCGTTGGGGCCGATAATCGCTACAAACTCGCCGCGGTTGATCGTGAAACTGGCTTCTCGCCAGACCGTGTTATTCGCGTAGCCTGCTGTTAGGTTTCTAGCCGCAACAATTTCAGGAGTTATCGTAATCACTCATCAATATCCATAGGGGTGTGAATCTAGAGCGCGCTGAAGATCAATCAACTCCGCGTTCATCCAATCCTGGAAGCGAATATCGGTCGGTTGCACGGTCTCTGTCACGCCAACGATTGGAATCAAATGTTCAACAGCCTCGGCCTTTATCGTTAAAGTAAGTTGGGTCGCTGTTTGCTCATTGAATACCAGCACTGTTGCGTTTCCGAGTTGAGTGCCGTCGATAATCTGTTTCTCAAAGAGGATTCTGTCAGGAGTGGTCGGATCGTTTCCTTCGGACACTGCATTCATGAATTCGGTCGGAGAGATGAGGTTGAGGCGCGTCGCCTCGGCTAGGTAGACGAAGATGTTTTCCGTCGATGCTACAGGTCTCCCTGCAAACATTGCCGCAATCTCGTTGATCCGACTGTTGTATTGTCCGAGGGACGCGTTTAGACCCGCATATTGCTGTCCGTAGTAAGCAGCATTGATTCTATCGATGGAAACAAGGTCTGCATACATCGCATGTACCGTTTGATTCACATAATTCGGGCTATACCAGAAGTGCGGGTTGTCCCCAGCCTGTTTCCCAAGGAGATCTGCCACGTTCAAAACTTTCTGACTCGGGTCACTGTTTGCTGAAATGAGTCTTAGAGCCCAATCATCGTAGCCCGCGCCGTTAACGATGACGAATTTTGCGTCCGCAATGGCTCGAGCGTTCGCTGCGTTACTTTCATAATCGTGAGGGTCGGCGTTCGGATCGGAAACGATGCTCAGCACCTGAGTGTGGGTTCCGCCGAGCTGGGACACAAGGCTGCCCCAGAAGTTTTCGGCGGCGACTACTTGCACCTGAGTCGAACTCGCTTGGGATGCTGGCCTGTTGAAATACAATCCAGCTGCCGTTGCTACTACGAGGATCATGGCGAGGATCGCGGCGACCAGATATCTTCTTCGCATCCCTTATTTCTCCTGAAACTGTGAGCCTAACACTGGGGCAAGGGGCTATTAAGGATTTATGAGAAGTTATTAAATTCTGTAGGTAACGTTGCATCTTCCATACCATATTGAGATATCTGATCCTCATAACTCCTCTAATCCGTGAGGAATACCAGCTGCTGGAGGGTCGAACTAGGATCTTGATTATTAATAATTGGCTAGAAGCTTTATAACGATTGTTAATCGTCTCAATGTTGTCGAAAATGGCTATTATCAGCTTATCTTTTCCCGATCAGATGATCAAGGAGATGGACCAGATCCAGAAGTCAGGAGGATTCGCCGGTCGATCAGAACTCGTGAGGTCAGCGATTAGGTTGTTGCTGGAAGACACCAAAGAGAAGAACGCTCTCTTGGGACATACGAATGCCATTATAGTTGTAACTCACGATGAGTCCAACGAAGCGCCGATTACAAAGCTCAAACACGAATTCGATGACATAGTGAAGACGCACATCCACAACAAGATCAGCCAAACCAACTGCGTCGAGCTCTTCCTCCTAGAAGGCGACGCAAGGAAAGTTGGGTCAATGGCGCACGAATTCCAGAAGGAAGACAAATTGAAGAGTGTCAAGCTCGTCGTGATCGAGTAAATGTCGACTCTTGGATGCTCGTCTACGGTTCCGAAGCTTTGGGATTCTGCCTGGGCATCGCTAGGCTGTTCAACTCGTCAAGGCTGATGGCCCCGTCAACAAGGTTCTGATACGTTCCTTTCTCCAACAGCTCCTTGGAGGAACGCTTCAAGAGACCCATCGCTGCGTACGAGGCACTCGGACCGAAGCTCACACGAGCAACGCCGAGCCTCTCCAACTCGCTGACGGCTGGCAATCCCTTTCGTACCATTACGTTGATGGGAAAATCCAGCTCCTTGACAAAGCGTCTGATGGAAGCCTCGTCCTTCAGACCCATAGGGTAGACGCAATCGGCCCCAGCATCTCGGTAAGCTGTGGAGCGACGAACAGCCTCATGGAACTTAGCTTCCTCATCGAGTGTTCCAAATCTTAGCGCGTCAGTTCGAGCGTTGATTACAAGGGGAATTCCCAACTTATCGCCCAATAATCGGATCGCTTTTACATTCTTGACTTGTCGCTCGACTGGGAAGAGTTTCTTCGTTGCGTGAGCAAAGTCTTCGATGTTTATCCCGATCCCACCCGCTTTCAGAACTGCTTTGACTGTGGTCACTACCTCTTTCGTAGTTTTGCCGAACCCGGCGACAATGTCGACCGAGAGAGGAACCGATAATACTTTGGCGATTCTCCGGACGGCGGTAACAAATTCGTCTCGGCCTATCACTTCACCATCAGGGTAGCCAAGAGACACTAAGAGTCCCGCGCTAGACGTTGCAATGGCAGGGAACCCCTCGTTCTCAAAGACTCGTGCGCTTGGGACATCCCATGCGTTCGGAAGAATTAGCATGTTCTTTCTATGATGAAGTTCGCGAAAATCTTGGGCTTTGTCTCTCTGTGATCGCATAGTGAATTTCGACGAGCTTCTAGGCGCGCTTCGATGCATCTATCTTTCTTTGCATCCAGAATTTGTCGAGATCTCGCTTAGCCTGGTGGTCGAACTTCCTCTCACGGGCGTCATCAGGCGGGCCGAGACGTTTGCCAACCTTCCCGGACTTCAAGTCGTCTACCAGGTGAGCAAACTCATGTCCCAGAGTCAGTAGCGGGTCGCGAGCTACTTTGAAGACTGTTATGAGAAATTCAACCTGACCATCTCTCTGCCGGTACGAGAGCAATCCGTCGTAATAACCCCGTCGACCCCCTCTTATGGGAGGAGGACGCTTTGAACTGTACTCGATGAATACTCGATTCTTATCCACACCATACTTTTCACAAAGGAACTCTAGGAGGTCGGTGAATCCCTCCGGGTAACGTCTGTCGATCATGTGGCATCACTAGCCTGCTAGTTCAGTAATCATCAGCTTATGGTCCCGGATGGAAGAGTCTTATGAAAGAGACCCTAGCTCGGTTAGCCTGAGAAGAGCCTAGAGGCCTAAACTTCGATTTCTTGGGAGGACGCTTACAGAACCACACCTCCGTGGGATATCGGCCGCCCACAACCAGCATTCGTAGAACTCGTCCAAGCTGGCGAAATCACTAGGAACACGGTGCTCGATGTCGGCTGCGGAACGGGCGAAAACGCCCTCTACCTTGTACAGAACGGATTTTCAGTTGTGGGGGTCGACCTATCAACTCGCGCGATTTCGGCGGCGAAGGCGAAAGCTCAAGAGAGAAAGTTAAGAGTCGATTTTCGACTCGCGAATGCGCTCTCGCTACAATTCGAGGGTGGCCGTTTCGACAACGCTATTGATTCCGGATTGTTCCACACCTTTATCGACGATGACAGAATCTCCTTCGCGCGCGAGATCGCTAGGGTCTTGACGACAAATGGAGGATACTTCATGCTCTGCTTCAGCGACAAAGAGCCCACCAACTGGGGCGGACCACGGAGAATTACCAAGGAAGAAATCGAAATAACTTTCTCCCCACATTTCAATATCAACTACATTAGGGATGCATATTTTGCGACGCGAATCCACGACGACGGTGGGAGGGCCTATCTGACATCGGCAACAAAAAAGTCCGATTGGCCTCGCCCAGATGCTCCATGAAGAGTCTCTAGGGTGATCTCCTACTCGTCTTTCTCCTTCGTTACTTGGTCCCTTACTGATTTGAAGAACTCAGAGCTCTCGATTCGCCCAGCCTCTGAGTGTACCGCATCCAAGTCAATCTTGAGTCTGGTGCTCGTGACCCTTCGCCTCTTGAAGAGGAGGAACGCCGCAATGAACAGTGCCGCAATTATCGCCGCAATGATACCAAAGTAGTAAAGTGGGAAGCCGCCTGGCGCATTGTTCTGGATGGTAATCGCTCTGGTAGCGGTGCCACTGTTGGCAGGAGATGGAGAGTCCGATGCTTTGACAACGAGGGACCATAGTCCACCCGGATCCGACGATCGCGCCGTGTAGGTCCCTACCCATACTCCAAGACCAGTGTCAAAGACCACCGGGACGCTCTCATTGACTGAGGGTGTACCACTATAGAGAAGGTACGCTCCAACGGTACCTGTTTGGAGAGTTGTTCCATCAGGATATGCGATGGTCGCATTGAACCTAAGTTGTTGGCCGACACCGATGTCAGTGTTGGTGGTGACGGTGATGATTAGACTGGCAGGCACTAACTGTGGATTATTCGCCACTCGCGCCCCGGGCCCTATATTTCCATAGGCGTCACCGTAGGCGTGCGCCCCTAGCGATACTGTCCAGATCCCTGTCTGGTTATTCGCAAAGGTCGTGTAACTGGCATTGAAAGTCTGAGCATTGCCATCATAGGTGGCCGTAAGGGTAACGTTGCCACCAACCGGTCTCGCTAGGGTTAGAAGCGCGACACCCGTCGTGGGAACCGATCCGTCCGGGTAGATTGGTTGGAAGGAAAACCTCATTGTCTCAGTCCTCTGATAAATCGATTTGAGAGTTGTGATCCCGGCAACAGACATGATCGCCGCCCTCACCGAGAAGCCCTGAACATCCGGCGGGCTCTTAACGGTGCTCGTTCCGGTGAGCGTCACGATATAGTTGTCTATGGTGCTGTTCACAGGAATCTTCCAACTACCAGAGACAATTCCTCCAGATGTTGCGAGAATCGTCTGGGAAAAGACGAGGGTTGAAGTCGCCTGCGTTCTAACGGTCACGGCTACGCTCTCTGATGCATTGTACCCGCTGCCTTGCAGATTCACAGTCTGGGTCCTCTCGTACGCAGGATTATCTGTGATGCTGAGAACGAACGAACTGCTAGCCACACTTAGCATCGCAAAAGGCGCCACCTGGTCGACTGAAGCAGCGTACTGACCGGCCAGCGAGTTAGATCCTGCGAACAAGACTCCCGGGTAGGCAACAATCACGCTAAACTGGTCCTGCCCCGGAGCAGTCGTGTAGTTGATCAGCTGTGACTGGAATGTTCTACCCGTGGGATCTTTCACATTGAACCTGAACTCGAAGGTTGTACTAGTTGTGATAGGATTGAACTTGACCGTGAGGACGAGGGAGATCGTGTTTCCTTCTTGAGCAAATGCAGGGACTGGATTCAATGTGTACGGGCTGTCCGCGTGTACGCTGGGAACCAACTCGATGGACGTTACAGCAGAGACAGCTACAAGAGTGATGAGAAGAGCATAACCGACAATTCTAGACCGTTGCCAGTCATGTCTCTCTTTCAACTGGACCTTGAACATTGAAATCGGTCGACCGACTAAAGCACCCCGTAACTACCAGTTCTA
>MNHO01000066.1 GCA_001919285.1 archaeon 13_1_40CM_2_52_13
CTAGGACATCGATGAGTGTGTCAGCCGATCCCAGTTCTTCAAGCTCTACATCGTTGGGTGAATGGCCGTGGACCTTGGACTCTGCATGGAGCAATGTTTCGACCGTTGAGACTGAGAACTTGGCTCCGGAACCCGAGAGTCCCAGCTTTCTGGCGCATTTCTCGGCAGAGCTGAGGATCGCGCCACCTTTGCGTCTGTGATCTGTCTCCTCTGATTTGATCGTGACAAGGTGTCCGCCGATGCTGCCTCGCTCCACCTTCTGAGCCTCAACTTCCACTTTGCTTGTTCCGGGCAGATATTCCGCCACGACCCTCGCAACCTTTCGCAGACTCTCAACTCTACCTCCCATGTTGACTAGCGCGCCGAGATACTTGTCCCCTGAGACCCCGGAAGAATTCGCGTCGATGACAGCCAACAATTGGTCGGGAGTTTTCATCTATCCAGAGCCTAGAGTCGGCTGTGGGAAGAAGAAGTATTAATCAACCTATTCAGACAGTTTGCCTGTTCGACTTTGGAGAATTCTGGCGAAAACCTGTGCGTTTACGGCCTAGGCGAATGCCCTGTAATGGTCATCATGGGCGATAAGATGAAGCAGATGGAACAGCGCGGCAAAGTTCTACCGCAAGATCCGGGGGCCGCAGCGGTCAGCCAGATGATCCAGCCTCTCCTCCAGATGAACGCTAACATCTACGCAATGCTTCCCAGCTTCTGCCCAAACTGTCCGAAGCGGATCGTTGCGATCGAAAAAGAACTAACTCAGCTGAGAAAACCGGCCAGATAAGAGCTGAACCGGCTCGTTATCCTTGGGGCTCCTGCTCGTTCTCGGGTAGTGACAGACCCGTATTCCAAGCCTGAATAAGCCCCTGAATAAATGAACAAGCTCAATTTCGAAGTATAACGGGTCTCACCCCCCCGGTGGCCCGTTCCTTCAATTTTTTCCCGGAACTTTCAGAGGAGCTTACTGGGCTTTTTCCCACTGGCAGAAGTTGCTAGGCTTCTCCAGATTCCTGTTGATCCCAACCTCTGCAATAGACTCTGCATCACGCGCCATCTGGCCCACGTCCCATATGATCGCCCGCAGCCCGACCGCCAGGTTGACCTCTTTCACGCTTCGCATTACGTCAGCAGTCAGAGACCTCTCTAGAGCGTCACAAGCCCCGACCCGTTCAATGCACTCATTTGATTTCTTTAGATCACCCTTCATCAGCGCGTTGAACGAGTCCTCGATCAACGAACGAACCTTGTCACTCAGCTCCAGCAGACCCTTCGTTATCTTGACGTCTACACTTTTCCCATTTCCTTTGAGCTTCTGCGATTCTAGCGCAACATGGCTCGCCGAGTCTGCCATCCGCTCGAGACTCTTGGCAATCACCCTGTTCCCAACGACATGCATAGGTCCCTCTATGCCAACCTCTTTGGCCACTCGTCTGTCAAGCACCGCAAGCAACAGCTGACGTATGATCATCCAGTAAATCCTGTCTGCTTCCTCCTCCATGTGCAAAACCTCGTCAGCGAGGGCTACACGGCCTTCGACAACTGACTTGACCGCCTGCTCCAACATGGAACTTAATATGATCTGGAGCCTGCGCATCAACCCGTAGATTGGAAACTTCGTCGGGTCGACAAAACTCTGCAACGTTACAGACTTCAGATTCTGCTCTACGATCCCTAGACCTGTCAATCTTCTGCTTACCCCTCTAACCTCCTCCAGGTGGCGGGATGACAATTCCTTCTTCGAAACTATCTGAATGGTGTCATGACCCGTGAGATAATTCGCAGTAATGATGCGGGTCAGAAGATTCGGACTGTCGCACAAGTCTGCATCAATGATGTACCTGAAGCTTTCTCGCTCCTTCGTTAAGCCAGGATAGACGGTGATTCCGCCGTCGGATTCGCGTCTGAAACTTACGATATCCCCCTGCTTCAAGCCTACTTCTTCTACCCAGTCTTTCGGAAGAGAGACGATCAGAGTTGAGTAGCCGACTTTCTGGACCTTCCGAGCCTCCATCATGAGAGACATCGTGCTCTACCTCTATACGATCCAACTGGATAATGGACGATATATACTTGAGCTCCTTCGTAAATTGTATCTATACTTCCTGTCGAGACGGGAGAAACGCCTCGACCCGTGTCGAGATCTCTACATGTACTTCCTTAGAGTATCTTCAATCCGCGCCTTTGGCACCGCACCCACGATCTGGTCCACTCGCTTACCATTCTTGAAAACCAGCAGAGTGGGGATGGCCATTATGTCGAATCTGCCAGAGGTAGCAGGATTCTCATCGGTGTTCAATTTCCCAAAAGCTACCTTGCCTCTGTACTCCTTAGCAAGCCCATCGATGACCGGGGAGACCAGACGACATGGCCCGCACCAAGGAGCCCAGCAGTCCACAAGTATCAAGGGATATTTGGAAATGAATGAATCGAAGCTGGAATCGTCTACTTTTACGGGCGAGTCAGGTGAATCAGCCATAGTGATCTAGGAAGGACCAGTTTGCCCGGTCCGATATATGCCTGACAATGAGAGCATTATTCGAGCTAGGGGCTCGACCTTAGTCGGAAGATCCTCCAGGTAAGCTTGAGTCCGCAACTCCACCCTTTCCAGAGCCGTGGCAGTGAGGACAGTAAACACCCTCCGGTTTGCCCGGAAATATTTCCTTCGTCCAGCGGCCGGTCCCCGCACAGTAGGCGCATTTCGGATCGGCGGGCACAGTTGTAGTCTTTGCGGCTGAGGCAGTTGACATTTGTCTAATCGATAACAGGTCTGCCTGTAAGCTCTACCTGTCTCTTCCCTCTCATGAGTCGGGAGACCCAGAGAACCCCCGCAAGCTCTAGCTTCATCAAACCCGTGTTAAGTTCTCTGAAGCTTACCTCTCCAAAGTTCGACTTCAGCTCCTTCTGCAATTCCAAGTCTGTCATAGCCCCCTTCTTCTCCAGAATCTCCACTATTGATAGGGACATGGGCCTGGGACTCCAAACCTTGCTCAATGCCAGAGTCACCAGGAACGTTTAGCCTCGGAGCATCTAGGTTATCGGGACCGGTGCCCGTTCTTTCTTGAACCTCTTCGTAAAGCCCTGATACCAGTTCTCCATGTCAGGCGTAACTGAAGGTCTGACGCGTTCTAGAGCGTCCCTGAAATCTTCAATCGTGACGCTCTTAGTATCTATATTTCGTCGAAGCGATATCAGTCCTGCTTCCCGCGAGACTGCTTCAAGGTCTGCACCTGAATAACCCGCCGCCTGTTGGGCTATCTGCTCCAAATCAACGTCTCTGGCCAGAGGCATGTTTCTCGTGTGAAGTTTGAGAATGTTTAGTCTGGTCGTGTGGTCTGGTGCCGGAACGTAGATGAGACGGTCGAATCTTCCAGGCCGTAAGATTGCCTGGTCGATTATGTCGGGCCGGTTCGTAGCACCTATGATTACGACGTTGACAAGGGACTCGATCCCATCCATCTCCGTTAACAGTTGGCTTATCACTCGCTCTGAGACTCCACTGTCCCCGAAACCCATTCCTCTCCTCGGCACCACTGAGTCAAGCTCGTCGAAGAAGACTATGGAGGGAGCGGCGGTGCGTCCCTTCCTAAAGACCTCGCGTATCGCCTTTTCCGATTCGCCTACCCACTTGCTGAAGAGCTCGGGTCCCTTGATCGAGATGAAGTTGGCCTCACTCTCGGTCGCTACTGCCTTCGCGAGCATGGTTTTGCCGCAGCCTGGGGGTCCAAAGAGTAGAATTCCCTTAGGGGGTCTTATTCCAATCCTCTTGAAGACCTCGGGTTTCTTGATCGGCCATTCGACTGCTTCTTGAAGTTCCTGTTTGACCTCGGTCAGTCCTCCTACATCTGCCCAGTTCACTGAGGGCACTTCGATGTAGACCTCCCGCATCGCGGTTGGTGTAATTTCTCTGTACGCGTTCATGAAGTCCTCAACGTTGACTTCCATTTTCTCCAAGATACCTGTGGGTATCCTCTCCTCTTCGAGGTTGATCTCGGGGAGATACCGTCTTAGCGCCTTCATAGCGCCCTCTCTGCAGAGAGAGGATATGTCTGCGCCGGTGTAACCGTGGCAGACGTCCGACAGACGATGCAGGTCAACGTCGGACGCTAGTGGCATTGTTCTTGTGTGGATCTGGAGGATCTCGTACCTTCCCATCTTGTCCGGGACACCTATCTCAATTTCGCGGTCGAAGCGTCCTGGTCGTCTTAGCGCAGGATCTATTGCGTTTGGCCTATTGGTAGCGCCGATGACGATTATGTTTCCCCGTGCGCCCATTCCATCCATCAAAGACAGGAGTTGTGCGACTACTCGTCTCTCCACTTCTCCAGTGACTTCCTCTCGCTTCGGTGCTATCGCGTCCATCTCGTCGATGAAGATGATGCTCGGGGCAGTCTCCTGGGCTTTCTGGAAGATCTCGCGGAGTCTAGCCTCAGACTCGCCGTAGAACTTCGACATTATCTCTGGACCGGAGATTACGTAGAAGTTTGCGTCGGACTCGTTGGCAACCGCCTTCGCCAGCAGGGTCTTTCCGCATCCCGGCGGACCATACAGAAAGACTCCCTTGGGAGGCTCGATGCCTAGCCTTTGGAAGAGTTCAGGGTGCCGCAACGGAAGCTCAACCATCTCCCGAATCCTCTGGATCTCGCTGTGTAGACCCCCGATATCCTCGTAGGTGACGATGGGTATGCCCTTCTTCTCGGGGGTAGGCTCGCTCATCACCTGGACGACCGTCGATTCTGTGATCTTGACCGGCCCATGAGGACGGGTTCTCGTTGCGATTAGAGGGACCGCGCTACCGAAGATACTCAGGAGGGTCATGTCTCCCTCAACAAAGGGCATGTCCATGAAGCGGCGCTTGACGAATCCTACAAACTCCTCGTCCACGCTCAGTCGAACATCAGTTGGCGCAAAGACTATCGTCTGCGAATCCTTGACTTCGGCCTTTTTGATCGTGATATACTCGTTTAGGGCGACCCCGGCGTTTCTTCGAAGGAGCCCGTCCATCCGGACTATTTCCTGCCCCTGATCCTCGGCATAGGCAGGCCAAGCGATCGCCACAGTGGTCCGCTTTCCATGCACGTCAATGAAATCGCCAGCGGTTATGGCGAGCTTCTGCATCGTCTCGTTATCGATTCTGACCTTCCCGTGTCCAACATCTCGCTGTTTGGCATCAGCGACCCTCAATTGCACCTCTTTTGGCACAGTCATCGCATCATCTCCGCGTTGCTGACATTCGAGAGAGGCTTGAGGAGAAGCCGGGCGTCCCTAGTCGGTAAATTGGTCCTAACCTTCGATTTCATTTGGTTATTGCCCCTCAAAAGACTTATCGTCATCATTAATGGAATTCGTCTCTCTCAGTAGCCTCCGGGTGGCTAGAGACAACAAAAGAAAGCTCCCGAGTCCAAGCGGGGAGAGACTGTAGCCCTTACTCCCTTTGACAACCAGCTCGCGTCGTGAAGACTTGCTCACTAGATCAGAAATGTACTTCGGATTGACTGCAACCTTGAGAAGGTCGGTGAAGGATGCTGAATTGTTACAGTCCCTGACCAGGTGGTTGAGCATCTGCACGCGCCGTTTGTTTGAGAAAAAGTCGCATATTTCACACAACGTGTCTATATCAGCTTCTGAGTCCCCCAATTCCTTCATTACAAGCTCTTTGACCCTCGGTTTCCACTCGCTTACAGAGAGCGGAAGATCCAGTAAGACTCGGTCTTCGTTCTGAAGAGTGAATCTGAGACCCATTGTCACCTTACGAAGGGAATTTTTTCCTATTTAAGATTCCTGTTACTTAATTACCAGAAAGTAAGTATTACGCTATCCGACGAGAGACCATTACCTGAACTTCACTGACCCCGTTCGTTTGCTTCAGTAGATCCTCAACCTCATCCATTCTTCCCTGAGCCTCTGGGACAAGGACGTGCGCGATAAGTGCAACGAGGCCGAAGGCTACAGGTTCCTCTTCATACTTGTAAATCGAAGCCTTTCCCTCCAGAGTCTTTCTCACTCTATCTTTCAGTACGTTCATGTCAGTCGTTGTGTCAGATGGAAAGATCTTGATCGAGACTAGTACTTTGGCCAACTAGATCTTCTCTATGGTCCGGTGAAACCGCACTTTGGACATTTGTAGGGTCGACCGAATCCTCTGCATTTTTCACATCTCCAGATGATTACTTCGCCGCATTGCGGGCACGGGAAATGGACAGCGCCTTCTCGGGGAAGTATCATACGTCCGCACCAGTTGCAAGAAGGCATGCGAACTGTACGGGCTTCTGTCGTCATCATGACCGCGTTTAGAGCGTCACGCTCGATCCGGATAATATGTCTTCGTCCAAACGGCAATCCTCTGGCTTCTTATCGATCCGCAACGTTCTGAACCTCGGGAATCTTAGCTTCTTGTCCGAGGTAATGTTTGCGTAGATTATTTCGCATACTATGCCGGGCTTCACCCAAGTTATCGGAGAAGGAGCCTCGACTGGACCGGGGATGATACGTTTCTTGACAACGAGCTTATCGAGCATCGATTTTATCAGAAGAAGGGTCTTGTTGTCGAATCCCCCTCCGACGTTGCCTACATGCACCAAGTTTTCTTTGCCATCGTACATTGCCATGACCAGTGAGCCGAACGTGGAGTCTCTCATCCCCTCGCCCTGCGTGTAACCGACTACAATGGCGTCTAGAGTCCGTGATCCTTTGCTCTTGACCCAGAGGCTGCTTCGTGTTCCTATGAGATACTGTGAATGTTTCTCTTTCGCGATTGTTCCCTCAAAGCCAAGCTTGAGCGCTTCTGAATAGTATTGGAGGCCCTTCTTTTCGATGTGATCTCCGTAGAGAAGATGGGGACCTTCCTCGATCATGTTGTGCAGAGTGCTCTTTCTGATCTCCAACCGATTCTTGATGACGTCTTTTCCGTCTAGGTGGAGAAGGTCGAAGGCAATGTATGTGACGGGGTTCACCCGACGAGCTGTTTCGACTCGTTTGGGATCTTCAATGCCAAAGCGGTTCTGCAGCTTGCCAAAGTCGGGAGTGCCTTTCTTGTTAAGAACAACCACTTCTCCATCTATGATCGCCTTCTTAGCTCTGATTTTTTTCGCGACATTTTGAATTTCCGGATAGGAAGCTGTCACATCACGAAGGTTACGGTTTTGAAGCTCGAGTTTTCCGTTCTGCAGGAACATTAATGCTCTGAGCCCGTCCCATTTGACTTCGAAAAAATGATTGTCTGAGTCGAACGGGTTTCCTGTCTTCGCCATCATTGGTCTGATGGGACGCTCGTGAAAGAGCGTCATCGTCTTTCTTGGGCTTTGATGCTCGCTTTGAGTGCTTCCATCAGGTTCTTTGTCGGTTTGATCTCAGGTACTCTTAGCTCGACAACTTCTTCCTTGCCCTTCATCTTTGCTTCGACAAGCTTCATCAACGCTTCCTGATACCTATCGCGGTATTCTTTGAAGCTGAAGGGTTTCTTCATTATCTTGATCAGTTGGCCGGCGAGTTCGAGCTCTTCCTTCTCCACCTCCGGTGGTTTCTTGAGTTCGGGAAAGTCTCGTGGTGTCCTGACCTCATCTGCATAGTGCAGTGTCGTCATTAGTATCGCCCCCTCATATGACCTCAATGCAATGAGATGTTCTTTCTCGTGCATGACGACACGGCCTACTCCGACCTTGTTGTTCTGCTCGAGCGCTTCACGCATTAGGTAGTAGGGCTTTTCGCCGTGCTCGTCGGGAATCAAGTAGTAGCTGTTGTCGAAGTAGACCGCGTCGAGCTTGTCGGCATCTACAAACTGGAAAACCTCGACAAGTCGACCGGACTGCAGTTCTAGAGCTTCGAGCTCTTTGGGCGTGATGATTATGTATTTTCCTTTCTGGACCTCATAGCCTCGCACGACCTCGTCCCACGATATCTCACGGCCCTCCTTGGGACAGATGCGTCTGAACGAGAGCGGTACCTTGTCTTTCGGGCACATCAGGCGCAGGCCTGTTTTGTGTTCTGAGATGGCGCCGTAGGTCTTGACTGGTATGCTGACTAGGCCGAAGCTGATCGCGCCTTTCCATATTGGTCTGGGAGGCAACTTGTCATCTTCTGAGGGTCGCGGAGAACATGGCTTTTCTAGTCTACTCGGATAAGAGTATTGCTAGACACGTACTGTGACTGAGTAAGGGTTTCTTTGAAGAAGACGACAGAGATTGTCGAGGTTGATGGGCGCAAGATTGGTCTCTCCAATCTTGACAAGCTGATGTGGAAGCGGGAAGATGTGACGAAGGCTGACGTCATCCAGTATTATTCAAGCGTCGCTGATAGCATGATTCCTCTCATCAAGAACCGGCCATTGATGTTGAACCGATTCCCTCACGGGGTTCCGGGGAAATCGTTCGTCCAGAAGGACTGGCCCAACCATCCGAGCTGGGTCAAGATTGCGAAGGTGCGATCGAATAGTCTCAACAAGTCTGTCCGACATGTCGTCTGTGATGATAAGGCGACGCTGGTCTGGCTGGCGGATCTGGCCTGTCTGGAGATTAACCAGTTTCTCTCGTCCGCTCCAAAAACTGACTGGCATGATCTGGTCTTGGTTGATCTTGATCCGTATCCGCCAGCGGAGTTTGAGGATGCGGTGGGGATTGCTCGAGCGGTCCACTCTGCGCTGGTGGAGATGCGGCTTCGTCACATG
>MNHO01000013.1 GCA_001919285.1 archaeon 13_1_40CM_2_52_13
AATTCGACACAGCGTCCGCGGTTCAACATTACGTTGACTGGCTCAAAGCAGGCAACCCCAAGTAGTCCAGATCCCTAACGATGCGGTGAGTAAGCAGTAAGTGTTTTGGAAGCGCTAGCCCGTCCAAGGTGGGAGCTTCAAGGCACGCTCATAGGCTGCGCGATCATACACTGGGTCATGGTCGCTGTGTGAAATGATAACTTGCTCAAACGGAAGCTTGAGCAATTCTCGCAACGCCGGTAAGGCTCTCTTCTCATGCCATGGCGAGGACCAGATCCGCAGTACTCCGGCCCTTTCGGTCACTGCGTCTCCAAAAACAATGACCCGCTGCTCGGGCAGCCAGAGAGGTGTCTCTAGCCGCCCTCTTCCATCGTAGAGGGCGACAACGCCTCCCGGAAGTATTCCGTCTGATTCGATTATCTCCAGCTTGCTCTTCGGCACGTCGTCGGGCCAGAAGAGTCTGGGACCGAAAGCGCGGATCCGATAGCGACTGACGAAATCGTCGACGTCCCGCACGTGGTCAGGAATTGTTACCGCGGCGACCGTAGGCGGCCTACTGTCTAGACGCTTCCACAATTCTTCTGCGGACGCTTTGGGGACGAGCGGGTCAATCACCAGCTTCTCGCCTCCCGATTCGACATAGGTTGATGTCACGATTGGCTGCCAGTCATCGCCAGGCTTCCAGTGATGATGTTCAGCCCGCCAGATCCACAAGCCATTTGCTATATCGCGAATCTCGACCTTGCTGGTCATCGACTGCATGGTAGGTTTGTAAGGTCGAGTAGATGAGATAAGTATTGAGCCGTGCTACGCTGGCAGATTAGTGAGAGCATTCAGATGGTCCGTCGCATTACAACGGTAGCGGTTCTGCCAGTCGCCAGGGGCGCGACCGTCTTGAATCCAACCTTTTCGAACATTCTGACTGTTCCACAATACATGTAGTTTGATCCTTGATCAGTTCTACTCACTGGATAGGCTTCGACGAGCCCACCGCCTTTCTTCCTTATCGCTTCCAGAGCCGCCTTCAAGGCTGCACTAGCCACGCCACGCTGCCGATACTGTTTGTCAACAACAAAACAGGTGATCCTCCACAACTTGTCTGCGTCATCTTCAAGGGCGAGTCGTCGATACTTCTGGGTATTGTCAACACGGGGAAGTTCGGCCCTAGGCCCGTACTGGCACCATCCTATCGGTTCTCCCTCTGAGTAAACAAGGATCCCGTGGGCACCCCCTCTCTCGACGAGCTCAGCTTTCTGCCGATGGTTTCTCGCCGCTCTCTCGGCCCGGGTCCGCGGCTGCTGGTTCTCAGGCAGCGAGTAGGATGAGACGTGATGATGCATGCACCAACACCACCATCCATCTCCTGCCATTCCCTGTTTCAGGAAGAGCTTTTCAAAATCAGGCCAAGTCCGTCTCGACAATTCCTTTGTCGAATACTCGTCAGTAAACTGTGCGGACATACCAAGCTCATGATTGTCTCTCACCGGACTAAAACCGTATCGATGAGCGTCGATCAATATTGGTTGTTCGGCTTCCGCAAATCCGGTGGACCAGCCAAGATGAGATTGTGGAAAACCTTCTCTGCTGTCTGCGCTAGCATGCGATGCAGGCTCCCCAATATTCCTCTTTAGGGCCGAGGCAACAACGCTTATTCAGATTCAGGCAGAAGGGGAAGTCGTTGCAAAGAATCATCGACGCGCACGTGCACTTGTCTGAACGGGAAGACGACGGCCTCATCCGCTTCGCAAGAATGAACGGGCTGAGATACACCTTAGATGAGTTGCTAGGCACTATGGAGAGGTACGGGATCGTGCGCGGGCTGCTTCTTAGCCCGCCGCTGCAAGGAGCAGCCTCCCTTCCAAACGACAAAATCATCACCCTGTGCACGCGGAGCGGCGGGTTGCTCGCGCCCGTGGTTACGGTGGAGCCCACTGCCAAAGACGTGAAGGCTGCCGTCAAGCTCGCTGAGGAGAACAAGAGGGAGGTTAAGGCCTTCAAGGTTAGGCTGGGTTACGTGAAGGCATCAGCGGAAAGCTCGGTGTTCAAAGGGCTATACGACTATGCCGAGTCCGAAGGGCTGCCGGTGCTCTTCCACACCGGAGACACCGCATTCAGTACAGGGGACCTTGCCCGCTCGCATCCGCTGACGCTTGACGGACTGGCGAACAAGAGGGAGGGACTGAGCTTGATCCTCTGCCACTTTGGCAATCCATGGTTTGAGGATGTCGCCGAGCTCATCTACAAACACCCGAATGTCTACGCAGACATTTCCGGATTGATTACAGGGAGTAAGGGATACGCAGAGAAGTATGCAGAGTGGCTTGCCAAGAAAATCAGCGAAGCCATCTACTTTGCAGGCGGCGCGGAGAAGATAATCTTCGGAACCGATTACCCAGTCACGAAACACTCCGAAGCATTAGGCTTGGTGGGGAGATTGGATGTGGAAGAAGGTGACAGGGAGAAGATACTGTGGCGCAACGCCGAGCGAGTCTTTCACCTATGACCGCAAAGGACGATATCGTGATCATAGACGTTCCGACGAGGGAACGGGCTAGCTTAGGATGGATACTTGAGGAGAGTTTCGAAGGATGGTACCTACTACATTCGAAAAAGACCCTTCGAGATATAGAAGTGGTCAGAGCGGCCATGTCGTCAGGCAAGCCCGTCGGGTTGGTCATGTTGAAAACCCTAGAAGGGAGCACCGGGTATGTGTACTACATCGCCGTAGCAAAGGCCCACCGGAAAAGAGGCATCGCGAAACTGCTTCTAGAGGACGCCCTTCGGCGCTTCAGAGTCTCCCGCATGAAAGAAGTGTTCGCTAGCGTGGAAAAGAACAACAGACCTTCTGAAGCACTGTTCGCGTCAGAAGGATTCGCCCCGACGAGCTTCAGCGAAGTCTCCAAGAGACGTGGAAATCTTCACACTCTAAACATGTACAGGGAGATGCTAGTCGTTCCCGGCGAGGTCCTGTTACGCAAAGCGATGGCCTGAGGGTACTATCTATCTCTTGAATTCGGCCGAAATCTTGGTCCCTTGATACTCAGCGTAATTTGCGAACTCTTCTTCAATTGACCTTTTTTCTCTAGCTTTCAACGGTCGTAGCGGGCTTACATTCACTGTTAGGCCCGAGCGATTTTTCTTCCGTTTCCAGGTTGCCGCGACAAAACCATCGAGGAGAATGGTTCGGTTTACCGCTGCGAAGCTCCCAAAGACGTTCTTGACTCTGTCCTGTGAGAGGAATCTGGATTTGTCCTTGTATCCCATCATAAGGCTGTCAAATTCAGGAAGAATAACCACGCTGGCCGGTTCGACTGCCTCGCCGGAGTCTTCACCGAACGAAAAATACTCTTGTCTCGAATGCAGGTTCTCCTTGGTCAGGTCCTTCTTCAACGTATCTAGAGCCTTGTCTACCTGGTCCTTTCGAAGGAACGACCAGTACACGATGTCTTCACGAGTTACTGGACCGTAATGTTCAATGTACTTGCGTACCAGCTTAACAGTGCACTCTTCTGGGTCGGGAAGGCTTCGTGGTGAACCAACGAAGTCGGCTGAGCTCATCCAGAGGCTCTCAGAACCCTTCCTTCCCGCATTGACCAGGAGACCGAGATAGGACATCTCCGACATACCCGTCCACGACGGCCCGTGCGTAGGCTGGCTTGACCATCCTCGTTGCAGTTTCATTCTGCTCCGCAGACCATGCTGGGATAGCCTTTCAATCATGAACCGCTTGACTTCGTTCGACGATACCGCTCGTCCCTTGATACGATCCAAGAATGGCTGGTAGAGAAACCGGACTCTGAAACCCCGATCAGGAATGCCACGTTTCTTCGCCGTCCTATCGAACCAGGGTTGAAACCTTCTGCCTGGACCACCGAACACGTATACCCAGTAATCCTTTGAAGGAATGGTGTGCATCGTGCTTCGGACAGTCCAAGTTCTGACAAGACCTCCCTTGGGTCTAAGTTCGGACGTAAGATCCGAGTCCCGAAACCCGTTTACCCGAGCCCAGAACGATGAATAGCTCTCGAGAAGGTCCTGGGAATTCATACCGCAGCATGCTTCCGCGACCTTAACGACTGCACGAGGCCCTGAAGCTTTTCGGGAAAGATATTGTGAAGCCAAGAGCCTCCTGTTAAGAGCCCTCAAGACTGGCGAGTCTAGCTGGCTCGAGAGATTCACACGTGCAGAACACTGAGGGTGAGACTTATGCCTTCAAGCGGATTGAGTACGTTACCTAGCTGAATCCGAAAACCAATATCCCTCCTGGCGTTGACAATGAAGGTTAGGTCGTCTGCTCGAACTATGAGGCTCGCTGAAGGGATTCGTGTGCGAATGTAGTCCACTTGCCTTTGGCGTCTTTCTGGTCGATAACCATTGACCATGCTCCGTTCCGAGGGTTCCTTGTGAAAGTGTTCTGAAGGGGGCCTGTCCCACCCTCGAAGAGGAACCGGATCGAATTCCTGTCCTTCCGCTTTCCACATCCAAGCGTCTCGGAGAACCGGCCTCCGAATATGTCCAGCCAGTGAACAACGCAGCGCTCGTTCATGTGTCGTAGCCCACGAAGACCATAGCTTCGTATGGCGGATGCTCATCCCTCCCAGCCTTCTTCCGTTGAGAGCCTTCCGAGCCAATATCGAGGAAGTGTATTCTTAGGAACTGATGGTTGAGAATCCAATCCGCTGTGCAGGAGTGCAGAAGTGGATCGCCTGCAACTTTTCCTGAACCCTCCAATTTCCCACTAGTTCATCGAGAAGCTTATCTCGGAATTGACGATTAGCACCATCGACTTCTAAGCTATGTTCTGACAAAGAGCGTAAGACTCAGATGGTTTTTCCTGAATCATATTAGCGTTCCCATTTCCTCACCATACTCCCCCTAGACTTTCAGCGAAGACCTGCTGATCCCCGCGACTACAAGTCTTCTCTACGCGTGACCGCGTCTCCGGCCCTGTTCAACAGAAGGTTGATGGATAATCCGGTGAACACGATCGATACGGACACCAGACCAACGGCGATTAGTGGAAGCGCGCCTGGTCCCAGTATTGTTGCAACGGCCTCTGACACTAATACTAACAGAATAATGGGTGAGACCATGATCAAGTTGATGATTGTTTGAAAGAGGAACCTTCGAATATCCGCTAGTTCCTGCGCCTGCGACGACAGAATATCGTCAGCGCTACTCTGGCCATATCGTGAGGCAAAGTACATTCCACCAGCCATTGTAATGCCTGCAATCTCCAACGCGCCTGGAAGCGCCAAGACCACACCCAACAGCAACGATGGCGTTGACAGCTGGCTCAAGACCAGGGGAACTCCCACCGCTATGGTCACGGGGATGAGATAGATCAACAGGGGTGCAACCCGCGCCCGGTACACTTCCTTCACGTATCTCCGCATACTGACCGGTGATGATTTTAGGATCCAGAGGCGCTCCTTCTCAATCCAGCGGGACGCGGTCCCAGACCCGAAAGATCCGATAATGAAGAGGATGAAGAGAAACGAGGTTGGCGAAGACTGGAAAGACCCGGACAATGCGTAGATGACCAGAAATCCTGAGAGAAACATGGCATTGATGAAGAGCGCCCGTGCCTCACGGGTCCGGCTGATCAGAATTTTCTCTTTCAGCCGCACTATCGCCCAGATCGACTTGCCACGCGGGTCCAGGCGAGAGGTTTGGTTCGGGTGGTCGAATTTTTCCGCGCCTGGTGTTGAGACTTCGAGAAGTTCGTAGAAGTGTCCGCGTGCCATCCGCACACCAAGAACCAGAAAGGCTCCAAGCCAAGCAAACAGCAGCAGAAGATCGACGAGGTAGTCGAGGCCTCCCGGGGTCCCGCTGACAAGACCGACACTGACTATTGCAGCGAGCCCGTTCGGCAGGACCCGGGTAACGTCCGCAATCTCTACGGGGATTCCAGGGATTAGCAGAGTAATCGGAAGCAGACTAAGAACTAGGACAAGTATGATGAACAGGTTTCTCCACAGTTTCTTCCGCTCTCCGATCCCGTGGCCTAGCGAGAGGGTGATGTCCGCGGCAAGCAGCAATCCGATTACGAGGAAGACAAGAGTTACGAGCCCTGCCAGAATGGCGGCAGTCATGGGAGTGTGATAGTATGCGGAGAATCGCAGGTAGAGGACGATTATCGGGGGAAACCCGAACAGCACAGTGGTGAGTGAGTTTAGCAGGACCTTGGCTGCGAAGACCTCCCGCGGTGGCACAGGAGATGTAAAGACATAGTCGACATCGCTCGAACTGGCAGGCAGCCCGCCGCCGTTGAAGCCGCTCTGTATCAGCCCAACAAGATACAGTGCGAGGACGAGACTGCCGGCAACTTCAGAAAGGCCGGTTGTCAAGCCAACCCTATTCGAAAACGAGAGGTACGTAGAACTGCCGAAGAGGATGAAGATTACAGAGAAAGCTTCGCCGATAATTAGGCCTAGAATTGTTGCCTTGGTGAATCGCCCTTTTACCCAGTATCGAACCAGGATTCCAACAGTTCCGAGTGGACTCGCAACTCTCATCGTCGAGCTGGGTCCTCGCCCTTCTCTTCAGTCAATCGCAAGAACACGTCTTCTAATCTCGCATCGCTCGCAGTGTTCGCCATATGCCGAAGACTCTCAATGTCGCCCACTGCCACGATCTTTCCATGATCGATGATCGCAATCCTTCCGGCGTGGGTCTGAGCTACATCCAGATCGTGAGTAGACAATATCGTCGTTACGCCCCTCGTCGTCTGTCCACCAATCCAGTCTTTGACTGAAACGCGCGTCTTGGGATCTAATGCTGTCAACGGCTCATCCAACACCAGAACCTGGGGACTGTGCAGACTCGTAGCAATCAACGCCACTTTCTGCTTCATCCCCTTTGACAAGGTTCCAACCAGACTGTTCCGTTTCTCCTCCAAGCCGAAGCTCTTGAGCGACTCGGAAATCTTCCGGTCGAGAAGATCATCTGCGACCCCTCGAATCTTGCCCACAAACTGTAGAAACTCTTGCGTGGTAAGCCCGGTGTAGAGACTCGGGTTCTCCGGCAAGTACCCGATCATCTTCTTCGCCTTCTCCGGGTCCGCGACGATGTCTATGGCGCCGATTCGGATCGTCCCGCTCGTGGGTCTGAGGATTCCGACTAGAGTCTTCAGAAGAGTGCTCTTGCCGGCTCCGTTGGGGCCGAGGAGTCCGAAAACTTCGCCTGAAGCTATCGCGAGGCTGACGTTGTCGAGAGCCACGAGGGTTCCGTAATGTTTCGTAAGATTCTCGATGGATATCTCGACCATGGCCGTCGACTCTTTCTAGAGGACCGATGAGCGAGACAAAGTAGCGATACTTAACGACCAGCTCGGTTTCATCGAGAAACTCATCCCTGTCCGGAAAGGCACGTGAGTATCGTGGTTGACACTGATTCTCCGATAAGACAGACAAAGAAAAAGGAGAGTATGATTCTTGATCCGTGCTATAGTCTAGTGGTGAATCAGTCCGTGACCAGTGCTCTGGCCGCTGAAGCTCTCATGGCCCCGGTGAAGCGCATCATAGTGGACGCCGCACAAGCTCTTGCCGCAACTGTTGCAGAACTCCGTGGCCCGCTCAGTGCAACGATTGCTCGTCGCCATTGTCTCGTCGAACGATCCGAAACCACCAGTCTCGACCTCTTCGCAAGTCTTGGCCTTCAGGCTCTCAAGAGCGCCATGGCCATGGGTTGGACTCTCGAAAGTGGTTGGATGATGCGCCGGATTTGGATAAGTGCTCGAAGTAGTGTGCGGATTCGCATGGGGCGTACCTGTATGATGCTCTGGATCGGTATGCGTGTTGCTCTTGGGTTTCGTCTTGGATTTCATGTCGACTCATCAAGGAAAAAATCGCGGCCGGTCATAGTCTATTTCTAACCGGCACTCTTCGAGCCCAGTAACAAAACCGACTCGCTTGATGCTGATAGTGAGCAGCCTCCCGATCCTCACAAGTCTTAAATCGAAATGCTTCGCGGGCCGAGTTTCAGGCGCGTGAGTGGGGCCTCCCACCCGTTGCGCCCCGCAAAAAACCCCGGAGTAGGGAGGCAGAATGATTAGACCAGAAAATAGAAGACAATGGGTTCCTAAAACTGCAGAGTTAACCCTCTCCGCTGGCCTGGCAGCTACCTACATTATCACAACGTTCATCCCGCTGACGCCGTTCATCGGTGGTCCTGGCTTCATCACCCTCGAAATCGTCATGCTACCAATAATCGCCGCACTCCTACGACCCATCCCGGCATTCGCAACAGTATTCGTCGGCAGCCTAGGAATGGCCCTTGGACAGCCCAGCTTCTACCAAGTCTTCGGACTACCCGGACTCCTCATCCCCCTAGTCGCTGTCGGAGCTGGAAGCATAGCCTTCCACTACCGTCTGGGACCCATCGTCCCATGGGCCTATGTCCTAGCAGGCGCAGTCTACTACATCGCCTTATCCAAAGGCGGCACTCTCTTCTGGCTCGTCCCGTACCTTTTCGTCATCGTCTCCCTGCCCGTAGCCTTTCGACTGAAAAGCAATCCACGAATCGGATTACTGACTTTCTACATCGCCATCACTGAGCAAGTCACGCTGAACATTCTCAGCATAAGCATCCTGAGCCTCACTGGACCAGTCTGGGCAGTGATAACACCCCTGATGTACGTGGAGCGGACAATAGCCACGCTCGGAGGAGCGGCTGGAATCGTTGCCCTTAAATCGGGACTTGGAGGCAGACTCGACCTAATGGATCAGTCGTCGAGGGAGGTGAGACAGTAGAAATGTGTGTTACACCAGTCGTGAAATGCTGGCATTGTGGAGAATGGTTCGTCAAGAAATCTGACAGAGAGAGCTTCGAGGCATGTCCGAGCTGTGGAAAGGGCTTCGAACAGCTCAGCCCTGAGGCACAGCGGGCTGTGAAGGCTACACTAGCGCCATTCTTCGAAGTACCTAGGCTGAAGACAGAAAATATCGCAGCCTAGGTCGCCTCCATTTTTCTTGCACTAGCAAGTGCCCAAGGCTTTCGTGTTTCACGAGGCGCATTGTTGGGACTGTTACCAGATTTTCAAGGCATGAGTTAGGTGTGGAATTTGACCAACCATGAGCCTCCTAACACTCGGTCCTAATGAATTCGAAGAAGAAACCTAAGACCCGTTCAAAATCTAAAGCCCATACAAGATCCAGAGCGCATGCAAAAAGCAAGACTCATCCTCGCACCAGGACAAAGACTGCTCATTCGGCCATCGTCGAATCGGTTCCTAGCCCGAATGTCACCCTGAATCCTGCGCTGAAGACGTGTCAGGAGGTAGAAGTCGGCGACATCGGGGGATTCGGCAGTCCAGATGAACTGGAGGAGCATGAGAAACGTTGCGCCGAGCCCGCCACAGAGTTCTGCAGCAACTGCGGCAGGAACCTATGCCGCAACCACTACGATCTGATCCATAGAGACCACGATACCAGCGGACACTCCACCGGCTCCACCATCGCCCAGCAGTAGAAGATCCCGGGCCTAACCCTGATAGTCCCCTGCAAAACGTCTTAGAGTTGCCTTGGAATCGAAAAACTGTCCACCTTCATGCTAATTCTCCAGAATCCCCGATGACAAACCAAACGTCCAACCTAACATCTCCGAGTAAAGTCTCGAATGGTCTAGAATTCTAGAATATTTTTGAAATCGACCCATCCTCGAGTGACAGTTCCGGTTGATCCTATTTCCAGTTCTGGGCTAACGGCCAGTCTCTTTCTTTCTCGGTAGATGTGTGGGGGCGAATGGTCAACGACTATTATGCGGGTTTCAGTTGTTTCTCGTCTTTGCTGCTGTCTGGACAGCGAGCTGCTTCAGGAATCGGGTCCCAACAGGATCCGTCGCAGCCCGAGTCTTGCTGGTAAACGGCGACTCTGGGACCCTAGCATACATCATCATGTACGGGGCCATCGCCAGGACAATCTTGCTCTCCGCCTTACGAATATGCTCCTCAAGAGTGCTGCGCGGCGTTCCCAGTTTCCCAGCCAACTCATCCGCAGTCGTCCGTTTCGGAATCTCGTAATATCCTCCCTCAATCGCCGCCAACAAAGCCTTCATCTGCTTCTCAGTCAAATTTCCAAACAGACTGCTCAGTGACAAGAGGAAAGCGTCGTCAGTCATGCCTTCAGCAGACCCCTTGTGCAACACCTCCGTCTTGCCCATCTTGTCCAGGCCTTTGAGTAGACCCCTGACATCGTTGTCTTCGAAGCCTACTAGGCGGTGATACTCCCATCCTCCGAAGAAAACGGGTGGAGGCATCTGGAGGAAATTGTTAGCCCGGACAATTGAGCCTACAGAGGTTCCCTGTCCGACACCGCAGATACAGGTGCGGACAACCATCTGAAACTTGTCCTGGCACAGAGTCTTCGCAATGATCTTGCTCTGATATTCCTTGGAATAGTAGACGAGCTCCTTCTGCATCTCCTGAAAAGAATCAAGACCGTCAGATTCGATCTCCAGAATATCTGTATGATCGTTGCACCACAACGCGATCCTCGCTCCCGGGAACTTCTTGCTCAGACGATTGTGAGGATCCTCGTTTCTCTCGTCAGGTTGAATCCTTAGAAATAGCTCGAACATATCTTACACGAGTGGAAGTTCTCGGGACGGTGATATAAGGCGAGTACCGGCGCACGCCAGCTAGACGGTACCGTACAGTGCCCCTCAAACTGATGCCGGCGCTCGCTTGCTCAAAGATAATCCGATCGGACGCAACATTGTCTCTCGGTGAAAGAGAAAATGGAAACACGAGAAGATTGGGCGAGGATAACCCGAGGAATCCAAGAAGTGTTCTCGAGTCTGATTGGTGCAATTGGGTCCGTTCGTACAGCGAAAAAAGAGAAGAGAGCGAGGACTCGAAGCATTCAACTTGTTTCATGGGCGGGACGAGCCGATACTGATGGTTGGTTCCGGGCACAGTTGGAACGGAGCAAGAATCGAGCCCTAATCTACTACAACAAGAACCAAATCAGATAGACGCGCCCGACCCCCGCCACCCGCTCCCGACCGTTACAGCGACGTTTTGAGCCAGCTACAGGGAAATTCGATCCTAAGACGGACGAGCCCAAGTTGGCCTCTAAGCCATTAATGCTACTGGGAAACCTTGCCAGTATACTCCTTACGATAGTCGCTCTTCTCCAAGCCCTCTCTTGGACCATTGCCGGACTGCTGATAATCGCCACGCTATCTGTCACCACACTATTGCCCATCGGCAATGCTGTGGGCGGAACTGGCCGCTCACAGACCAAGAAACCCGCAAACCAACTGGGACTACCGGAATCAAAATATTCTCGTGAAAGAACCCAAGATAAACAGACGGGAAGACCCCATCAAGCGCCGGCAAGAACCGAGCCGAAACCTCTTGCAAAATATGAACCGCCAAAGTCTCCGTCACAACTAAAGTCCGACTTTCAGAAGGCAATGATCCCGAAGGTCACGCCACCCAAGACGATCCCCGGAGTAGTCAGTCCCGCCAAGTCTATCCCCATGAAACCTAACGCTCCAAACCAGGGAATGCTGAAGCCGATTCCACCAAAGACCTCTGCAATGACTCCAACCTCACCGAGCCCTACCCCTTCAGAACCGGAGTTCGGCAAACCGACAATAATTGACAGAGGAGATTATGCCAGCTACGACGTACAGTTGGACCAGGGCAAATCAATTACATGCGAAGTGACCGCGAGCGGCCGAGTCAATTTCTACCTTCTTGACGAAGATAACCTGACGAGCCTAGACCTCGGCGAAGAGTTCTGGAGCGAAACAGGCGAAGAGGATACCGAAAAGGCAACACTGGAGTTCAAATCTCCTGAAACCGGCAAATGGTTTCTAGTCGTTGAGAACACAGAGACAAGAGAAGTGTCGGCGACGGTCAACATCAGGAAGACTCCGCCCAAGAGTGGGCCTTCGACATAGCAGGTTTCTAGGAGTTTCCGTATCAATCATTGTTCCCACTGGACCGAAACAGAATCTGTAGGCTAGGAGACCTTTCTGAGCAAAGTCTACATCCCTCACGGAACGGAACCAGTCTGCACAATGCAACCGTCAATGTGCACGTCGCTGCTGTATTGCCGGCTGCACCCGCCCCCTCTACGATTCTGGGACTTGCCCCCGCTATCTTCTGCGGCGTTCTCGCAGGGATAATCGCTGTTGTCGTTGCGGGAACAGTTCTCGTCCTAAGACCGAGAGGTTCTTTGGCTCGATGTGGGTAAGGAGAGGGCTATTTTTTCCAGGTGCACATCTTCTGATCAATCATGTGAGCATGCATCGGGAAGGCGTCCTGTTCAAACATCTTCAGCTTGCACTGAACCCCGTGCTTAGGGCAGACTACTTCGCAGGGCCGCATGTCCTTCTCCACTGTCGCGACTGTCATAGTCGCAAAGCTATCGAATCCTCTGTTATCTCCTTATCCTTTGCCAGAACCGAGCCTGCATCAAACGCTCTGTATCTCTACGGTTGAATGTCTAGGGCCTTCAGCTTGTAGCGAAGGTGCTTTTCCATATTCTTCGTCATTAACAGTCCGCTCTTCATGCTCTTGTAGACGAAGAGCCAGTAGTCTTTCTGAGAAGGCTCTTTCCGGCCACTGTCTAGCGTGTATAGCTCCAGTTGGTCAAGGAGATTCATCACGTCCCGATCTCTCAAGTCCTCTCTCCCCGCTAAAGGAAGCCCTGTGCTTTCATCCACTGATCAGAGAAGATCTTGCCGAGATAGTTCCGCCCACTATCAGGAAGGAGAGTGACAACCGTCTGCTCTTTACTCATAGCTTCCCCGACCTTCAAAGCCGCGAAGACTGCTGCCCCCCCAGATCCGCCGACAAGTATTCCCTCTTCCCTAGCGAGTCGCCGGGTAAGACGGAACGCGTCCCGGTCTGAGACCGTGATAACATCGTCTACCACTTTCATGTTCATGGTCTTGGGCATGAAATCCTCTCCGATCCCTTCCAATCGGTACTGGTGGGGTTCTTCTTTTGTTCCGTGATAGCGCGAGTAGAATATTGACCCGTCAGGATCAACACCGACCACTTTGATGGTTTTCTTCTTTTCTTTCAGGAATCGACCAGTCCCGCTGATTGTCCCACCTGTCCCCATCCCACAGACGAAAACGTCTAGTTTTCCGCCAGTCTGCCTCCATATCTCCGGTCCGGTCGTCTGGTAGTGGGCCATAGGGTTCGCTTTGTTCACGTATTGGTTAGGCATGAAGGAGTTTGGCGTTTCCTTGGCAAGTCGCTCGGCTACCTTGATGTAGTGCTCAGGCGAACTCGGTGAGACGTTCGTGGGAGTTACCACCACGCGGGCCCCATAGGCTCGTAGGAGACCTCTCTTCTCCTCGCTCATTTTGTCAGGCATTGTAAAGATCATCTTGTACCCCTTGACGCATGCAGCCATCGCGAGCCCGGTACCAGTGTTCCCAGACGTCGGCTCTATGATCGTCCCGCCAGGTTTGAGGAGACCTTTCTTCTCCGCCTCCTCTATCATGACTCTGCCGATCCGATCCTTTACACTACCGCCAGGGTTAAGATTCTCAAGTTTCGCAAGAATCCTTGGTTTTGTGCCCTTGGATATCTTGGTCAGCCGAACCAGAGGAGTATTTCCGATAGCATCCAGTATCGTGTCGTAGACTTCCGTAGGACAAACGCTCCTTTCTGAACATCGTGACGCTGGCGTAGTTTATCTAAATGATGGGCGCCTCCCGGCTTGACGGGTATAGGAAAGTGGATCGTCCTTGGACCCGGGATTCCATTCTGCGAAACGTCAGTCTGGGTAGGGAATCTATAAATCGCGGGATTGCGGGCAAGCGAAGAACCGAAACGATGAACCATCATGGCTCCTCTGCTCGCATTCGTGGACATTTTCGTCGAGTCAGCCCACATGGACGAAGTAGTCCAGGCTCTAGCCAAACTGGACAATATTGAGGAGCTCTACGAGGTTACCGGCGAGTTCGACATCGTAACCCTCGTCTCAGCAGACGATATCGAGGAATTCAGGGATGTCCTGAAGAACAAGATCATGAAAATCAAGGGTGTCAAGAGCACCGTCAGCTCCATCGTCCTGAAAACCCACAAGGGAGCCCGACTCACCGGCGAGTTTCTCAATCCAACCGCTCACGCGTCGGTGGCCGTTAGCCACAAAGACTAGTACCGAGCCAATCATGAGACCGCTGCTCAGCAAATGGGAGCCTTCCTGCCATGATACAGCCCGGCGACTTTCTCACACTTCTACTGATTCTTTCTACGGCCATAATTCTCGGACGGCTTCTCGCACCCCACATCACTAGCGTCTTCACGAGCGCACCTAGTCGGATAGACAGGGTCCTTAGCCCGATTGAGAATCGGATCTACCGGCTACTCGACGTAGATCCAACTAGAGGCATGGGATGGAGGGAGTACTTCCTCTCCGCGATGATCGTAAATATTTTCCAAATGAGCCTCGCCTTCACCATATTCGTTTTCCAAAACATTCTACCGCTAAACCCTCAGGGATTTCCGGGTCTCAACCTCGACCTAGCTTTCATGCAGGTCATCAGCTTCGCGACCAACACGAACCTTCAACACTACAATGGAGAAGGGTGCACCAATCCGCCGAACTGTTATCCTGTGTCATCGATGCTTGGACTCTCCTATCTCAGCCAGATGACCGCAGTCCAATTCCTACAATTCACTAGTGCTGCAACAGGTCTTTGCGTGGCCGTGGCCATGGTCCGAGGATTCATTTCTCGCAGTCAGAATTTGGGAAACTTCTACACAGACTTTGTTCGATCCCTGACCCGACTCTTCTTTCCGCTCTGTTTCGTCGCCGCCCTCATCTTTGTCGGACTGGGCGTTCCTCAGACCATTGGAGGCTATCAAACCGTCCAAACAGTGGAGGGAACAACCCAGACAATTCTGGTGGGACCCGTCGCATCGCTTGTCAGCATTATGCAAATCGGCACGAACGGTGGAGGATATTACGGAGCAAACTCTGCCTACCCATTTCAGAACCCGAATCCAGCCTCAGACATTTTCCAGATTCTCCTCATGCTACTCATCCCGACCAGTCTATGCTTCGTATTCGGACAGTTGCTAGGAAAACGACGGGAAGCTCGTCCCATTATCATTGGCGCCTACGCTCTCTTCGCAATTGATCTGTTGCTAGCTTTCATTCCAAGATACGCCCTTGGCCAAGGGATAGAGGTCCGTTTCGGAGGTTTCTTCTCAACCCTCTGGACAGTTGTTACGACAGCTGTTACGACCGGCTCGGTGAACGCGAGCCTGGCAGGGATGCATCCCCTGGTCATACTATCCGCTTTCATGGGCATGCTGATCCAGTCCACTCCTGGAGGCAAAGGAGTGGGTCTGATGTACATGGTGATGTACATCATCATCACTGTCTTCATTGTGGGTCTGATGTCTGGCCGAACACCCGAATATCTAGGAATGAAGATCAACGCGCGCGACGTCAAAATCGTAATGGTCGCTTTCCTTATTCATCCAATCATAATTCTCATCCCGACAGTCCTCGCATATGCAACTGGCGCAGCATCCGCGATAGGGGTCTCAACAAGCTCAACCGGCTTTACTCGAATCTTCTACGAATTCACATCAGCAGCATCGAACAGTGGCTCCGACTTTCTGGGCACTGCCGGAAACACGCCGTTCTTCAACATATCCACCGCGCTGGTCATGCTTATTGGCCGCTTCGCCCCAATCGGGCTCCTACTTGCCCTAGCCGGGTCAATGATCAATCGCAAAAGATCCACAGAGATTGGTCTTAGGACAGACAGCATCACGTTCACCATTGTTCTGGTTGGCAGCATACTCCTGCTCGTCGTTCTCACATTCTTCCCCTTCCTAGCACTTGGACCCGTTCTCGAATTCTTCCAGAAACGCGTGAACGGGTTCTGACAATAATGACTTCGAAGCCAGCCAGACAAACCTCAGCGCGTTTCCGAAGCAACCTCACCTCGACCAAAACGCTACTCGATTCGTTGGTCAGACTGAATCCAGTATCCCTGCTCGCGAATCCTGTCATGTTCATTGTAGAACTAACGTTCTTCATAGTCACAGCGATGTCGATCTATCCTCCCGCGTTCTATCCAGTTGCAAATTCGAGCATGAGAATCTACTATGTCGAAGTTGCCTTGATAGTTCTCCTCACAGTCTGGTTCAGCACTCTAGCTGACGCATTGGCAGAGACCCAGGCGAAGAACACCGCTAGCAGCTTGCGAAGTCTAGAATCGGAAGTCCAGAGCAAGAAGATAGTGACTGAGGCCGATCTTAGGAGGATCGTTACGACACCATCCACTGCACTTCGCAAAGGAGATCTGATTCTGCTTGAGAAGAACGATGTCGTCCCTATCGACGCGGAAGTGCTTGAGGGAATTGGAATGGTCGACGAGTCCCTCCTAACCGGAGAATCTACACCCGTAAGAAAGGCACCTGGAGACGAGGTCATCGGAGGATCGAAAGTGATCAGCGATACTCTCACCGCCAGGGTCACGGTGAACCCAGAGGATACCTACATCAGCGAGATGATTAGGCTGGTAGAGTCCTCGAAGAGGCCTCGGACGCCTAACGAAGTGGCCGTGACCAGTGTGTTGATCGGTCTGACGGCCATATTCACAATAATTGTTGTTGCACTTCTCGGCCTCTCGATAACCCTCGATCTTGCAGTAGACCTTTCAGTCTTGATCGCGCTCTACGTCTGTCTCTTACCAACAACAATCGGGGCCTTGCTTCCTTCTATTGGTCTTTCGGGAGTTTCCAGACTCTATCGGAGAAAAATCGTAGCCAAGTCAGGAAGGGCAGTTGAGAGAGCAGGAGATACGGATGTGATTATCCTTGACAAAACCGGAACGATCACGGTCGGCAACAGACAAGCGGTAGAATTCATCCCCGTAAACAGTCACACTGAGAAGGAGGTGGGTGAAGCAGCGTTTCTCTCGTCCTGGCATGACGATACACCTGAAGGCCGGAGTCTCATACGGCTCGCTTACGAGGACGGCTTCGTACCCAGGGAATTGAACGCATTGGGGGTTTCTGAAGTCTACGAGTTTTCCGCGAGCACCCGAACGAGTGGCGTAAAGATATCTCAGGGCACAGGATTCATGCTGCCTAAAGGGGACAAGTCAGGACGCGAACGCGGGAGACTACGAAGAAAGTTTGAGGCTCACCAAGAAGCCGGATCGGCGATCGCCGAGGATGAGACTGAGATAATCAAAGGTGCTCCCGACGCTATCAAGAAGATTGCACGCTCCATCCCATCAAACTTCGATGCTCTAGTCGATAGGATCTCTAGCCAAGGAGATACACCCCTGGCGGTGACGAGGAACAGGGAAGTTATCGGAGTAATCCGGCTCAAGGATGTTCTCAAGCCAGGTATCAGGGAGAAAATTCTGTCGGTCAAGGTTATGGGGATTCGGCCTGTCATGCTGACTGGTGACCAGCCCCTCACAGCGAAGAGTATTGCTAGCGAAGTGGGGATTGATGAATTCAGGCCAGAGGCGAAGCCAGAGGACAAGTATGACATTGTGACGAAAGAGCAAGCTGAGACTCGAGTCGTAGCCATGATCGGGGACGGCACCAATGATGCACCCGCGTTGGCCGTAGCTGATGTGGGTCTAGCGATGAATTCTGGAACTCAAGCAGCCAAGGAAGCCGCTAACATGGTAGACTTAGAATCGAACCCGGCCAAGATCATAGAGGTAGTCATGCTCGGAAAACAGCTGCTCATGACCCGCGGGGCCGTGACGACGTTCAGCATCGCCAACGATGTCGCCAAATATTTCGCGATAGTTCCAGTAATGTTCGCATCTACCCTTCCAGAACTGAAGGCTCTGAATATTCTTGGACTCGGATTGAATACTGCAGTGCTATCGGCGCTCATCTTCAACGCCATCATAATCCCGCTTCTAATCCCTCTCGCGTTGAGAGGTATTCGGTTTAAGCCCACCAGCACTATGGCTCTGTTCATCAAGAACGCGCTCATCTACGGAGTCGGGGGAATCATTGTGCCCTTCATCGGAATCAAGGTCATTGACATAGCACTGCTATCGATAGGAGGATAGAATCAAGTTGAGCATCAAGAATGAAGTCAAACGAAACTATGGACCCGCACTAAAACTAGCCATTATCTCAATGATACTCTGCGGCCTGGTCTTCCCATTGGCAGTGACAGGGTTTGCTCAAGTCCTGCTACGTGATCAAGCGAATGGCTCTGTAGCTCATCTTAGCGGAAACAACGGCAGGGCAGTAGGCTCGTATCTTATCGCTCAAAACTTCTCTCAGCCATTCTTTTTCCATTCCCGGAACGTGACGTTGTCAGCTTCTGGCGTGGACCCGGACATCACTGTTGAGGATGCACTCTTTCAAACACAACGAATATCGCTTGTAACAAATATTACGCAATCTGAACTTTATAGCCTTGTTAGTCAAAACGTAGAACGGACGTTACGGGTTTTTGGCGACCCGTATGTGAATGTGGTCCGAATGAACCTCGCCCTTATCCAGGCGTACCAGTCGATATATCAGAAGCTAGACCCCGCACTATTCTCACAATAAAACGACCAACCCATCCCTCGAATTATTACATGAGGCATTATTCTCACGGGAATAATCCGCCTTGACAAGGGGCAAGACCCAAAAGCGCCGATTCTCTTTTGTCGATCAGATGACGAGTTTTATTCGACTCACTCCCAAGAACATTCTCCGAATTATTCTACTAGTCGTTTTCCCGTGGCTCCCTCCCTACCTGTTCGAGAAGACGGACTTCTATTTCCATCTGACGCATCAGCCGGACTGGTACTACAACCTCTCAGGAAACAGACTTTTCGTCGACATGGCATCCTTTGCGGTCTGGGGAATCGTCGCCGCCTATCTTCTCCGCCCTCGATGGGCAGTTATCCAGATCGCTCTCAACGCTCTCCTAGTCTGGTTCTTGTTCTATGTGGCCTGCCCTATCTATGCACCTGGAGGAGTCTGGCAGCCCGAATGCTACTATGCGGGACCGGATGGTCTCGTGGGCTTCAGACTAGCCGGAATCATGTTCTGCTACGGAGCATTACCGGTTCTTGTCAGGGCGGCCTCAAAAGGAGATGCACTCGACCACAGAATACGCCCAGCCTTAGCCGTCCTTAGCGGGGTTATTCTGAGCGTTGTTATGATCTGGTATCCTCTGAGTGCGTGGTTCTCTGGCGTTACATACCTACCGTTATTCCTGACCTTTCAAACAGTACTACTCATAGGAGTACCTCAGATTGCTACAGGAATACTCGCAGCACGAATGGGACGTTCTCTGAAGATAGGCGCGACTTCCGGAATAGTCTCGCTACTCTTCATGTCCGCGGTTTTCTGGACGCCTGAGTGTCCAGGCTGTGATCGAAGCTCACTCTATCTTTTTGCTCCATCATGGGGAATCTTTGCACTGGCAGGAAGTATTACCGAACTGGGGCTGCCGTCACTATTACGATTGCCCAAGATGCCGGGTTGGTGGGGCGCTATCAGGATGGAGGATGTGAGACGAGTTGGACTTGCTCTAGTATTGACCGTCTCTATATGGACGCTTGTGGCTCGTGATTTTTGGGACCCAAGTGTTCTGTACGCTTCTTCCATCTCATCGAATCCCGGAGAACTTACGCTCGGCCAGCCCTTCTATCCCTACGTAGGGGCTTACTATAACTCGAGCCAGTACAGAATCTGCTGCGTCGAGATTGGAGTCAGCATATCTATGGCCAATCCGCGCATCTTGGCGCCTGACAATTTCTTGATGGTAGGTATGGGAGTCCAGTCGCCTAACTGCTGTATTGACGGCTGGGATTTTGGATGGAGGGCCGACGTCTTCCTCCTACCGAATAGCAGCATGATCATCTCTGGCTCATCCTGGGAGACGTGTGATGGCAACGCCAACTGTGGCGGATACATGTGGGAACATCTCTGGTATCACTCGCAGACCACTCTTAATCCACAGAACCTCTCCACCCCGATCTACCTACAAATGAAATGGGAGCCCGTCACTGTTGACGGCCAGCCACGGAGCCTCGTTAACTGGTATTACAACACAACAGGAGTAGCGTGGACCAAATTCGGAAGCTTCCTCCCTGACCGTAGACTTGGAACATACTTCGACATCGGGCTCTCGGGTGGCCCAGCCTCAGAGATTCCACAGGGATCCGCCTTCCTGTATCAGTTCGGCGTCGCAAGTAAGCGACCGGTTTCGGGTTGGAGTGTGAGCTTGTTCAATCCCTCGTTCCAATACCTGGGAACATGGCGTACGATGGAGAGGGCCAACATTGTACAAGGAGATTTTTCCTACTGGAAGGTGAACTACCGCTGGGGCGGTCGACCCTACCCGGGAGTTACTGCAAGAGCAAATCTACTAGACTCTAGTTTGCCGGTAGATACTGTGACATTCTCGTACACCGGCGGAACGATGAAAGACTTCACGCCGCTATGGTGAAATCAAGAACTCGACAGATATTCCAAGAATACGTTTCCAGAGATTCCGATCAAACCGCGGTTACAGCGGACTCGATTGGTGTTGCGACCGGGTGGTGGCCGGTCAAACCGTGTACGATGTTTCTGATCCCAACCAGTAGCAAGGCGAAAGCTAGAATGGCTGCAAGGATGCTCTGCCCTATTGACATGTTGAGAATGACGTAGACCGACAGGATGACTGTTAGAGCTCCAATCGCTACAATCACGAGCCTGAGCCATATTGGCGGGTGTCTTGCGACCCCTACCCCAATTTCGACCGCTCCAACAAGGAGCAGGGCTACAGCGAGAATTCCGACGAGAGTAGCGGCTGCTGCCTGCAGATCGAGCAGGGCTGCAATTCCGAGAACAAAAGCGATGACGCCTCCGGTTACGTTCAGGCTTCTCAGTGCGGAGGGCAAGACTGTCGCGAAGGCGCCGACGCCAGTTCTGAGGAGACCGCCGATGATCAAGCCCGCTGCAATTACAATTACCAAGGTTTGTATTGTAAACTGAGGATCAGCCAATGCAAAGATCGCCAGGGCGATAACTATGAGGCCGCCCAGGATCTCAACTGCTCGCCAACGGCCAGAAGCTCTAACCTCAATCTTGCTCAAATGTAGCAAGCCGTCGTTTAGACGGTGAGTATTTACTGCCTTTCTCGATTCGACCTGTCGCTTCATAAAGACGTAATACAGCTTCGCACAGTCGGCATCGCCATGGTCAAAGGCGTCCTCGGTCTACACCATGTCACCGCGATATCCAGCGACGCTCAGATGACCCTTGACTTCTTTACCAAAATTCTGGGCTTGCGTCTCATCAAGCTGACGGTCAACTATGACGACCGAAGCACATATCATGTCTATTTCGGTGACGAGATTGGACATCCTGGAACTGTTCTAACTTTCTTCCCGTGGCCTGGTCAGCCTAGAGGTCGCAAGGGTGCCGGGCAAGCTACAAACACTTCCTTCTCGATCGCATGGGAATCAATACCGTACTGGCAGGATCGACTAAAGTCGCACGGCGTTTCTCTAGAAGCTCCTCGCAAACGCTTCGGCGACACTGTGCTTTCTTTTGAAGATCATGATGGACAGGGCTTGGAGTTGGTCGGAAACAGGGAAATCGAGGAGAGAACTGGCTGGATACAGGGTCCTGTCCCGAGGGAGCATGCAATCAGAGGATTTCATAGCGTCACACTTTCAGAGGAGGTCTTGGAGAGAACAGAGTCAGTGTTGGTCGATACTCTAGGTTTTCGGCCGGTCGGCCAAGAGGAGAACCGTTTCAGGTATGAGGCAGGAAAGGGAGTCGCTGGGACGATTGTGGATATTGTTTCTCGGCCGAATGCTCAGCGTGGATTCGTAAGCGTTGGAACAATCCACCATGTGGCGTTCCGCGCCTCAGACGACGAACACCAGAAGTATCTGCGTCAGGAGATTCTCAAAGCAGACCTAAACGTGACTCCGGTGATTAATCGTAACTACTTCCGTTCCATATACTTCCGAGAGCACGGTGGAGTTCTCTTCGAGGTGGCCACGGACCAGCCTGGATTTACTATCGACGAATCTCCTGAGCAGTTAGGGACGCGCCTCGCACTCCCACCTTGGCTCGAACATTCCAGAACAGAAATAGAAAAGAGTCTGCCTCGTGTTACCCTGCCTAAACGAATTGTAGCCTAGGCTATCCATCATGTCTCAGTCCAGTACTTCGGAGAATCTCCGGAAGAGCGTTAGAAAGTACATCTTCGAACATTTTGAGGAACATGCCACTGCTCCAGTGCTGGAACAGATCATGCGAAAGTTCAGGTTGGACAGAACATCTGCGTTCAACCTGCTAGTCGAACTCCAGTCCGCTCGACACATTGCGCTTCTAACGGGCACGCAGAGAATCCTGATGGCATTTCCATTCTCAAGCATCGTGACACCTTTCAGAGTTAAGGTGGCCGGGAAGGACAAGGAGTATTTTGCGAATTGCGCGTGGGACGCCGTGGCAATTCACGTAACTCTAGGAAAGGAACAGCGGATCTCCTCATACTGCCACCATTGCTCGGAAGAGATCAAGATTCATCTCAAGGATCAAAGGCAGGTCTCTCTACAATCTGATAACCAGCCGCTAGTCTATCTAGCACTTCCCGCATCAAAGTGGTGGGAAAACATCGTGTTGACCTGCTCGAACAACATGGTGTTCTTCAGTTCGAAGAATCACCTGGCCGAATGGACCAACTCGAACTCGCCAACAGGAGGCGAGGCACTGACGATTGAGCAGACACTGAAACTTAGCATTCCGATCTACAAGAACAAGATGACCCTTGACTACGCAAGACCTTCAAGGGAACAGACAATTGCCTACTTCCAATCCCTCGGACTAACAAGCGATTTCTGGAAGATCTAGCGTTAGATTCCCTCCGAAACCTAGCCACTCAAATATTCGGCGCAGCGAGTTCCCGGCAAATGAGCACCGAAGAAAAACGTGCGAGTCTAGAACGGAAGGTCACTTTGTAGTCTTGACTTCGTGTATCCAGTCCGGCTTGATACCAATCTTCCGGTGGTGTTTCTCCACGGCCTCCTTGTTGGGAGCGTTTAGAACACAGAAGACTGTGTTCTCGGTTTCACTGTATATTATGTTCTCGTGGGTGACGCCGAACTCGTCTTTTGCCGCGTTCTGAGCTTGCTTGATTTGCTGCTCGGTGAGAGGATTCATCTTGTGCACATCGATGAACTTTGGCATGAACGGGAATTTTGTCACTGGCGTTATAAGTCTTGGCGGAATCTAAAGGAAAGAAATCGTTTACAGGGCTCAGAGTGTTTTGCTGTGCTACTGATCTGGCGTCGGATCGATATCCCCAGTCTGAATAAAGGCGAAGCCCCACGCAATCAGCCCCCGTCAGGTTCCAAACTCCACCGTCGATATCCCTGCCGAGGAGACATCTGCTCGAAGAGCCTCTATTAATCGAGGTTCAACCGGGACACTGGTTGGCCTGTATGACCCGTGGCCGCGAAAAATGTCTTTTGCTAAGACCTAAGTCCGGAATCATCACTCTACCGCGCTGGCACACAATCGGGAAATACATATGAGAGCAGTTTGAGAGCATGTCGCGAGAGCTTCTTGGCAGCCCGTTCCGGCATGGGCTTACCTTCATTGCAACACTGGCTTTCGTAGTCAGTTTCTTTGGCTCTAGACTGTTCGCGATCTTGTTTCCAGGCACAGTTGTGATGCAGGGCGGAATCCATCTTCATCATTTCTGGTATGGCATTGCGTTGATTAGCGTAGCTGGCTGGATGGGCATCGCTTGGAGGAACGAGAGGCTTTACCGGCTGTACGCTGTACTCTACGGACTTGGAGCAGGGTTCGTGGGGGACGAAGTCGGTCTGCTCTTAACATTCAACAACTATGAGTCTGGCCTTACATACCTGTTCTTTGTCGCGGCGATTTCTTTCGTAATAATCGCAACACTATTTCTCCGCTACCGTGCCCAGTTGAAAGAAGAACTTCTCAGACTGAGCGTCCGAGAACGAGCTGCTATGGTTGGTGTCTACATCACTGGTTTTTCTGTTTTCTTCCTCTTTCTATCGTCGGGCGTCAGTCTTGTAGGAATACCACTAGCACTCGTAGGTTTGACCATTCTGATCATAACATATGCTAGGCACAGGAAACCACGAGAATCCACCAATCCACAACCCTAACAATGCTGCGCGTCCGCTCTTACTCTCAAGCGGAGTGAGGGATAGTTCTCGAGAAGACTTAGATTGTGACGGTAGCTTCTACTGGCTTGGCCATTTCAAGAGCTTTCTCTCTCGGGACTTCCATTTGATGGATGTCCCTAGCATGGAGTTGGACGTGCCGGACTAGCTCGTCGTCTGATTGGGTTCTTACCATGAAGCCGCAGTCACAGTTTACTTGTTTCGCCATTTTCTCTTCGCTGGCGATTCGTCGTAGTTCCTAATAAAATGGCTAGCCTAGCGAGAGGCGTCTTCGAGCCTCGGCTCCACATGGATCGAAGCAGATCTTATGCTATCTTCCCAACCGTCGGATTCTGAGTTTCCACCCGTTAGGATTCGACTATGAACTCAGAAGCACTTATCTAAGACGTAGCCAATAATGAGCAGGTGAAGGCGCCCGAGCCTGGCATAGACGAGAATTGCGGCTTCTACGTCGAATAGACGTCCCGGCGCTACTGGGCGCTGTTGTAGCGCTCTTTCTGGGACCGGCGAGTGGGCCATGGTGGACTCTCACGGGAGTTACGACGAGTAAGCTTCTGACCGTCCAAGTTTCTCCGTTCTACTTACAAACTGATGCTACGGGGCTATCCATGAGCGCATTTTTCTCCGTTCCTTTAGGCTTGTTCACGAGCCTCTTGTTGATCCTGAGCCTGATTGCCCTAGGGGCTTCGAGCTTCCATCCAGGGGCCTGGTGGAACAAGCTGGCGACTTATTTCAGCCTCTGCTCCATGACTGAGCTCTACCTAAGTTTTCTCTTGATGTATCATGGCGCCCTGACCATGCTGCTTGGCGCGTATGGTATCCTACCGGCGTACTCGGGTACGAGCCACCTACTGGCCAATGTTGTGGGTCTCGACCTCAACAGCCACCCCAACCCGCTGGTAACCGCGAGCTTTGGCCTTCCCTTCTATCTGGGCTTCCTGAGCCTCGGACTCATCGCGACAAGTCTAATCGTCAACGATATTGTCGAAAAGAGAAAGATGCGCGACCATCGAGGCGTTGCCGCTATATTCACAACTGATTCAGAATCATAAACCGTCAAGAATGCTTCTCTGCAGCTATGGTTTCCGAGGTATTAGCTAGGACAAGCGACTCGTAATCGGAATGGATTGGAAGGAATGAAGTCTAAGACATCGTTGAGGGGGTCATTGGCGCGGCCGAGACGGGCGCACGAGGTGCTTCAGGCATCGCGCCTTTGCGCTCTCTTCGTGTGAGCCAGAGGCTGAAGCTGATCGAGTTTACTGGCAATGAACACGGATTGCTCTTGGTGTCTATGAATGCTCCCTTGGAGACCATTGCGTTCTCTCCTGTCCCAGTCTTCCTAAGTCAACTTCGCTCTTCCGTGGCCCCAGAACTCCATCAAATCTTTGTAAAGCAGGCTTAAGCAACCTGGGTCTTTGGATTGAAGATTCCGCGTCCCGACAAGGAGTCGATGGCTCTTTTCCGCTCCCTCGTCCCGGAAGACGATCGCGTTACGGTCCGACCAATGTTCGGCAATATCTCAGCTTTCGTTAACGGAAATATGTTCTTCGGAATATTCGGAGACGACTCATTCCTACGATTGTCGGAGGAAGATCGAATAGAGCTTCTCAAGAACAAGGGGGCATCAATGCTTGAGCCGATGAAGGGAAAACCCATCAAGGATTACGTCGTCGTACCTGGGACGTGGAGAGACCGGCCGGAGACTCTGAGTTCTTGGATATCCAAGGCGCTCGAATGGTCTAGCATGTTACCTCCCAAGAAGACGAAAAAATAGAGCCCGCTCCATCGAGAAGAGAAATGTCAGAACGAACCGCCATGACTCAAAGTGAACAAGAATTTCACCGAAAGATGGCAGTTGAATGCTTCAACAAGACATGGGACTACTTGGATATGAAACAAAGGACCCGAGACGAGGACCAGGCGATGCTGAACATGGCTCATTCCTCACGCTACCATTGGAGTTTTGTTGGAAGGGCTCCTAATTTTGCGATTAGTGATTGGCAGATATCTCGGGTCTACTCGGCACTGGACCAGCCGGAGCTAGCCATACATTTCGCGCAGACCTCCGTTGAAACATGCCAGAAGAACAACCTCTCAGGCCTTCTCGGTTCTTCCTTCGAGGGAATGGCGAGAGCTTACGCCGTGGCGAAGGAATATGGATTGGCTAGGGAATTCATCGACAAGGCACGCCAGCAACTCCGAGGTCCGACTGTGGATGAAGAGGATCTGAAGACTTACTCGGATCAGATAAACGAAACTGAGCGAATGATACCGCAGTAACTCCGGAGAAGGTCTTCCGATCCTTTACTCCAAGTCGCGATTTCGACTAGACGTCTTTCCTCCGAGGTTTTGATGGCTTCTTGATTGTTTGTTTTGGCAGTCGGAGGGTTCGAGGCTTGTATGGGTTGACCGGGCCCTTTTTCCCTCGTCCTAGTCCTGCGGGCTCGATATCGCCTCCTTCCTCAAGCTTCTTCATAATTCCAGAGATCGCCTCTTCCCTTCGGTCGAAGACCCACGCCACTTCATAGGGATAGGAGGCTCGGCGGTCCTTGATCCAGCGAGATCTTATCATTTCCTGTACGAGCAGTTGGAGCCCGCTTGGGCCAATTTTTTTCATCCCCTTGATAACATCTTGCAGACTCTGTTTGTAATCCCTAAGGAAAGGGTCTTTCGCCTCCAGCCCTTCAGATCTACTCATTCACGAAGCCTCGTTGCTAATTGCTCTATCGAATATGATCAGTTTTCACCAATCTCCAACGCCTTTTACTTACGGGTCTTACTCTTGTTATTATTCGCGCAAAACCGCTATTCTGCTCAAGGTCCAAGCTCTTCGGGGGCTCAGTGTCGGGAAGAACAATTCCTTCATGGCGAGTGGTCGTGGAAGCAGAAATCGTGAAACTGAGAAAATTCCAAGAGTTTCTTAGGACCGACGACAAGCTTGTCTTCCAGGACCTTCTGAACCAGTGCAAGCTCTACGCCCCCTACGCCAGCACCATGGTCTCTACGATCAAAGAAGTGCCATTACTCTTTTCGATGCTGTTCGGCCAGCACAAGAAGATCATCGAACTGGAAAAAAAGATTCTGATGCTTGAAACACTAGCAACAAAGACTGAGACAACGGTTCCTGCGAGGGCTATTCAAGGACCCGCTGAAAAGGCGGAGGCCAACATAGTTCCGACGAACAGATTCCCTTGCTAGGGTCTTTCCCTTCTCCTATGTTCGCTCAACCAGTCGGGAATTATTACCGTTCTGAGCAATTCTTGAATCGAGGCGCCTCTATTCTTAGCCTCTTTCTGAAGAACACGATAGGTCTGAGAATCAAGCATCTGCATGAACTTCATCTTATTGCTCACTTTTGCTTTCACGCTTGGAGCTGCGCCTGTTGCCAAGACCCTCTAAAAACCATGCGCACGTACCTGAATAACGGGAAAAACAACCGCGGATGATGAAATCCTCATCTAAGTAAACTGCGGCAGTATTCTTCCTGCCCTTGCCTTGTAGGCAGGAACCCCAAGACCGACAGCGATCATCGTACTCTTTTCCTTCGCGTGAGGTGAGAAGAACTCGGTTACCGCGTCATCATAGAATGTGGATCCTGAGGCCCCTAGACCGAGCGCATAGGCTGACAGATAGATCTTGCCGGCCACTATTCCACTTTCAAGCTGAGCCGTGCGATATCCTCGGTTGCCAAGCGCTCCAAGAACTTCTCGAAGGCGAGTCATCAGAAAAAACACCACGCTAGCATCGCCGAAGAGGGGTTGTCCGAGGCATAAGTACGCAGACATCTGTCTCAACTCGCCGCGTTTCAATTCCTCAAGAGAGTTCAGTTTACTTTCGTAGAAATATGAGCCGGGAGCGAGTCCCTCAACTGCATTCGCTATGAAGTATGTTTCGACTAAATTCTCGCCTTCTAGAAGGTAGTCGCGAGGAATCGGCCCAGTCGAAGTTCTCAATATTGTCGATAGCTGCGAGAATGCGATCGGTGAGCGGTCGAACCTTCGAGTTGAGCCTCGTTGGAGAATGACTTCTCCCAGCTTCCTAGTGTTCGCCGCAGCTGTCATCAGGGGTGGGAGAGGAATTATCGGGTAGGTCGTTCGTTGCGAATCTGATGTATCGAGCCGCACTTTGGTCCACTTGTCAACCTCTTCCTTGTTTGGAAGAAAGGAAGCTCTGTGCGCCTCCCATATGCCAGCGTATTCTGTCTCTTCCTCTGAGAGAGGCTGGACCTTGGGTAGAATAGGATCGATTCTCCTCAGCGAGTGATCTTCAGCCCTTTTCCCTTCTGGACCAACGGGAGAAAGACAAATCGTTGCCTCTTTCTCATCTTGGAGGCCAAGGAGTTCGTTGACGGGTTGATCTACAAAGCCTTGGACAATTCTGGCAGGCGAGCCCATTGAAGCTGACAACGCGATTAGATTCGCGGCGATTACTCCGCCGTCCCAAAACCAGTGCCGGTAAGATCGGACCTCGTATTTCCAGGCATTCTTCCAAGCCAGTGAGGTGAAGGCAATGATAGCCGGAGCCATCGCAATGCTGTCGTTGCTGATAGCGGCAAGCTCTGCTCTGTAATCGCCTTTCCTTATTCGTGATATCTGAAAGCCTAGAGGATCAAAATGGTAGACCCCGGCTTCGAGTCCTGTGACATCTCCAGCGACCACGTACAATTCGATTGGATAGAGAGCACCTGTTGCAGATGCGGCACGCATATAGTGAAGTTCGCCACCGAACCGATACTTTCTGGTCAGCCCAGCGGAGAAATAGAATAGTTCAGTAAGCTCTGCGAGTCCAAGATTCGTCGGTTCAGTCCGAAGCGACCGTCCCGATATCGCCATCAGCGGTTCCGCCTGCTGTCGAGGAAAATTCTTTGGAAGAGATACTGAGGTAAGATCCTCGTAGACCTTGAATTGGGATGGCTTGTTTGTCCAGTCGAGATAGTGTCCCGACGTTCGCAGGCTAATTTCGGAATGCTTCGTAGATTCGTGATAGTTCAAGGCGTAAGCGATGTCGTGATTTGATGAGGATCGAACAGACGCGGATGCTTTTCCAGATTTCAATACTGGCAAGCTCTGTTATACATCCAGACTCTAGCTAACCCAGGATGTTTAGACATGATCAACTCAGGAGGGATCACGGCTGTCGAAGTACGGAATTCATCTGTTATCGACTTCGTCTTCCCGAATGGCTTCTCATTCTTTGAACCTTATCTTCAATATTTCGTCAGACAGACTCTTGGGGCCGGCGGTGAGGCTTACGTATCCAGAACTTCCGAGGGGACTATCGTGGGCATATTCCTGTACGACGACGCCGAGAAGACCGGGACAATTTACACGAGATCAAAGGAAACATTTGACTACTTTTACGAACTGAGACCCGCCAATTTCCTCTTTGCAGAGCTAAAGACCGAACACGAAAGCGAGGTTTACGATATTTATACCATAGACTTCGAGAATCTTGCGATCGTTCATCGGTTCAGCCATGAAATCTCGATAGCAGAACAGGGAGATATTGACGAGATAGGACAATTCATGGCTTCAACACATCCTGGAATAAACAGGAGGTGGGTGAATGTTGCCTTCAAAGAGGGAGAAAGATGCTTCTTTGTGAGGTTCGGCAAGGAAATTGCTGGGTTGGGATGGCTTTCAATCGTGAATGGTATCGGAAGACTGCACTCTCTCCATGTGAAGCCTCAGTTCAGAAGCATAGGCATAGGTGAGGATATTCTGTTTGCCCGACTTCTCTGGCTCAGGTCGAAGCGTGCCCGGTCGGCATTCTCTGAGATTTCGCGTCATAACTCTGCATCTTCAAGAATTGCAGCGAAGGGGCGTATGACGCCATCTGGAACGATTTTTCAATATTTCAAGAAAGACCCTGGTGGAAAGATGGATCGGAAGAGTTAGCAAATTTTCCTAGGTTCTTGGGGCTCCACAGAATGGGCAGGCCTGAACTGTGGAGTCGATCAATGCTCCACAGTACTTACACTTCACCTTAACGACTTCTTTGATCACGATCTGCTGGACTGGCGGTTGTTGTTTTGGAGTCAGATCGATAGTTGGCGGCGGCCTCTCTGACGGGAAAGGATGCTTCGGAAGGGATCGTCTGCTTTTTGCGACTGCGTAGATGACGACTATGACGATAATGATGAATACGATGAAAATGACCAGTCCGACGATTAGACCAAGATACTGCTCTAGGAAACCGGGGCCTGATCCTGTCGTTAGCGGATAACTAGTGGAGGTGACGTACAAGGTTTCGGTGTAGGTGAACCCTGCGCCTGAATTGGCGTCATGCTCAGTGTAGCTGTATCCTATGATGTATCCGGTTAAGGGATCGAAGTAGGTGTCCCATGTATAGGTGGCCGTGAAGATTCCGTATACGTCGTTTCGTTGATAACTCGAGGTTCCTTCAGCAAAGATAGCCTTCACGTACCTGTTCTGGGAGGGAAGTTGGTAGTTGGCGCTCGTCGACATGACGGTCATCTGAGTGTTCAGAAGGTAGAATGTGCCGCTCTGTCCGGTCCGGTTGTCCATGTAGAACCAGACAGTCGGGTTGACATATCCCGTCTGGTTGTCGGTTCCTTTAACGTAATGGAACGTGGTTGATGACCAAGTGAAACTGCCGGATGGTTTCTGTGTCTGTGTTGAACCTGAGCTGTTGCTCCAGTTCCAGGTGTAGGTGTAGTTAGCAGCCACTGTTCCATTGACATACACATTGTTCATTCTCTCCATTCCGTTGACAACGGTGTGTTCAGTGTATCCGGTATAGCTGCCGGTGCCGCTTCCGAGATCCGCGACTTCGTAATAGCTGAAAGTGTCTCCTTGATGGGGAGTATAGCCTGCGACCGCGTGGGCTGGGACGAATGCTAGGGAGAGCGACAGGACGACGGCGAGAAGAATTGGGGTTCTAATCATTAGCCTCCGAAGCCCCCTCCGACACCGTGCACGTGGGCTGGATGGAATCCTCCGATTCCGCTGAATGTTGAATAGTAGGATGAGTGTACGATGATCAGGGGCGCATAATATCCGAAGAAGAGACCTGATGGGGCATGTGTAAACTGGACTGGAGTCCTAGTTATCTTTGCGGTCGGGTCAAGTTTCTCTACTATCTCGTTCTTGATCCCGTGAATCATCCTGACAGAGAGGCTTACTAGCTCGGAACGCTCTAGTCCGGTTGCGAAGGACCAGAGTGAGGAATAGGCTTTTTCCATGAGGTCAAGGGTCTCGTTCGCCTCTAGCGTTGGTATTGAGGTTAGTATTGCAGCCGCCACTAGCGGATATTCTAGATAGTTCTTGAGCGCGGTTACGATTATGGACATTTTCCACCTTACATCATCAGGTCCCAAATCGGAGATTGCCAGAAATGCGGAAGCGAGTTCGGTATCCTCGGAGGTCTGATACCCCCAGAGGCCGAACATTGATCTGAACGCTTGAAACTTGCTGGGAAGCTGGTTTGATGGATCATTCATTACGGATAGTATGCCGGCTGATTCGTAAGAACGGGTCATTCTCGAAAATTCCAAAAATCTGTCAGTGGGATACGTGCCATCATATCTCCTACCAAACATTACCAGGGCAGCAACTCCAGTTGATATTTGCTTTGGAACATTCGCGTGGTGCCTGAGATCGTGATCCAGGTTCTGCAAGGTCTTTGTGAGGTTCTGAAGATCAGAATTGTCGATTGAGGACTGAGAAGGAGTCGCGCTGAGGGACGTTATGATCTCCGCTGCCATCATCTTGTTGTCGAGTGTGGAGTCGAAATGGTGGAGAATGCCTAGTGCGAGAAGGAATCTTTGATTGATCTGGCTCTGGTCGGCTCGAAGCTTTGCCAGTCCTATTGATACGTTCCAGAGCTGAGAGAAATCGGCCTCTAGAATTCTGGTCCTGAGGTTGGATACTTGAAAGCTGCCTCTCTCTGCTATCGAGTGCAATTCACCAAGTGTCTCCATTCGCTCTTCGATGAAATCTGAAAAATCGCTGTCGGAGACTCTGTAGTTTCTGACATTGAGATCGTTCAGCGTGAGTACTCCGAGACCGGTAAGTGACAAGTATAACCCGTCATAGGGCACCATCCTATCAATCGTTGATTTTTTCTGAATGAGTTCCTTTATCCTGGAGTCCTTTTCTACAATGTCAGCATCTTCCCGTGCTACTGCGCCTCTTTCGCTCTCTACCCTTGCAACTTCCGCCTCCTTCTCGTCTCTCCCCTCGAGATGAAACAGTATTGAGTGAGTTTTTCTCTCGTCCTTTGCCAGAGCGGCACGCCCGATCCGTTCTTCCACCATCTCATTCTGCAAAGCGTCGTTCATCTGTGTCAAGTTTGCAACCTCGCCTGCAGCCTGATCGTAGTCTTCCTTCTGCATTACAGATAGGTAGCCATTGGTCGAGAGAAAGTTCACGTCGGATTGTTGAACTTGGATTGTGACTGACTTTCCAGCTATTTGGGACATGAATGTTCTTGCGTCATTGCACTTCATTCTGTTCACCAATCGATAATTGGGAATTTTCCGATTACACTCTGCTCGCCGAGAATATTGCCCACGATCAGTTCGAGGCTCTCCCCCTCGCGTGCTAGCTGGACAACTTCATCATCCTTGAGCGCTTCTCTCAGTAAGTGTTCGAACTGTACCTTTCTGTCCATCACTTCTCCGAACCTAGCGGAGCGTTCTCGTTCTATCTGTTCATAAGCGTATATGAATTCGTAAAGTGATCTGTATATCTGGTCGTCTATTTTTTCCCGGACTTTCTCTCTCCCGATAGTTATCCACTCTAGGCCTTCGAGGTCTACGAAGTAGATGGTGCCGTCTGGAGCGAGGACGGCGTCCTTGTCCAGCCAGACATCTGAGAAGTCTAGTCCACTGAAAGTTCCGTCCTCGTTGCTCTTCAACGACCGGGCGAACAATGTTAGGAACGCTATCCCGCTCTTAACGAAGTTCTCCAGAAACCCGAGTGCCTTATCGTTCTCGTCTATTCCAAAGAGATCGAAGATTGAGCTTATGTTCCCGCCGATCGTGCTTCCAGAATGGAAGTAAATTCTCACATTGGAAGGAACAAGTCTTGCCTCCTGGACCATTCTTCCCCTGAATCTTCGGTACCAGAATATTTTCTTGATTTCAATCTCAAGGCTTTCAGGAAGGAAGGCAATCTTCACAACGGGAGCTACTCGAAATCCATGAATGGACGTAAGATCGGCCATTTCGGATACTTTCATCGAGGTAGTTGCGTGCTGAAGGCCCTGCCCTCCATACGGGGAACCTCTTAGCCATAATTCTCCTGTAATATACCGTGGGGCCCTTTCTTCTGAATCCACAATTCTGTCTTTCAGTTTGGAATCTTTCAACAGATTACAGATTTCAGCTCTCCCGAGAAGCTGATGAGAAAACGGATTAGTTGTCGAACCTACGCCTTTGACTGATAGGTAGAAGTCAGTACCGTCGATTTCCAAATATGGTGAAGTGGAGACTGCTCCTCTGTTATCGTCTACAACAAATTCTTTCGTACTCAAGGGGCTGAGATTCGTGAAGGGTCCCATACTTTCGGGGAGATGGATCCTATCGAGTTCAGACATTTTGAACTCTTGAAAGTGTTTGTTTGTGAGTGTCTCATCGGCTTCATACATGTTCAGATTCAGAGGCAGCCCTTTCATCCTCATGAAAGTTGGAAACTTCATTGAAGTTTCGCGATACCCCTCGAAACGAGTGTCTTGACTCGTAAACCAGACACCTTGGAACCGGTGGATACTCGCTCAGCTACGCGACTGGTCGCAGGGTCTTCACTGAAAAAGCCTGTGATTCTATTTGCTGTGCAATCGTTTTTCGTATTGACTCTTCAATAGACCAAAAATGACACTGTCGTGAAACTGGTTGTTGAAGAAATTCTGTTCTTGCAGACGGCCTTCTTCCTTGAATCCGAATTTCTCAGCCAGGGCTATGCTTGCTTTGTTTTCCGCGAAGGTCCACCATCCGACCTTGTGAAGGTTCAGTTGTTCGAATGCCTCCTGCAGTAGTAGGCGGGTCACCTCTGTCCCGTATCCTTTGGCCCATTTGTCCTTCTCTCCGATGCACAATCCGAGGTCAGCGTTGTGATATTTGCGTGCCCAAGAGTGGAATCTTATCGAACACCATCCAATAGCCTTCCCGCTAGACTTTTCTTCGATCACGTACCGTCGTACCTCAGTGTCTTCTCCCTTCAGATCCTTCTCCAACTCTGTCTCAAGAGATACCATTGACTTCACGTGGTCCGGCTGAGATCGCGCAAGTAACATGACCTCCTCATCATTCTGCCATTTGTGAAATGACTTGAGATCTTCTCGCTCTGGAGCTCGTAGAATAATGTGTTTTCCCGTTAACATTCTCGAACCAGTCTGGTTAATCCGGACAATGGATAATAGATTTCGCCCAACGCTTCAAAACCTGTAGACCCGACCACCGTGCTCTTTAGAAACCTGCATCCTTTGGAGTTCTAACGTTCCAAGTGATTGAAGTTGGCGATGGGACAGTCTTATTGTCCGAATTGCGGCACCTCCCTTCAGCAGCAAGCGGTCTACTGCCCTAACTGTGGCACCAAGATTACCTCTCCTCATCCCCAACTACAACAAGTAACGCCCAGCTACTATCCGACGATACCAACCCAAGCACCTGTATCCACTGGACCTTACAAGGCCGTGATAGGAATATTGCTCGTGATCATCATTATCCTAGCCGTCTTGTCTGCGACCTCTCTGGGGCACCTTTTACCCCTCACTGGCAATCATTATTCGCTGCCTAACCCGCCTAACGCTCAGAGTGTGCAACCTCCCAACACTCCAACAGCTCAGCCTCCTTACAACACGATTTGGAATGCCTGTGGAGGGCCCCCAAGCCAGGGCTGTAACATGACATCAAACGGTTGGAGAGAGGGAACGGTCCCTGACACCTACGATTATTTCGTCTCATTCACAAGTACTGTTCCAATCCGTGTTTACTTCTTCACGCTTGGACAGTTCGTTCAATATACAGTCTGTAACGGCGACTTAACCTGCGTATCTGGATACTATAGCTCACTTTCAGCCGCCACTTCCCAATCGTCCGTACCTTTCAAACTCGCTGAAGGATGTGCAGACTATGTAGCCATCTACGTAGCCTCATCGAATGGCGTCATGTATCCTAACATCGCGGTGAAACAAAACTCGGCAGGCTTCGCAACTGGATATTGCGCACAAGTCGGCACTGGATAGATGAATACTTGATCCTCTTCGCCTAATGGGCGGGGGTTGTATCAAGACTTGGATCCCGGCGGTAAAGCTGAGCCTTTCGCCAGCTGAGTATCTCTGAACTCCAGTTAGCGACTAACTAATGAAAAAGCACCGTATGATCAAACCTGGTGGATACCATAGTGGACCCGGGCTCCGTCGAACTCTGACCGTTTGGGGGCCGAGTCAGCCCGAGGACTTGTGCCCGTTGCGGAAAGAAGACGGAGAGTGCCCAAACACGGTTTTTGTCCAGAATGTAGAAGAACACTCGGAAGATGGGCCTAGCAGTCTTACAGGTTATGGCGACTATTCTTCACCGATGCCCTAGAGTTGGCCGATCTTGTCGTAGATCAGGACGTACAGTGATACGATGAAGATTACTGCCATGATCATTCCGAACGCTAGGTACCCGTAGGCACGCTTGGGACGATAGGCATAGCGTGTGCTCATGAACATCATGTAGAGACCCAGGATTCCCATCGAATAGATCAGCGTCGTAAACACTGCCTCCTGGGTCGTCTGGTTGTTAATGTCTCCTGGATAGACGAAAGAGTATCCGCTTGCCACGTTCAACAGCCCCTGACCTCCCTGGGTGAGCACGAATAATCCGCCTGCCAGCACGAATACGGTGAACCCGACAATCAGGAATTCAGCAATCGGTAGTAGGGGTCTGCTGGATCCTGGCGCGAGTCGGATGAAGCTCATTCTGAAGGCCAGATTGTTCAATGACCGCTTGAGCTTCCAGAGACTCGTTTTCATGCCCATGGTGATCAGTCCTCGTTTTCTTGGTCCTATTTGTGTGACTCTTGAGATGCCTCAATAATAAGCCCTGCTTTCCTGTGGTTCGTCTTCGCTCGTGTTCTGGAACTGTTTTAATACCGGGTCGGAGAATTGACGCTCATCGTCGAGGTCTTGCAACTATTTGTCTCCTCAGCGAATAATATGTTCAAAGTGCGGCGACCTCCTCTACACTGGGCTTGAACTAGAAACGCCGAGTGAGATCATCCAGCGCAACGGCGGCTACTGTCCCAAGTGTGGAAAGAAATTGGGCTTCACAATTGAGACTTTGAAGATAGGCCCGCAGACAGCTCCGCCTACGCAATAATCTTCCTTTTCTACCCAGCTCTGAGCCTCCGAAGCAGGTCTGACGATGCCAAAAAGAACGCAGGTGTACGATTATCACAAGAAACACGGCAATATTGTCGACTACGCCGGCTATGAGCTACCCGTATGGTTCGAGGGAATAATTCCAGAATGCAAGGCAGTACGAACGCATGCGGGGCTATTCGACGTCTCGCACATGGGAAGAATTATGGTTGAGGGCAAGAACGCGGAG
>MNHO01000054.1 GCA_001919285.1 archaeon 13_1_40CM_2_52_13
TGGACTTAGAGAGGGAACTGCCAAACCAAACTATGCTGCAGCTGTCGACATTTCCACTAGGACGGCTTTGCGATTGATGGTTGTCCCTGGCGCGATTCCAGTGGTCGCTCCTTTGGTTGTCGGCATATTCTTGGGGTGGGCCGCTGTGGGAGCGTTGGTCGTGGGCGCTACGACTTCCGCAATACCCCTGGCGATAATGATGATGTGGGGCGGAGCTGCAATGGACAACGCGAAGAAATATGTGGAGATGGGACACTTCGGAGGTAAGAACACAGAAACGCACGCGGCTACTGTTGTGGGCGACACCGTGGGTGATCCTTGGAAGGATACTGCCGGTCCAAGCCTACACATCCTCATCAAGCTGCTGAACACGATATCTCTCGTGTTCATTCCTCTCTTCCTCGCAGCCATCATAATCCTCTAAGCCCTGCGGAGAAGAGGGCCCTGCCAAGGTTCTCGCCTTGCTCGGAGAAGACGAGGCCAAGGAATCTTCACTATCTAGGGTGATAGAGCTGAGCAAGCCTGACCTTGAAGCGAAGGTAACACCGAAGATCGAAGAAGCCATCCAGGCCGCCGTGGACAAGGTAGGGCGCGCAGAGTTCCTGGCGATGGCCGAAATGGGCGATCAACTCCTTCAGACCATTCTCACAGGCGACGATGAATACGTTTCTGTTGGACTTGTAACACTAGCCTGTGGGATCAACAAGAGTCATAATGATCCAAATCCTAACCATTCGAGCATAACTGAGTGTCTGAAAGGATCGACAATCCGGATTCCATCAACAGGCCAGCCGGCTCCACCCAAGATGGTTGCAAAATCGATCAGTAGAAGCCAGTTTCGAAGGTTGGGAGAGGAAGGCAAATCTCCAGGTCCGCTTTACGAGAAGACGACATTCCGGCTAGTCGGGTTCAGCGCAAACACCGTCGCGTTTCTCATCCTCGGCTACTTTCTAGGGGGGATAGCGCTTTCGCCGCTTCTTGGACAACCATCATGCACAGGAGTATCCATCACTCCACCTGCACTCATCCCTTGCACTGGTTCAATAGTCGGTCTCGTCGTCAGCGCGATCGGAGGCATCGGATACACCTACTACTACTTCGTGAAGAAGCTGTAGTGTGATCAATGTCGCGAATAACGAGATTATTCTTGAACAGCTAGCAGTGAGCGAAGTTTGTCCGCCGGCAATCCAGCAGCGACTCCCGCGAGAACCGCCGCTAGATTCCTCGCTTCGTTTTCTTTCAGGGTAAGAAAGGCGAGCACTATTCCAACCGAGTAGGGGAAGCCGAGGAAGACCCGTCTGCTTAGATCCAGCTGGTATCGTCTTAGGGCAACTTCTATGAAGGATAGGGACTTTGACTCTTCATACTTCTGGCGGGCGCCGCTCAATATCCGACTGTAGTATTCATGACTCGCTGCAACGTCCAGGGCCTGTGCCGCGTCCGTGGCGGCTAGCAGTTGGTCGATAGCTCTGTGGTTGAGTTTCCAGTGAGATGGAATCAAGTGATCCTTGATCCCTGAAGCTCCGATGATCTTGCTCCTCACGATGATAGTGAGATTTGCAATATCGATTTCGGACCCTGCGATGGGGAGACAGTTCTCACGGTCTGGACCTGACAATTTCCCGTTGATGTACTTGTAGAATCTCTCTTCTCCCCAGCCGTTGATGACGTCCCGGACGAGGGATGCCCTCTCGCCTTCGATGTCCGTCATCGAAAATCCCTTCACCCTGTCAACGAGGTGTCTGTCACCGGCTTCGCGTGCTATCGTTGAAAGGTCATCGAGAGAGTAGAGCCTATGCAATTTTTGCTCGTTCATCAAGGCAAGCGGCTGCCGAGTTGCCAAGTACTCTTCCCATGTCCTCCCTTGGGCTTTGAACACAGCCAGCCCTCCGATCGCGTACGCGTCGGATCTTCGTCTGTACTGAATGAGGAACTCACGCGTGTCCCCACCTGAGGCTCTGATCAAACTCATGACGGATTCAGCATATCCGAGCCGGACAGCTCTCTCCGTCTCGATGGTTGTAGACTCGCCCCCTAACTTTGACAGTTCAGGCCCATAGGGCCCCTCTGCGAGCAGTCCGATGATTTCCGTCTGAGATTTGGACTCTGAGAGGGCGACTAGCTGCTGGCGTCCTAGCAGATGACTGCGCTTGCCACGTAGCCGTGCGATAAGATAGTTGTCGCGTACTAGATGAGAAATGGTGTCTGAGAGCACGCTGGTTCGCTTAACCAGTGAATAGCAAGAGCAGCCCCGTAACGAGCGCGTAGATGGCGAGAGCTTCGGCCAAGATTAGCGAGATGACGGCTCTAGAGAAGATTTCCGGCTTCTCGGCGGTCGCGGACGCCATGGCGCTACCAGCAGCCCCAATTCCAAATCCTGAACCCAGGGCAGCCGCGCCCATGGTCAGGCCGGCGGCGAATATTCTAACGCCCTTCTCGATGGTTAGAGTCGGAGTGATGGCAAAGACTGACAATAGTCCGACGACGAGACCGTAGATGGCGAGTGCCTCTGCGAGGATGGTTGCGATGAACGTTTTCAGCATAACTTCGGGTCTTTCGACTCCGGCACCCGCAATCGCTGGCCCAGAGATTCCGATTCCGAGGCCTGCGCCGATAGCTGACAGGAGAACGCTGAGCCCAGCGCCCAAGCCTGCCCAGAATGTCGGGCAGAGCGTCACCGAGGAGAGTGTTGAACAGTCAACTGCCATTAGTTTGGTACAATCCAGCTCATTGGTTCTTGATAGGGCGCGAATGGGTGGCCGGTCCCTTCATAAAACTTACCAAACCATTCAACCCAGTGAAGCCTCAGGGTCTGAACGAAAACGATCAGGCCCTCGAGGATCATGACAAGGATGTTACCGAATATTGCTCCGACGATGCCGAAGGATGTGAAGAAGGCAAATTTTACGGCAAAGTCTGCTAGGTTCAATGCCCAGATTCGAAGGTAGGACAGTGTGTTGCTGCCTGCGCCGATGAAGGCTTCCATGACGTGGAGGCCTCCCTCGCCGTATCCCATGAGTGCCATTGGGATGAAGACAGACGCTATCACAAGTGGATTCTTGAGCAATACTGAGAATTTGAAGTTGGCCTGAACGACGATCACGGCTGCGGTTATGAAGGCGGCATAGAACCACGCCCAGGCGATTGGACCGAGGAGGGCATGTCTGTATTCCTTGTTGCGAATCTTGTTGTACGCGCTTATTGCGAGGCCTGAAAGATAGTGGGCGACGCCAAAAAACAGGATGAATACCATGTAGACTATGAGGTTGGCCGTGCTCGGCAGAACACTCGGATTGGTTGGGAACGCTCCTGCGGTAGGACTGAAGATTGGGTTGATACCCAGAACTTCCCGCGCCTCGAACCCGAAGATGTCTCCAAACACGAATCCGAAGATTGTCGCGCCGATCCCGAGCATGATCACGAGCTCGGCGCCGTTGACGAATATCTGGCCTATCTCGAAGACCTTGACCTTCTTCCTCTTTAGGTATAGGAGGAAGAATCCGAAGGCTAGGAAGAGAAGTCCCTCGCCGATATCGCCGAACATAAGGCCATAGATCAGTGGGAAGGTGAGGATCATGAAGGGCGTCGGGTTCGTCTCTGAATAGGATGGGATGCCGAAGTTGTCGACAATCGATTGTAGAGGTTGGGTCCACCCCGGAGCCTTGACTAAAGTTGGGGGCTGGGAATCTCTGGCATGTGCCGACTCTTCGGCTGAATGGCTCCGGTTCTGCTTTTCTATGAACATGTTCGCAAGCCCGCCGCTTGCTTTCGAGACTTCCTGCGCAATCTCGCGCGATTTTGCCTCCGGGATCCATGCTTGGAGAAGAACGGTCGCTTCGGTGGTAGATGCTCCGGACAGGGCTTTTGTCCTGGAGTCAAGGATCTCGGAAAGTGTGCCCAAGGCTTTGATTTTCGGACCGTACTCTTTTGCGATTCTAGTTCTCGTCTCTTCGTGGTTCTTCGATTCCGTCTCCAGGTTTGCGAGTTGGAGGTCAATTGCTTCTTTTGCCTTCTTGGGGTCTGAGGGTAGACCAGTCCACGGTGGGCCGAGTTTGGCGCCTAGAGCAGTGATCACCTGTCTTGCATCGTCTTGGAAGTCCGCCGGGAAGATTGCGAGGAAGGTCTGAGTCTTTTCAGAAGTATTGGTGATCGCGAAGATTAGATTGCCCTGCGTTATCTGGTCAAGATCCTTCTGGAGCAGTTCAATTGTTTCGATGCTGGCTTCTCCGACGAGGCTTGTGAGGAATCCGCGGCCGGCTATCGCGTCTAGTGAGACTCCGACGTTTTCTAGGCCTGAGAGGAACCTTGAGAGTTCTGAGGCCTGTTCTTTCTCTGTCTGAAGCTTTCCTTCAGCATCCTCGAGCTCCCGGACCCAGTGTTCAAGCTTCACTGTCTCTTCGTCTAGAAATCTTGTGAGCGCCTCAATATTGTTGACAGGCGCCTCGAGATGCTCGAATCTGGACTCGGAGAGTCTGAGGGCTGTGTTGAGGATTATAAGTCGGCTCCTTATCGTGGAGGATTTGGCTTGGAGTTCAAGTGCCTCGTAGCGTTTCGCTCCCTCTGGAATGCTGCCATCTTCGATCTCTGTGAGGTGGAAGAGTTTCTTGGAGCCGGCATATCCCAAGAGGTTCGGAAGCTGGTCTTTCGCTACGATAATGCTGACCTGCTGCATTCGTTCAGGTTTCAGCATTCGAGAAGCTACTCGCCAAAAACCGTTGATGATATCAGTGTCAGGAGCTGGTTGTCGAGTCTCTCGAGGCGAGACTTGAACGTGTTATTGAATATGACCCTACCTTCGGGATCTGTTGCCACTACTCCCCCAAGATCGTCAATCGGCTTCTCATCGATAACAAGTTTCCCTCCTTTCGGGAGGACTCTCGATATTCCATCGAGATTCTTTTTGCTCACGTCTCTGAATCCGATTCTGACGACCGGCTGATCAGCATCTACAGCCTTCACCGCCTGCGTCACAAAGCGCTGTGCAGTGTCTTCGAACTGTTCTGACTTTGCGATGCTTGAAAGCTGGTCTTCAACAGTATGAATTATGTCCTGGACGATTTGGTTCTTCTCGTCAAGAATTCTTAATCTGTTCACGCGGACCTTTGAACTCAAAATGCTCCTTCGAATCGCCTCCGCGTCCACATTCGCTCTAGCGATGATCTCCTCAGACTCCTTCTGTGCTCTCTGCCTTGCCTCTTCGAGAATCTGCTGGGCCTTGGTCTGAGCCTCCTTGATCGTTTCTTCCGCCTGATGCTTCGCGTCAGAGAGGATTCGATTTTGCAGCTTCTCTAGAGATTCTGACATTCTGTTCACGCGTTCAGAATCAATTCCACGGCCTTGCTGACCGCGGCGGCCTTTCTCTCCTCCGAGAGTTTCCGGTAAGTGTCCAAGATCTGTTCTGTCTCCACGTCCGATTGGCGAGCCTCTGCATCGGCTTTTTCCTTGGCCTCGCGGAGAATCTCCTCCCTCCGTTGTTGAGCACGGGTGGTAGCTTCCTGTCTCATCCGCTCCGCCTGCTCGCGGGCCTCAGAGATTATGTGTTGGGCTCTTGCTGATGCTTCGTCGACGATTCTGCGTGCTTGCGCTTCGGTTTCGACGATCTTTTTGACCGCGTCTATTCCGGACAAGCTCCGTGGGTTCTCCGAGAAATCCTACTGTTCGTTTCGAAGAAACCGAGAATAGGCCTATAAAACTGTGGGGTCAAACAGTTCTGTTAACTTATCCTCAGCTGCCTCTCTGACGTATATGGCGGGTTCTGGCTCTTATCGTTCGTTGTTTGGCTGTCAAGTCGGTCTGGCAATACTATGTTCCACCACGAGAGGTTCTGGTATTGTTGGAAGTGTTCAGGAGAAGGGTCAACGATTCCATAAGCATCGGTCTAGCGAAACAACGTATCCTCGCTGAGAAAGCTCTCACTACTCTCCTACAGCCAGCTTGCCCAGTATGATTCTCCCAGCTACTACAAGCTCTGCGCCATATCCAGAGCAGCAGGAATACTAGCGTCTAGGAAGAAGTCTCTCAGGAGGGGCTTTCCTACCGCGAGCCCATACGCTGTTAGACAGCAGCTCGTATCATGCTACGGCTTCAAGACGAAGAATGGAGGACTAGAGATTCCAGTGTCAAGAGGGAAACGTTTGATCATTCGCCTGACCGAGCACACGATAAACGTCATCTCTCAACCGGGAGTCGAGGTTCATTCTTTCACCCTCACCCAGAACAGGCTCTGCCTCTCTATTCCCCACTACGCTACCACACTAGAATGCACTTCCACAGTCGGCGTAGACCGAATCTTCGTAATCTCACGGTTGGAAACGACGAGGAGACCCGTCACCACGACCTCTCGGAGACAGTGCGCATAGCCAGTGCTTCGATGCGCATACTTGCATCTTTCAAACGGGACGATTCGAGGATTAGAAGGGTCATAGCCTCGAAGTATGGAGAGCGTAGAACCGCTAGGACAGGTCATCTACTCCATACCACCACAAAGACAATTGTTGCAGCAGCGGTCCAACAGAGACAAGCAATCGTTCTGGAAGATATCCGGGGCATACGCTGTCTCTACCGTAAGGGTAACGGTCAGACCTGAAAGTATCGGGGTAGAATGAACGGATGGAGCTTCAATGAAGCCCAGCGACAGTTAGAGTACAAGGCTAGATGGGTAGGCCTGCCGGTCCTTCGTCTGTCTAGGCGTGAGACCAGAGGTTCCAGCATGACTTGTCCGAGATGCGGGGAGAGACTCCAATCAGACAAACGACTGGAAAGAAAACTCTGGTGCGGAAAATGTCGAGTGGTTATGGACCGGGACAGGGTGGCGGCGGTTATCCTGGCTCGGCGGGGACGGGTGAGGTTCGCACGTTCCCGGCCTCTGATAGAGGCGCAAGGCGGAGCAGTTGAAGCTGTGAAGGGGAACCCGACGACGACGGTAATCCCCGGAGTCGATGCTCCGAAGCTAACTCATCCTACGAGGAGTTAACAGAACCGGGTCAAACTATCCGATCAATACGGTCGATCATGAAGGATGCGAGTTGATGTCACATGGTATGATTCTTGTTCGGAAACCTGCTTGATCAAGCTTATACGAATGGCGGCTGGGTCTTTGTTTTTGCCGGGGGCCGAACCAGGCCGGGGTTGGCTTGTCCACCGAAGGCCGATCGGATAAGGCGACGGGCTGCAGACGCGGCTCGTAGCAACCCGTAGTAAACATCCCACGACGGATGGCTAAGGTGGGTTCAACTCCCACCCCCGGCTCCAAGAAAGAAGCCTGACGTGCCGTTACTCAAACGCGCCCGTAGGGGTAGCATAACACCTCTAGCCCAAGCCGTCCGAGCTTTGCCCAGTCGACGCATCATGGGGTCCGCACGAACAGTAAAGTCGTGGGTCGAGCTACCGACCAGAGTAGCTTCTGTCAGACAGAGAAAGGCTGTAATCAGGAATTGGGTTGTTGGGAACCAATTCCTGGTTGACGTGCCGGACACCCATCCGTTGTCGGAAGGTGAAAAGGAGAAGGTCTGGCAAATCGTGTACGAAGCAAGTGAGAGAGGCGTATCCGGACTCCGAAAGGGAACGACTGACCTCTACCAATCCATCAATGCCATGATCGATGCCATGCAAGACCGTGGCGCCGCAGCCTCCACCATTTTCGGCCACAAATTCAAGCTAGTCAAACTGTTCCGGTACCTGAAGCTAGGAATTGACGAAGACGACCTCAAACAAGCAGTACGACCCATCGATTCTTCAAGAGTAACCGACGACAAACAACCCACACGCGAACAGATCAGGAATTGCATCCTGCACGGCACAACGAAACAAAAGGCAATGATCAGCTTCATGGTCAGTACCGGAGTGGAAAGCAGAAGGACAGAACGGAAACTCTGTTAACTTCGTGTTTTGGCATGATTACAACCTGATGGATTTTCTTACAAATTCGGGGAGGTAGGATTGAGGACTCAGACCCCGACACCGCCGTTCTTCATGTGGTAGAGACTCAAACAGCCACTAGAACGATTTGTATATCTTGTGAGGCGAGCCATCTGTTTGATAGAGAGACCTGTCTCCGCACCTGGCTCAGCACTTATCGAGGACTTTCAGGTTCAATCTATACACCGACAGCCTACATCGACCACGCACGCCAATCAATTCCAAGCATCAGCAACCGGACCCATACGGCTAATCCGCTTCAAGAGTTTTAGAACCAACCAGGACGCGAAGAAATTCTTGTGCTCAGGGTTCTGATCGGTAGACCACTTAGACGAGAGAATAGATTCTCCAGCAGGTGTGGCTCGACAGCCTCTGAACCTCCGCTCTGTTTATCTCTCCGATTGACCCATTGTTATCTTGACTCGACATGACAGCCGAGATCAGCGCACGTTATGAGATTCCCCTAATCAGGGGAACAATACAGACATCGATAAGGGATTCGATAGGGTAGCGGCCGGAAATCCGAAGGCGACAGCACTACGTAATTTCTGGAGTGAGCTCTTGGATCCCGTTTCAATTGAGCAGGAGTCCATCAAGCGAATCTCTCCTTGATTATTTGGACGATCTTCGGAGAATCAAACCCCTTTACTTCTTCAGTAATAACCAGTCTGCTATCGTAGCCATTGCGTGCGTACCATTGCATCTTGCGTTCCCATTGAGCAACGTATTCGGGGTCCTTCAAGCGGCCTAAATGTTCCCAATACCAGGTATCGCCTTCATATTGGATTGTGAAGTCAGGAAGGACCCAGTCGGAATGGTCTTTGGCGTAAAGCTGCTGCTCGTATTCGTAAGAAATGTTGTGTCGCAATAATTCGTTCGCGATAATCACTTCGGACTTGCTACGCACGTACTCAGCCTTGTCCAACCTATCTGTTCTGTGGATCAAGTCGTTGGCGCGATATTTCTCAGATATGAAACGGAACTTGAATATCGAGGTGTTGCGCAAGAGTATGGCAGAGTTTGCGAGATTCATTGCATGGAGGAGCGGAGCGATGTTTTCTTGCAGGAATAGAACGAGTCGTCGTTTTGATCTCGTTAATCCCGTATAGAGTAGTTCACGAGAAATAAGACCTAGTTTTTCTCGTGGCAAAATCAAGAACACGATATCGAATTCGCTTCCTTGGGCTTTGTGTACCGAGATGCAATAACCAAGCTCAAGGTTTTGTCCAATTTTCTGCTTAGGAACCCAGATTGCCTCGTCCTTTCCGTCCAGCTTGAAGTCTACGAGGACAGATTGGGGCTTGTCTCTAACCTTTACGAATTTTATGTAGCCTAACTGCCCATTGAACAGTTCGTATTCTAGTTTATGCTGGTGTATTGTCGTGTTGATGACTTGAATGACTTTGTCTCCCGTTGCCAGTCCTTCAAGGGACCATTGTAGGCTTTTCTTCCGATACTTCTTTTGCAGTTGGATGTTTATCGCGCTGGTCCCAAAATACTCTCCCCTGTACGGAGAAAGTATTTGGAGATACTCTATGCCGTAGACAGAGTGTTTGGGTTCACCCACCTGACCAAATTTGATGTTAAACATTTGATTGAAGTTCTCTGATTCATCGGGGCCGTTGAACTTTTCTGAAGCGAAGACCTCTTCGATCTTCTTCTCAAGGTGCTTCTGCAGATCCTTTTCATCATTCCAGAACACAACATCGAGATCTTTGAAACGCTCGCCACGTTCAACTTTGTTGAGAATTTCTTCAAAGTTCTCGGGCTTGTCCTCCACATAGATGCTTGCAAGGCTGAGCACGGTGCTTTGCTCGACCATCTGTCTGCAGTTTACTCTCAACGAACTGACGCGGTCTGCATGCTCGCTTCCTTCGAGGAAGGACACTATGTCATAGAAAGGCCGGCCGAACCCTATGGGAGGAAGTTGGTTGCGGTCACCAACTAATACGAACCGTTCGACGTAGTTCCAATCGATGGCACGGAAAAGGTGTGCCATTAGACGAAGGTCGACCATTGAAGCTTCGTCAATGATTATGTTCTTCGCCTGAACCTTCTTTCCATCGACATACCTGTATGTGTATTTGGCAAGCCAGCTGTTTTCCATGAGAAATCTATGAATCGTCTTGGCAGGCATGCCGGTTGCCTGATGCAACCGCTCTCGGGCCTTGCCAGTGGGAGTTAGTAACGCAAATGTTGTCCCGGGGGCCTTCTTCTTGATAGCCTCAATCAGGGTTCGAATTACTGTGGTCTTGCCGGTTCCCGCTGCACCGGTGATTACTGAAAGACGGTTCTCGTAGCATGTTTCCACAGCTTGTGCCTGGTCCGTGAGGACCCTCGAATAGACTTCTTCCGGAATATTCGGGTGTTCTCGTTGAAGCTTCGCTTTCCAATCTTCTTTGCTCTCACTGTAGGCCCTTTCCAGAAGTTTTTCAATCCTCTCACGGATAAGTCCCTCCTCTTCCTTTACGTCTCTTAGATAGACAAAATGGTGCCCCTCATGATCTAGAAATGACAACTTGTTCTCTGAGGTGTAGAACTCCTTGTCGGCCAAGACATGGTCAAGCGTCGCTCTGAACTTGCGAGTTCCAACGCGGCTTTCTTCCACGTAGCTAAGAACTTCGTTTGTATCGAGGAAGCAGTTCCCGGTGTTCTCTTCGGCCCGCAATCGATCGATCATAAGAGCGCGGATTCTTCTTGGATCGTCGACCTCCATTTCAATTGCCGGTTCCAAGTTCTGATCTGGAAAAATGCCGTTATCAATCTTGAAGAAACCTATTACATCATCTTCATTCTCCCCTTGGTATTCTTCGCAAAGGATGTACGGGTTGTCCAAGATTTTCGGAAGTGAAGAAGTTATTCCGGTGTCTTTCGATTTCTCGCCGACTATCTTCTCAATCTGATCTGTCTCAAGATCAAAAGATGCCAGAACCCGGAGAAGCTTGCCTTTTGGCGAGTCACGATACTGGTTCCAAAGTTTCTGCGCCTTGAGCGCCCACTCAGCCTTTTCTTTGCCGTTCAAACAATCAAAAACGTAGTCTCGGAGATTGACACCATGCTTCTCCTGAATGAGTTTGCGGAAGATCCCCGTTCCCCCTCTTACCCCCAACGCTTCTATGACACTGCCTAGCCCAGGGTAGGGTCCCCTGTTTCGCCACGTCTCAGCCAGAACTCTATTCAGCCAATCCAGGCTACGTTTCCAATCGCCAGGGACGAATCCATCTTTGTCAACCCGATCAATAGATGCTATTGTTCGTTCAATTAACTCACATGCGTCGTCATCGGCAAGTTGTCGGGCAACGTACTTGAAGCGACGATCCAATTCGCCCTCGACCTCGACGAGGATCGGTTCGACAGGACGACCTAGGCGAACGTATTCCTGATATGGAATCCGAACCCCTTCTCTGGGATAGTCATGTACGACGTACCTGCTCCAAATTCTGTTTCCGTATCTCTCGGTCTGCCATTCGTTAAGCCCTTCGAACTCATTGTAAGGACCTAGCTTAACGAGTCGTGCAATCCCAACAAGAACGTACTTCTTGTTCTCAGAATTGAGAGGATTGTCAAAGTTGAGGTACAGGAAAACGAGTGATTTTCCAGGCTCGAAGCTGTCGAAGAACTCCTTGATGTTTGCTTCTCGATCCTCGAATTCCTGCAGTTTCCTTGTATCCATATCGTACATCTGATCATATGACCAGGTGCCGACGGAATACGCTGGGAATTCCTCTAGCTTCTTCTTGGCCGTTGAAATGAATGGATGCACATGCCTGACCGGGACCTCGGTCTTCGAAAAAGCTCCAATGGTCCACGCGCAAGGCAATATCCTGTGTTCTTTCTCCCACAGTTCTTCGCATGTCTTCCCGTGATTAGTCTCTTCCCAGGCCACGTCCTTGTTGAGCCGAATAAAATCAGAACCCACAGAATACTGGCCCATGCAGTACACGTTCTTAGCGGGACTATCACATACGCAACCATCCCAACCTCGATCGTGCCAAACGATTCGAGTAGAAAGATGGAATGTCACGGCTTTACTGGGAAAGAATGTTAACTTAAACGCTTAGGTCTCTACAGAATCACAATGAGAGGATGTCCGTTAGTGCGTTCTCGTTTGGAGAAGGATTCAAGGGGGTTCAAAACGACGATTGTCGTGCTTTAAGCAGATATCCGAGACTTCTCAACATGGTCTACCACTGCCCAGCCCAATCAAGTTGCAAAACTTGTGGAAATATGCTACGAACAAGTACATCAACTGTCCTTGGATTATCATTACAATTATCACCGACTTCTTGGAGACGGTTTCCTCTTGGTTTGGGAGACTGCTGAATTTGCTCATTATGACGCAAGCAAGTGTTCATGATATCGCTGGAGCATTGAGTGAGGCTATTGGGGCCGCTTTTGAGATTCACAAGAAATATTTCTACCTCAGAAAGCGACTTTCGTTTCGAACTCCATTGGGTTTTGGAGTCAGATCCAGAGAGAAGACGGTTGGAATGAGAATCGCGCTGCCTAGTCGATCGGTTTCGCGTGACAAGAACGCTTATCTTTCCAAGTTACGTATAGTAGGTTAGATAGACCGTGAGCCAGGAAAACCTGGCACATCAGGTTTCTTTTGAAGAGCCACCCCCGCACCTGCATTTCTTAGCTCCCTCGGTGCAGCCCGTAAGTGTACAGACACTTCCATAGTGTTGGACGGCGATATATCAGAATTAGATATTATCGAAGTTCGAGAATATTCCCTGGCTGAACATTCCATATAACTCGTGACACACCGGCACTCAACCACGTGATTATCACTGTCACGACACCTAATCTCACCACAAACCGTCCTCAAAATCACACTCCTCCTAGCCACAATGCTTCTGGGCCCAGCCGCATTCCTGGGACCCGTCGCCAGAGCAGCAACACCCCCATCGGCCACGATCACAGACACTCAGCCAAGCACTTCATGGCAAGGACAGTTCTACACTCTCGCCTTCACAGGCGACCCAGCTCAGTGCCCGGGATCCGTTGACACCCTGAATCTTGTCTGCGACCACTTCTACCTCAACATCAACCTACCAAGCACCTTCT
>MNHO01000023.1 GCA_001919285.1 archaeon 13_1_40CM_2_52_13
AAACGATTCGAGTTCGTCCATAAACCGGGTCCCCTTGTAGAACCGATCATCGGCCCGGTAGCGGTGGCCCATATCGCCTGAGAGAAGCTGTCTAACAGTATGACTTGTCACGTTCTCTGAGGCAATCATGTTCAGGCATTCTTCAGCCCGCCACTTCTGATGCTTGCCCACTATCTTCCGAATCTGAGAAGCGTAGGACGTGAGAAAAACTCCCTGGAAGTCTAGACGCGGCGACCGCGTCGTCCGCCAGGTCGACGAGTCCCGTCATGTGGAACAGGAGTGACATCCTCAATCCTGCCAATCCGGAAACCATGACGAGCTAACATTCGGATCGCTGCTTGGGCGCCGGGACCAGGAGTTCGGGCTCCATGACCTCCAGGTGCACGAACACGAATATGCAGAGAAGTGATTCCCTTGTCTTTCGCAACCTTTGCGGCAGCGGCGGCTGCTTGCATCGCTGCGTAGGGGGTTCCTTGCAATCGATCAGCCTTCACATGCTGACCCCCTGCACTTCGAGAAATCGTCTCTGCACCAGTCAAGTCGGTAATGTGAACCATGGTATTGTTGAAGCTTGAGTAGATGTGGGCGATTCCCCAGTGGTCTGCCGGTTGCTTAGCCTTCTCCGCCATGATCTCGACTATCCGAGAAGACCCCGCGGCCGGCCCGCGAATTTAAACCCTTAGACAGAAAACGGTGAGCAGGACTATGCGACGAACCTTCTGGCTGCTTGACCTAAACCATGAGAACTACGAGGGAAAATCGTCGATCTGGCTCTGGGGCATCACCCACGAAGGAAAAAGAGTCCTAGTCATCGACGACAACTACCGAGCCTACTTCTACCTCCTACCGAGAAAGGATCAGGACCCGGAAGAACTGAGGAAAAAGTTGGAAGCAGAAAAACCTCATTCCACTATCGAAAATACTACGATTGAGAAGAAGAAACTCCTGGCCGACGAACGAGTCGTCCTCAAGGTGTTCTGTAACGACCCGGCCTTCCTGGAGAAGGCTGCACGAGAAACGCTAAAAAAAACTGGTGCTGAAGCAGCCTTTGAAGAGAAACTCCGACTAGCGATCAAGTACCAGTACGACCATGGAATCAAGCCATGCCAGTGGTACGAGGCGGATACCACCGCCTCAACGATAGACCCAAAGAAGTTCAGTGTCCAAGAAACACTAACAGCAACAGACCATCCCCACGCGATAGCCAAGGAGGAACCCCCTAGCTTAGATCTCTTCTCATTCTCGCTCCTAGCAGTTAGCAAAATAGGCGCACCCAGCGCCATAAGAGACCCAGTCCAGGTCGTCAGTTGGAGAACAAACAAGGATGCAAACCAAGTTCTTCTGACGCAAGCCCACTCCGACGAGAGTACCATCCAGAGGTTCGGCGAAGACGTCATCAAGTCCAATCCAGACTTTGTTTTGAGCTTTGAAGGAAACGGTATCCACTGGCCCTATCTTGTGAAGAGGGCTAACAAGAGCAAGACCCCGCTCAGAGTCGGCCGAGATCAGGGTCCACCACATCAGAGCCTCTATGGGCACTACTCACTGATCGGACGAGCGAATGTTGATCTTCTCAATTTCGCCGAGGACCTGTATGAGGTAAAGAACAAGACCATCGAGAACGTCGCGAAATATCTTGGAATCCAATCATCGAATCAGAAGCCTATCGATGAGACCGCCTATTTCGACTACTGGTCAAAACCGGACCAGAGAAAAATCCTAGTCAAGCAAGTGGAGGAACAAACCGAAACCATCCTAAGGATCGGAGAGGAAGCGATTGACTATGTCATCCAGATATCAGCGCTATCCGGATTGCCGCCTGACCAGGTGATTGCTGCGGCCGTAGGATTCCGGGTCGACAACTACCTAATGATGGAGACCCACAATCTTGGCCAGCTGATACCTTCTAGAACCGAACAGCCCATCATTCCATACAAGGGAGCGATTGTCCTCGAGCCGAAGGTTGGGCTACATGATAACGTCGCCAGCCTCGACTTCTCGTCCATGTATCCAAGCTTGATGATCAAATACAACATTTCTCCCGACACGCTCGTCACCGGAAAAGAGAAGGAGGATGCCTTCGAAGTCCCTGAAGTCAAACACCGATTCAGAGAGAACCCCTCAGGGTTCTACAGAATAGTTCTCACCAAACTCATCGAAGCCCGCAAGACGACTAAGGCCGAGCTCAAGCGCACAGCCAAGAGCGATTCGAGGTATCCTCTGCTCAAGGCCCGTGAGAAAGCCATCAAAGTCATGACAAACGCGGTCTACGGTTACGCGGGCTGGGCCGGCGCTCGTTGGTATTCGAAAGAGGTCGCGGAATCAGCCGCTGCTTTGGGAAGAGAGACGATCAACCGCGCGATATCCCTGGCGAAGAGCCTCGGACTCAGCGTCTTCTATGGTGATACAGATAGTCTCTTCGTGAACTATGATGAGAAACTTGTCCAGAAGTTCCAGGGCGAGATCGATCGACAGCTCGGGCTCGAAATCAACCTATCTGAGGTCTACAAGAGAATACTCTTCACAGAGGCCAAGAAGAAATATGCAGGCCTCAGAACCGATGGACAGATCGACGTTGTGGGTCTCGAGGCGGTCAGAGGGGACTGGTCCAACCTAGCTCGGGATGTACAGAACACGGTTCTGAGAATGGTCTTGGAAGACGCTAACCCGTCGAGAGCGACAGCCTACGTTCAAGATTTGACGAGGAACCTCAAAACGAAGAATCTTCCCCTATCATCGTTCATTGTATGGAAGACTCTGACAAAGCCCGTCGAAGCGTACGAAGTTAATGCTCCACATGTGGAAGTTGCGAAGAAGATGGCGAAGGACGGCTGGCCGGTTACGGCCGGAGACAAAGTCGGCTTCGTGATAACCAAGAGACCCGGAAAACTGTTTCAGAAAGCAGAGCCTCACTACAAGGCCACAGTGGAGGATGTGGGCTATGATTACTATGTCCAGAATCAGATTGTGCCTGCGGCCGCACGTATACTGGAAATTCTTGGTGTATCAGAGGATCAGTTGCTAGCTATTCCGCCCGCGCAAGCCAGCCTTTCAGTTGGGACCAAACGAGGATAAGTCGCTGAGCGTTAGAACGCTAACGTTAGCTGGCTTTTTCGCCCCGTCTGATACTCGATCTCCAATCACGTATTTTATGCCCTTTCCTGCGGCGATGTCCAGAAGTCTCTGAGTGACCACGCCGTCGAAAAGAACAAGGTGAGAGTTTTCAAGGCTCGGTATCTTCTCCGCAAGCTCGCTTACCGGCATCTTAGACAACTCCTTACCTGCCTCGTCAAACACTACCGCCTCCAAGGTTCCGCGTAGATCCTTCGCGGCGTCGAAGACCGGCGGAGGGAGGTTCGGTTTCTCGGCCGGAACAGATGCGCGAACAGTAATTTCAGGAGAACCGTAGCCCTGTTCTCTTGGACCATAGGCTCTCTCGGTGTAGGATTTCTCCTGGTAAGGACGTTCGGTTCTTTCGGGTCTGGCGAATTGCGGTCTCTCGATCGGCTTTGCCATGTTGAGCGGCACGCGTTCGCGTAGAGCCCTCATGATTTCCTTGGGTGTGAGTTCCTCTACTTCTTTCCCAAAGGGAGCGCGAGCCACATAGTCGATCTCAGCAACCTGTGTCAGTTCCTTCAAGATCAGGTCACCTGCTCTATCTCCGTCGAGGAACGCCGTAACTTCTCGGTCCTTCGTGAGCTTGATGATAGTTTCCGGAACCTTTGTGCCATTTAGTGCGATTACGTTCCGGATGCCGACCTTCATGAGCAGGATGACATCTGCTCTGCCTTCTACGACTATGATGTCTCCTCTCTCAGCCTCAGGTCCGGCTGGGAGTTTCTCGGGGCCGTATTCTATGACATCGACTCCACGAAGTGACCCGGCAACCTCCTTGACGACCTCCTCGGTGCTAGGGGAAGATTCGACGACCCATTTTCGAAGAATATCTTTGGCCTTGGTCAGAATTGCTTTGCGCTTCTCCTCTCGGACATCCTCAACCTTCTCAAGGCTGATCTTTGCTTCGCAAGGTCCGATACGATCCACGCTCTCGATCGCGGCCGCGATAATGGCTGTCGAGACTTTGTCGAGGCTTGATGGGATGACAATTGAGCCCGCTGTCTTATCGTGTTTAGAGTCTAGATTAATTTCGATCCTGCCTATGCGTCCGGATTTTTGTAGTTCTCGTAAGTCTAGATCTGGGCCAAAAAGGCCTTCTGTCTGGCCGAAAACGGCACCTACAACATCAGGCTTCTCTACGACGCCTTGGACATCGAATTTTGCTTTGACTACGTATTTTGTTGTCGAAGCGTACTGCGACGGTTCAACCATGAAAATTTAACCTCCATAATTCACTGACCTTCCTTAATTCCTCACTATACTTGTTAAGCTGAAAGCTTACCATCATAACGACGGGCTAGTATTAAAGCCCGTCTCCAGATGCAGGATTCTACCCGTTAGGGCTAAAAGAGAGCCGTATCAAGCTCTTTCTCGAGAGAATCATCAAAATGCCCAAAGCCGCGGCCAGGGTAGGAGTTAACGGATTCGGAGTCATTGGAAAACGAGTCGCTGATGCCGTTTCAAAACAGAACGACATGAAACTTGTCGGAGTCTCTGATGTTGTAGGAGACTACCGCGTCAAGCTTGGCGAGAAGAAAGGTTACCAGATCTACGCTTCGGTCCCAGAAAAACTGCCTGACATGAAAAAGGCTGGGATTGAGGTTGCCGGGACACTTGAGGAGTTGTTGAGAAAGATCGACATAATTGTCGATTGTACTCCAGCGGGACTAGGGGCAAAGAACAAGGTCATGTATGACAAAGCCGGGATCAAATCAATTTTCCAGGGTGGAGAAAAACACGAGCTGACTGGGTCATCTTTTGTCGCCCAGTGTAATTATGAGGAGAATCTCAACCGCGGCGCGACGAGAGTGGTGAGCTGCAACACAACCGGGATTTGCAGAACTGTAGGAACGCTTCAGAATACGATAGGCGTCAAGAAGGCGAGGGTTGTCCTGTTCAGGAGAGGCACTGACCCGTGGGAGAGCCATAAGACAGGTCTGATCAATACAGTCGTCCCAGAGGCTCACATTCCTTCGCACCAGGGTCCTGACGCTCAGACGATCATTCCGAAACTGAACATTACTACGATGGCTGCTAGGGGGCCCTTTAACCTCGGACACTTGCATTTCGCGATGGTCCAGCTCAAGGGAGAGCCGGAGAAGAAGGATGTTCTGAAGGCATTGAAGAGCGCGCCGAGGCTGGCGCCAGTCAGAACCTCTGATGGAGTGGATAGCATGAACGCAGTGGCCGAGATGATGCGGGACCTGGGACGAGTGAGGGCTGACATGTGGGAGGTAGCCTTCTGGGAAGACATCCTCGACGTGACTGATGGCGAAGCGAATATGGTGTATCAGGTGCACAACGAGAGCGTGGTCGTGCCCGAGAACGTGGACGCTATACGAGCGCTTACAGGATTGGAGAACGAAGGCCGCCGGTCTATCGCAAAGACGAACGAGGCCATGGGCATCGGCAACAAGTTCCTCTAACCGCCCGTAGCCGAATTCAGCTACGGACGCTGGCGAGGATGCGTCCCCAAGTTTCGCTCGAGAGAGTCTGGCGAGAACTCCGTGAACTGGAGAGTAACCCTAACAAAAATCCTAATTGGTTTGTGTTTCCTTTGGCTAATCTTTGTGATCGTTGACCTGATATGGTTCTACTTCCATCCTTTCACATAGAAGGGGAAGAAGCAAACCACGCCGGCATACGGTTTTCGCAGTCTACAAGACTAAATCGAGGTCAGGGGAGACGCTGTCTTACACGAAGACTAGTCCTTTGCTCGAATCGATCTCGAATGTCTCAGGATCAATCTTTGCCGGCTTCTGGTTGAGTCTCTGAACCTTCAACTCTCGCTCGCTCGGATCCGAGGCATCCTTGGAAAGATCTGCGACACAATCTGCCATGTCAGTCAATGAGCCAGCCAGATCCTTTGGCAGCTCTGACATATCGACGGTGACGATGAGCGTCGCGCCCGAGTCTTTGAGCTTTCCCGCAAGCTCCGTGAAGCTCTTGGCGAAGTCTTTCTGCGGGACCTTTGTTGCTAGTTTGTCGATGGAGTCAAAGATGACTCTGATCTTCTCGCCCATGAATACCTGACTGTTCCGGACCAGCGTATCCTGTATGTTTTCGAAGTTGAAGGGCTGATCCAGGTAGGCCGCTTCCATACTGAATGAATCAGACTGGGACGCGTAACCGTCGACAATGACGAACCGGTATTGAGATTCGTATTGTGACGGATCCGATCCGAGCTTCTTCATCTGTTCTCGGAGCGTGGTGGGAGCTTGATCATAGGTCACGTAGAGACACGGATCACCCCTCTTCAGATAGTTGGCTGTGAGGCCTGAGCAGAGAGTTGTCTTGCCGGCTCCCGGCAGGCCGTTGATAATGACAAACCCGGGGCTCTCCAGGTTTCCTTGAGTCAACTCGAAAATGTGATCGAAATTCTGCGGAGCCTTTTTCGCCTTCTGTGGCGGAGCTTCCTTTGCAGGCTTGTCCGCTTTTGTAGGTTTATCCTGTGACTTTTCAGTAGGCTGGTTCTGTTTCGGTTGAATCGGGGGAGGTGCAGGCTGAGGAATTGGTGAGGGCGTAGTAGTAGCCTTTCCTGTTGGAACTTGGGCTCCTGGCGTGCTAGTTGGTCTGATAATTGGCGCGCTTGGAATGCTCGGGGGTTGCTTGCTCGCAGAGGGTTTTCCTTGTTCCTCCCATCCTCCCTCATCATCTTTCTGGCCAATTACCATAGCCCTACTCGGGGGAGTGGCTCGTGGTGGGACGTACTCGGGAGTGCTTTCACGCATTGGACCGAAGGTGGACCCGGTAGATGTCGGGATGTCTTGGAGTAGCGATTGCAGGATTCTCGATAGAGAGGTTTCTTCCGAAGGGAATGACGCGTCCAGGGGGAGCTGTCTCGGCGTGGGTCCCTGTGCGGGTCCCGGGGTGATTTGTCTCATCGAGGGTGCTGGAGGTGGAGGAGTTGTCTGGCCCATTACAGGGCCCTGCGTTGGCCAGGTCGTAGACTGATCCTGACGGGCTGTTGGAACAGGAGCCTGTGGTTGCATCGACTCGGGTGGCATCGATGACGTTTGAGAAGCTGCTTGACCGGCGTCCGTCCCATTGTCTATCTGAACAGTAGAATCGTCTTTCTTTTTCTTGCCGAATATGGTTAGCATGTGATCAATCCGTTTCTCATTTGCGACCTGTTCACTTACAACCGTCCTGACTGGTAATCTTGAGCTGAGAGGAAGCAGAGCGCAATCTTGGATATGGATGCTGTTACTACGATGAACCTTCAGCGGAAACAATTCCACATCACGAAGCCGTCTAACGGCTGTGCGACCCGTGATGAGGCCAGTAGGGGTGCTATTGCTTGACTTTCAAGATGTCAGACTTTGTCAGTATCCCGATAGTGCTCTCTCCCTTTGTTACCAGGACGCCGTAGTTTCCTTGCAATAGGCCCAGAACCATTTCCAACGGCGTATCGTCATTGACCATTGGGAGAGGAGAGTCCATGATGTCCCTGACTCGGTTATTGAGTAGAGATTCCAGCGGTTCTCCGCGGGCGGCACGATCAAGGATGGTCTTTTCGGAGATGCTTCCGACGCACCTGTTTCCATCGAACACGGGGAGTTGCGAGTAGCCTCGCTTTCTCATAAGATCCACAGCGTCTCGGACGAATTGGGTCTTGGAGACAGAGATGACGGGTTTGCTCATAATCTCGCTGACTCTGGGTCGCGAGGTCTGGATGCTCTGCTTCTCTAGTGCTTCGACCAACCGTTTTGCTATCGAGTATGACGGGTCAACTGTTCCGGATTCGATCTTTGCGATTATTGATTGGCTGACTCCCGCTAGCTGCGCGAGTTTGGACTGCGTTAAGCCTAGTTCTTTGCGTTTCTTCGGGATCTCGTCGAGGGGAGGCAGCATAATTACTATTCACTAGCGAGCGGCTATCTGATATTCCCTTCGGAATAGATTCCTGAACGAATATGTAATTCCCATTGGAATATTGGTACAACAGAACTTATATAATTGGAATAATTGAAACCTATGAGAACAAGTCATGTCCCCCAAAGCCCAGCTTGGCGGAATCTATCCCCGCTCGGAACAACTCATAAAACTAACACGATCTTACGACAGAGCAAAAACTGATCTCGATACCGTCAAGAAACAAATCGAACAGGACACGCTGGAGTTAGTAAAACTGCAAGACGACTCAGGCTTCGAAACCTTCTCAGATGGAGCATTCGCCTGGCAGGATCAGCTGAGACCGATCGTCGAATCACTGGACGGCGTTACAACTGGGACTCGTTATGATCGATGGTTCGACACCAACACATTTTACAAGAAACCAACCATCGCAGGGGAAATAGGCGTCCAGGCATTCGAGCCCAAGAATTTCATACGCGCCGACCTTCTACCGAGAACCAAGGGCTGGAAAGTAACCCTCCCCGGACCCTACACCTTCTCCGAACTATCAGAGAATCTACACTACACAAGTCAATCCGACCTTCTTTCGGAGGTGGCTGCGGCCGAACATGAAATAATCAAGCGATTGAAAGATGCGGGTGTTTCACGATTCCAGCTCTCAGAACCATGCCTCGTCTATCGACCCTACAGAGAACAAGCACTTGGCAAAGCAGAACTCGACAACGCATTCGCCGCGCTACGAAAGACGGTGGACGGCATCCAGGCAAAGTTCTCAGTCCACACATACTTCGGCGACGCGACGACCATCCTGCCAGATCTTCTGAAACTCCCCGTCGACACAGTAGGGTTTGACCTGTTCGAGACAGACTATTCCAAATTGAAGATCGAGACCACGAAGAAGCTCGCCCTGGGCATAATAGATGGACGCGAGTCAAACGCGGAGAATCCGAAGTGGATCGCCGAAACTGCGACGCGTGTATCGAAACATGTCATCGGTGGAGACGTTGTCCTGGTTCCAAACTCAGACCTCAAATTCGTGCCGCGAAAAGTCGCGGACGTCAAAGCACGAGCGCTTGGCGATGCTACCAGGTTGATTGAGGAGGCTCGGTAGATGTCGAAGTTGTATCCTGTTCAAGAGATCGGAAGCTTAGCGAAGCCCCGATGGCGAACGAAGGGCCTGACCCAGCCGCTCTCGAGCAAGGACCTAGTGGAGGCTGAGGAATGGGCTCAGCGATTAGGTATTCCAGATTTTCAAGACCGCGCCAAACAACTACTTGCCGCGCAGGAGCAGAACGATCGCGTTCGAGAACTACTAGAGCTCTCGACAATCTATGGATTGAGACTCTTCGAGCAGACCGGTCTCGACAATGTCGGAGTTGGAGGAGAGCAGCAACGGGTGGAGATGTACGAACACGTGATCCGGGGCGTCGAGGGAATGAGAGTCCTCGGTCACGTCCAGTCGTTCGATTACAAATACTTCAACAAGGCTGTCGCCGAGTCCAAGATCTACCGTAAGCATCCGATCTATCTCCAAGAATTCCTCGACGTCAAGAAGAATGCGAAGGGACAGCTGAAGGTCCCGATTACCGGACCCTACACGCTAGTCGACTGGTCCTTCAGCGGCCACTACTCCGGCGGACGAACCAGCCTGAGTCTCAAGAAGCAGAAGCAGGAGGCGAAGAGAGAGGCGGAGTGGATCCAGATCGACGAGCCAGCCATTACTACTCACCCCGAGCCCGCGGACATGGATCTGTTCGTTGAGAGCTGGAATGAGACAGTTCGAGGATTCAACTGCAAATTCAGCGACCACACATGCTATCCCTCCGAGATAGGATACAAAGTACTCGCACAATACGCTCCGAAACTCGACAAGTGCACCCACCTCGCACTAGAATTCGCCAACAGAGACGGTACAAGTCTAGGAGTTGACGCTAAGCATCGAGAAGGATACCGGGACCTAGAGTACTTCATCCAGAACGGTTACGACGGCGAGTTTGGCGTCGGAGTCGTCCACGTTCACGACTTTTCCGGACACGTCCCACCCGGCTCAGGGAAGGAAGTAGGACGGAACATCCTAGAATCCCCCGAACTCGTACGCGACAGACTACTCTACGCGGCAAAGATCGTAGGTGATCCGGCGAAGATCTGGGCAAACCCAGACTGCGGACTGCGAACCAGGACATGGGACGTGACTTTCGCGAAACTCATCAGCACCGTCAAGGGCGCAGAGCTCGCCAGGGAGGCTTCACGCTGAGACTGTCAGAAGCAGCCAGCCATCACCCCATCGTGACGGTTGAACTAATCCCGGACCGGGTCATCCCGGCTCACCTACCCATATTGCAGGGCCGCGTTGACGCGATCACCATTCCGGCTCTGAGGAATCGCGAAGATGATCCCAGCTATCCAGCAGGATTCAGAGTTACACCTCAAACAAGGAGTCTCGCTTCAGCAGTCATAGTCAGGAAGACGGGCGCTGAGGCGGTTCCCTCGCTGACGTGCAGAGATTTTCGCCGGTCAGACCTAGCCCTGGTTCCTTCACTCTTCAAGAAGGGTCTGGATAATTTCCTAGTCGTCTTTGGGGATCCCTATCCCGGACACCGGATCGAAGATTACGATTTCAGAAAAACAGAGGAACTGATTCGAGGGGTCCTGTCAGCCTTTGATGGTCCACGGCCCTGCATCGGAGCTGTAACGAACCAGTACGCGGAGGATCAGGAACGAGAAACATCTCGGACAGTGCGCAAAGTAGATGCTGGAGCGGACTATGTTGTAACGAATACAGCGTTCGACGATGACCTTGTGCTAGACCACGTGGACAGGCTTCGCTCCAAGGGACTCAAGGCACCAATCTTCGTACAAGTATCCATTCCATCAGGACTGAAGAATCTACTATTCGTGAGTCAGAAGTTTGGTATCCCAGTTCCCGAAAAGGTCAGACAGACCCTATCCCGGAACCCGTTTGGAGGGGGGATCCGGATTGCAGCTGATGCCTATACGGCCCTTCGTACCGAAGTAAACGGAATCCACTTCTCGTATCTGCACAGAAGCCACAACCCGATTCCAGCCTACACTCACCTGCTGGATGCAATTGAGACTGATGGACAACTAACCGTCTCAATCCAAGCAGCCCTAATACAGTGAGAATTCTGGTCGTTCCCGTTCTTCACGAATTAAGTTCATAGATCGCTGGTCTCAGCGATGCGACCCAGATCGCTTGTTATATCTTGGTTCAGTGCGCGCTCTTGACCAGTTTCAGTGGTCCACCGCAGACTATGCAGCTCATAGATTGCGGGTAGGTAAGTACGAGCTGTCCGCATTTATCGCAGACCTTTGCC
>MNHO01000056.1 GCA_001919285.1 archaeon 13_1_40CM_2_52_13
CAAGCTCGTCAGAGACTTGGCTATTCTTCACTTTATCCTTTACCGCTTCCCGAATCTGCTCGTCAGTCTTCCACTGAAAGTGCTCCAAGAGTTCCGCCGCCTCGACGCTAATCGAGATTGCGAGATTCTTGGGAGTATTATCCTTCAACCAGTTTCGTTCGTCCCTGAAATCGGAGACACGCTTTCTGAGCACCGTAATCGTTGTCAGGTCATCCATGAAAACCCATCCGAACAGTTAGTACATTTCGCTTCCCATGACCGGTGAGTCTTGCAAAATAGGGAAGTGGGCTGCTTAGGGGATCTTGACTTCGACGGGGTGTGATCTGAGACCGTTCTTGTGGTGCGGCCGTCGCAGAAGGGCTTGTCGCTGGAACCTCCGCACTGACAGTACGACTTCACAACCTTTTCATCGACGACGACTAGGGTTAGGCCCGTTTTCCGACGAACGAATAACAACTTCAGGCATAAGACACTAGTTCCGTTTCGTCCCAATAGGAATCTTATCAGCGAGGAATTTGATAACTCGCTATTTTCTCTTACGCCCATTTTTCCAGAGTCTGCTTCTTACCACTCGACTCTGCAGACTTTGGAATATCAGGGTCGAGGGTCGCTTTGTTCTCGAATAATTGCTTGAGAATCTGGAAGTCGTGGAAGATTGTTTCTTTGAGGCTGGCGTCGTAGAGGGCTGCTGCTGGATGGTACATCGGTAGGAATGTAACTTCTCCCTTGGTCGAGGGTTTTCCGTGGAACCTGCTCGCCGAGTATTCATCTCCCATCAGCGTGGTGATGGCCGGGGTTCCCAACGCGCAGACGATTCTAGGGTTGATCAGTCTGATCTGCGATTGCAAGTATGGGTTGCAGGCCTCTACCTCAGATTTTCTTGGCGCCCTGTTGTTCGGGGGTCTACACTTGACGATGTTCGTGATGAACACGTCGGATCTTTTCAACCCGATAGACTCTAGGAGCTCCGTCAGAAACTTGCCCGCCGCTCCTACGAAGGGTCTGCCCTGCTCATCCTCGTTCTGACCTGGACCTTCGCCCACGAACATGATTCTCGCGTCGTGCGGACCCTCGCCAGGAACGGTCCTTGTACGGCTCTTGTGGAGTTCGCATTTCGTGCATTCTATGATTTCTGAATGAATTAGCTGAAGCTCGGTGGCCATGGGACTCTTCTCTAATGCCGGTTAACTGACTTAAGGCTCGCGGCTATTCTGTGTATCTCAGGGCTTCGGCGGGTGGAATGCTGGCCGCGCGCCGGCTAGAGCTTAGGGTTGTGAGAACGGCGAGACCGTAACTGAAGGCTATTATTTCAAGCAGTGATATCCATGGTATGACGAAGGTCAGGCCAGAACCTGGACTTGTGGCTATGGCGTAGCCGAGGTCTATTCCGAGGACTATTCCGATCAGTATTCCGAGAAGCGCAACGTAGCTGTTTTCGAGCAGGAATGCAGAGAGTATCATGTTCTTCCTGTAGCCTATGGCCCGGAGAACTCCTATCTCCCTCCTTCTCTCCACCACGGATCGTATCGAGATTATTCCCAGTCCGGCTATCCCTACTACTAGTCCAAGGGCTAGGAACGCTTCGAAGATTCCGAGGAAGGAATTACCAATTTGTATGAAGGTGCTGATGATCGCGGCTATTGCGGTGGTCTGCATACCGATGCGGGCGAAGTCCTTCTTCAGTATGTTTGAGACTACGGTCGGGTCTACTCCGTTTGAGACCTTGACGAATCCTAGTTGTCCCGTTCCGACCCCGAAGTAGTTGAGAAGATTGTTCGTGCCTACGATTCCGTTGAAGAAGACCCCGTTCAATAGGCCTGATACTGTAACAGTCTTGGGGATTATGGTGTTGTTTCCTGGGTTGTAGTAAAGCTGCAAGACGTCCCCAGCGGACGGAGCTGGAGAATTCGTCGGAGGCCCGTTCGAGTTTACAGATCCGAAGGACCAGACGACGTTGGAGGAGTTACTCGTAACAGAATTCCAGACTTCTGACGCGGTCCTGTAGCCGCTGGCCAGAGTTACCATGTTGAATGTGTTACCTGTGAAGAAGTTGCTCTGCGGGGGAGCGTTAGAATCACCTCCTGCAATAGGCGTTAGTCCAAAATCTGCTCCTGAAGTAACGTCCCTGACGACTAATGCCGTAGTGTTGAATGGGATCACCGCAGTTAGCTTGCCTGAAAGAGCTGAGTCTCCGGCGATTCGAGTTGCGAGGTCGGGCACTGGCAAGGTGGTCCGAGTTACGATGTCGTAGCCCCCTGAGTCCTGTTTCACTACCGTGTCTAGGGCCGCGCTCTGCTCTGCGGTGAGGAATGCAATTACTGTGACGGAGAGTAGAACGAGTGCGAACATGGCGACCGTCGCGCCGGTTCTGAATCTTTTGCTTGCGGGGTAGGAGAGTGCTGTCTTGAAGATGACGGTGAGCCGTTTTCGGCCTCGATAGAAGAGGTGCAAGATCTTGAGAATCGCGTCTGTGTTGTATAGCGCGAGGAGAATAGCGCCCATGACCATGATCATTCCGCCCACGATCAGGACTTCGGGGCCAAAAGTATAGTTTTGTATGATGCTGCTGTTGAAGGAGAAGCTTGGGACTCCCCACTGAACTAGGAGAGCTATACCCGTCAGAGTGAACGCATAACGGTTGAGGAGAAACCTGGAGAGTATTAGTCCTGCACCGAAGATAACCAGGCTCGGACCAACCAGCGCTTCTATTGCGGACTTGGCTGCAAAGGAAGCTTCAAACAGCAGCACTCCCACGATTGCGAGACCAACGCCTAGGACTGAGAGGATTGTGTAGGTCCTGACTCCTTTGGGCGGCTCGGGTATGTCTCTGACTGCTCGTATGATGTTAAGCTTGCTGACCCGCCACGAGGTCAGAAGGATCGTGAGATACGTGATGAAGAGACCTTCTGCGAAGGCGGTGAAGAGACTGGCCGGGGTAAAAGTGAAGCTGTCGAGCACTTGAGCTAGGCTTACCGGGAAGAACCCGCTGATGATGTTTCCGAATGCATAGAGTATCCCGTACGCTATCCCGATTCCGACGAAGACTCCGACTAGGGACGCGCCGGCCGCGTATAGGGTCCCTTCGAAAAGAAACAGCTTTGTCAGCTGGCTTCTCTTCATGCCTACCGCGCGAGCCATTCCCATCTCTGACTTTCGTTCTTCCGCTAGCATGATGAACATGTTGATGATCAACACTACGCCTGCCAAGATGGTAATTGTGCTAAGGACTGAGAATAGGTTGGAGAGGCTTTGAGCTCCCGTCGTGGCATTGTTGACCGCCTCCATTTTCGATCCATAAGCGCAGAGGATTGTTGTTGAATTTCCTGGGACATCTGGGTCGGTCTTGCAAGCGAAATTTTGCGTGGGCTGTTGAAGACTGTTGAGGGTCTGATTAGCAGCTAGACCAACGATCGAAGTGTATTGAACGGAATTGCGAAGTCCACCGACATTCGTTATGGCGACATAGTTTGCGGATCCAGGATGGAATGTCAAGGTTTGCGCTGTGCTCATAGTGACGAAGATATTGTCGTTTTCCGAGAATGCACCTCGGGCATCGGAAACCGCGATTCCAACAAGTTTCACCGACACGAAAAATGTTAGACTGAAGGGAGAGAAGATCGTCAGTTGGTCTCCAACGGTGGCGTTGAGGTCCCGTGCCGCTCTGTCGTTCACGATTGCTTCGGTATCGTTGAGGCTCGACTGGATTACTGAGCCATCACTCGCATGAAAGTCGCCAAGGATCTGGGACGCGTTGTTGTACGTCCCTATCAGCGTCGCGCCCGCCTGACCGACGCTCTTAGTGGTATCATTCACTAAGGGGACTGCGATGATTATCTCAGGCGTTACTCCCCGAAGCACCGGGCCTGCGCTTGAGCTGGCAGAGAGGCTCTGGTAGAGGCTATGGGCTACGCTGATGTTGAAGAATTGGTATCCTCCGGGCCCACTCAGCGTGTACACTACTTCATCGGCGTAACCGTAGCCATTGTAGGCGCCTCGCGTGAACAGATTCGTGAGCGTGTCTCCGGTGACTAGTGATCCGGATATCATGGCGGTGCCGATCATGAGTCCTGCTATGACGATCGCCATGTTGGTCTTTCTGCGGGTGAAGTTTCTGATGCTCATGCGGACGGTGATTCTATCCCCTGTCATCATGCCGAGAGAGACTAGGAAGAGAACTATCACGCTGTAGACTTCTAGGCTTGTCAGGGAGCCTCCGAAGATCGAACTGAAGACGGCGAACCAGAGGACCAGCGCGATGATGACTGCGATTATCGGAGAGAGACCGCGGATTCGACGAGATGCGCGTCCCAGTCTTCCGGTTGGCCTGGCAGTGGACGCCTTGTAGGCTAGGAATGCAATTCCAGAAGCTAGGAGAACGAGCCCGATAATCTGTTCGTAGATTGGGAGCATGTTGTTAGAGACATATTGTCGCAGGTAGGAGTTGTTCTGGTAATCCAGGAGAAGCGCGAGTAGTTCGCCGAGTGCGATGATTGCCACTATGACTGTTAGACTGATTAGGAGAGGTCTTGAACGGGTCGAACTCAATTTTTCTGGCCCTTCTCGTCTGTGCCTAGGCTGCGGCGGCGGGCGTGGGGATGACTTCTCTTTCGATCTGGCCGTTTCGCATGTGAACGATCCGGTCGGTCTGTTGAGCAATCTGCTGATCATGGCTGACCAAGACTAGGGTCAAACCGTACTGTTTGTTCAGGCTCCGTAGAAGCTTGATTATCTCTTGCGAATTCTCAGAATCTAGGTTTCCAGTCGGTTCATCGGCCCAGACGATCGCTGGCTTGTTGACTAGGGCCCGGGCAATGGTGACGCGCTGCTGCTGTCCACCGCTCAGCTCCATGGGCTTGTGAGACTTCCATTCCGTCAAGCCAACCATCTTCAGCGCGTCGAGAGCGGCAGGATGCGCTTCTGACTCAGAAACACCGGCAAGCAATAGTGGAAGTTCGACGTTCTCCTGAGCGGTGAGGACGGGGAGGAGGTTGTAGGCTTGAAAGATGAAGCCCATTCGTTTGGCGCGAAACTCAGACTTTTGATCATCAGACATCTTAGCAAGGTCAGTTCCTTCGACAGACACTTTGCCCTTCGAGAGGTCGTCGAGTCCCGACACACAGTTGAGGAGGGTAGTCTTGCCGCAGCCGGAGGGACCCATGACAGCAATCATCTCACCCCTCTTGACGGCTAAGTTGACGCCTCTTAGGGCTTCAACTTTGACGGAGCCTGTCTGGTAGATCTTCCAGATATTATCGACGTCAACTATGACTGAGTTTGCAGGCCGGCTCAAAGGGATTTCGCAGTGATAATCGCAGAAAAGCGGCTTAGTTATTGCTTACGAAATTCTCTGCAGAAACAATTTCCTAATGGGATTGGCCGCTATCTGACCATCACTGAAACTCTCACTCCAAAGTGGATGTGTGAGAGGCCAGAGCGGTTCTAGAAGAGTCAAAACTTGGGGGATTAGATTCCTTTCCAGCAAGCCTTCTTGTTCTTGTCGTACCAAGAGTTGACGTACTCGCCGCCGCTTATCCGGTTGCAGACGAATTTCGCATCGCAATAGTCGCAGAGCTCAAGGTTTCCTACTACCCATCCTGTTCCAGGGTTCATGTCGGTCTTCAGCTCCACCATCTCCTCTGATAGCCCTTGGATCAACGTGTCCAGAGGATTGTTGGTGCACTGGTTACAACCGTTGGCACACGGATAGGGTTCAACCGTATAGAATGGACCGGTCGACCCGTTGACGGTATTGTGATAATCACAGAAGAATGTGCAGGATGCCTCAAGCGCCGAGAGAGATACTGTAACCCCCGGAGGCAGGAATATGTTGTACGCGCCCCGGCCGCCGAGGTTGGGAACTGTACCTGAAGCAATCCAGCCTGCGAGGGTCTGTTTGATTTGCCCGTCAGATATTTTCGCGGCGGGAGCCATCTTTATGTTGACGAGACGGCTAGCCTTCCCTATCCCAACGTTGTACTGCGATAGCCCTCCAGAATATTTCTTGTCCGACTCAATATCTGCGACAGCCTTCTCTACACTCGCAACCCAGGCCGACGCGGAAGAGCTTGTGAAGTACGGGCCCCAGTAGATGCTCTGCCAGGTGTACCCGTTCTTCCAGAGCGGGCCGCCACCATATTTCACATTCGCTGAGCTAGCGCGGAGCTGGTTCCGATGACGGCAGGGGCTGGCGTAGTGCCAGATTCCCGATTCTTGACCTGACGTAGCCCTCACGCCGATGTGTTCGAACCCGGAGATCGAGCTGCCGCACACATTGCAGGCGGAAATATTCCTGCACCCCTCACACCTTTCTTTCAGGTTACTGAATGGGAGTTCGCTAGAGAGATCCGAATCCTTTCCTTGGACCCTTGACATTGGATTCTACGCCAATAACGCTAGGGTCAATCTAAATTGTGATGTTCCTCATTGTCCATCTCTAGGGTAGCGGGACGTCGAACCTCGCGTCGTCAAGAGGGGTTTATCCAATGAAAACAAAGTCCCTCTTTCTACATGAACTCAGACCTCGTAAGGTCGAGTGAATTCGATTGGACGGAGGCTTCGTTGCCCGGGTTGTAGAAGTAGGAGTGTGTTGTGGAGGACAGGGGGTCCAGCTGAGCACGCTGAGACCGAGGAGGAAAGACGCCAGAAAGCGTCTGTGTAGTTGAAATTGTGATCCTTCCAAGTATCGGAATCCGATCATCATTATGAGACCTATTGTTGCGGGAGCGATAAGGGCTGTTGAGTAGAAGAACCAGGGAGAGTGCGCGAGGACCCAGGCTCGTGCGGGGTTGGTTTCCACAAATCCGGAAGAGAAACCCATGAAGGTCGTTAGTCTATCGAGAATCGTTGATGTGAATAGGCTGGCCGTGGCTATCCAAAGGATTCGTTGCATTATCAAGGTCGGTCAATTTGATTTTGCTCTTAGCCCTATCGGGATGGCTAGTTGCTGTTCGCCAGAATTCGCTATTATGATTGGAAAGTTCTAACAAGGAGGCGAGAACGCGATCAGTGCTGTGTCGACATTGGCTGATCAGAAGGCTTCTCACACTCAGGTGTATCCTGAACCCACCGTAGGCGCGTTGATAGTAAACAAGGAAGGAAAGATACTGCTGACAAAGTCTCACAAGTGGTTTGACAAGTACACTCTCCCGGGTGGGCACATCGAGGTCGGCGAGACGATGAAGGAGGCTGTTGCTCGAGAGGTCAAGGAGGAGGTTGGATTGGATCTGGAAGTTGCAGAGATGTTGCTGATGCAGGAGGCAATATTCGCGAAGGAATTCTGGAAGAAGAAACATTTCATCTTCTTCGACTTCCTCTGCAAGAGCAAAGACCAGCAAGTCAAGCTTGATGGCCGCGAACTACAGGAGTACGTTTGGGAGTATCCGGGCGCGGCGTTTAGGCTGGAGCTCGACTCATTCACGCGTAAAACGCTAGAGAAGTATCTTCAGAGAAGCTGACTCAGGGCAAGTGCTATATTCGCATAAGCCATTACCATCAGCGAGTAACGTCCCACGATAGACCCTGCGTCCTTCAGAGAAAGCCAGTTCTACGAGATGGTCAGTTCTCTCCATTCCCATCCCCTCTTCTACTTCCTGGGAGGAAACAGGCAGCGCTCAGACTTCCTCTATGTTTCCACAAAAACGGGTCTCCCCCTGCTGTATCGTTGGGACAACGATCTAGGAGCGGGTCAGCTACTTACTCCTGGCGACGAGCCTATTTTCCCACATGCGGGTGCGGCAGCAATTCATCCGTCGAAACCTCTCGTAATTTTTCCAAAAGACAAGGGAGGCGACGTAAACTGTGAACTGTACACTTTGGATTATTCGAAAGACTTCTTGCAGAAGATAACCGAGCCGATTGGCCGAATCTTCTACACTTTCTGGGTCAGTGACGACGAGTGGATAGTAGTCGGGCACGACAAGCAGACAGTTTACGCCAAGTCTCTATTTCGAGATGGAACAATGAAGGATCTCTACACAACAAGCGAACAGATTCTCGGTGCTGCATACGACAGCCAGAGGAACCTTCTCGCATTCTCCGTTGGAAGAGAAGCAGCTAAACTCGTAATCATCGACATCGCCCACCCTAGTCATTGGCAATGGGTTCCGGAGGCCGGGATTCCCCCATTCTATCCCCCATCAGTCTACACGGAAAGAGCACTCCTCGCATACTCCATTGACAAGCGAACCCACCAAGAACTCGTAGTCAGATCCATAGAGACCTTGGAAGAGCTGAATCGGATGAGGATTCCAGGTTTCGGATCCATGGAATGGGTCGACGAGAGTCATCTGTTCGGGGTAATCTTGTATGATGACCGGTTGTCGCCGCGAATTGTCGACCTTCGCAATGGAGAATGGTCCGCTCCGCTGGCTGACGTATCTGCCCTATTCTCGACCGTGACTAAGGATGGTCCGGTTTGGGTGGCGAACAGCTTCTTCCAACCTCCGTTCTTGCAAGCTCTCAGAAACGGCGTTGTTGTCAACCTCATCGCTCCGCGTTCTGTTGCTCAAACCATTCGGGTTGAGAATCACCACTATCAGAGCTTCGATGGACGGAGAGTTCAGGGGTGGCTGTTGAGGAATCCAAATCCTCAAGCTCCGTTGGTCATGTATGTTCATGGGGGTCCCACTGCAACTCAAGGAGATTGGTGGTATCCGGAGATTCCAGCCTTGGCAATCGCTGGCTTCCACGTTTTCGCTCCCAACTTTCGGGGTAGTGATGGATTCGGGATGGAGTTTAGAGACCTAAACATAGGGGATTTGGGTGGCGGCGATCTCCAGGATGTTCGTTATGGAGCTCGATACGCGATGGAAGCCGTCAAGACTGATCATAGACCTGCCCTCTTTGGAGGCTCCTACGGCGGTTATCTAACACTCCAGGGACTCTTGACACAACCTGACGAATGGGCTGGAGGCGTCGCGATCGCTCCTACGACCGACTGGAAACAGGATTACAATCTCTCAGATTCTCACTATCGAAAGTTCTGCGTTCACTTCTTTGGAGGAACTCCAGAAGAGAAATCGGACTTGTACGATGATAGGTCGCCAATAACCCACCTCAAGGGACTGACGAAGCCTCTATTGATACTTCATGGTGAAAACGATACGATAACCCCTCTTGAGCCCGTCAAGAAATTCTCCGAGGAAGCGGAGAAGCTTGGACTACCAGTCCAGCTAGCAATAACCCGTGATCAGGGTCATGGATCGTTGCATAATATGAACGCGATCAGAGACATCACACTAACCCTAGAACATCTTAGAACAATCCTTCAGACCCAAGTCGAAGCTGTCGTCTCGTAGAGAACGCTCAAGCCATTGTAGGTGTTCGGTGTTTTCGCCTGTAAGCGTTCTCTTCTCTTGAATAGTAGAGGGGTTTTTCAGAAAAGGGGCTTTGCTTCTGTATTCCGACGGGTACTGGGCTGTGGCTGTTACCGTGGCTTTGGGTAGTAGGTTGAGCTGGGTCATGAATCCGACTAGGTCGTAGAAGAGCTTCTCTTCGGCAATCTCTCCATTCTTCCAGCGAGCCACCGTGCAGAACTCTAGGCTGAACTTCCTGTGAGTCGCGGGATGGATCTGCCCGTCAAGACCCTTCAACGGACCAGTATGCGTGCCCGTCCATCTCGCCACCGAACAAGTATGGTCGCCCTGACCGAAGAGAATCATGTACGGATCATTCTCAATATGGTTCTCGACAGCATGGAAGAACCCAACCGACTCCGAATGGTCCGCGTGCCGTCCCCTCGTCGGCTCCGGCTGCCCCGGCCAGTAAAGCGCCACATTCTCAGCATGACGCTTCATGAAAGTCTCCCAGTCCCGCGGATTCCAAGCATCATCCAACGTCTTCATCAACCGAAGATTTTCCTCCACCGTCAAACCAACACCTCTCAAACTCTACAATAATTGCACCAACTCGGTATTAATGCATAAGATCCTCTGACACAAGCCCGAATTCGCTCGGAAATATTCATCATAATCAGTCGTTCCGTCAAGTCTCGCGGTTATCCTCAGGGCTGTCAAGACCCAGTCGCTGGCGGATGTCGGGAGAATCGCTCTGCGGTGCGTGTTGAAGAGTTAATTTGTGGAAGGGAGAGATGCCTAGGCGGTCGCTATATTATTCCTGCAACCGTGACTGTGACTGTCACTTGTGTCGTATGAGATACAGTACCACTTGTCGCGGTGATTGTGACACTGTAGGTTCCTGGCGTGGTGAGGAGCGATGCTGACACTGTCAATGTTGATGAGCCTGTGCTTTGGGGCTTTAGATTCATCGCGGATGGCGCGAGAGATGTGGACGGATTCGAAGGCGAGAGCCCAGCGGTCAGACTGGCGGGAGTCACTTGGGCTGACAAGCCTACTCCTCCGGAGAATCCGTTGATGCTCGTCAGTGTCAACGTGGACGTGCCGGACGAACCGATCGAGATGGAGAGAGATGCTGGGCTGGCTGCGACGCTAAAGTCTCCAATGTTTACAGAGACACTTACCGTCCGTGTGACTGTCCCATTTGTCCCACTTACCAAGACAGTGTAGTTGCCCAGAGACGACGCGGCTGTTGTAACCGTAAGATTGGAATTCGCTATTCCACCGGAAGCTACTATGACGCTGGAGGGGGTCATTGTCGCCGTGGGAGACGGTCCAACCGCACTGGATGCGGCCGAGACCACAGTCGAGAATGTGATGTTGCCAGAGAAGAGGTTGAATGTGTTGACTGTGATGGTAGAACTGGCTGACTGGCTGGCTAGGACGCTTAGGCTGTTCGGATTGGCGCTGAGGCCGAAATCGGCTGGGCTGTTCGAAATCCTCCACGCTGTGAGAGGATGTAGCTCCCACCCTGAGAAACTGTGATCGGACTCGTTGAGATGATCCGGGTCCCAGAAGACGAATCCTTGAACGTCGATCAGCGACTTGTAGGCTGCAGTTTGCCCTACCAATGTGTTATTGTCGCAGGCAGTGAATGGACCGCAGTAAGACGCTCCCTTCCAGTCGTGGTCGATCTCCCCGTGAAGCGTATGCATGCAGCCAGTCGTGTTGGAGGAGTCGCAGCTAGAGTACCCAGGAGTTAGAATGTTGAATGTGCTGTCTGACTGTGGACCATTGGGGTATGGCGCACCACCATTTATCTGCTGGAAAGTAGTGTTCCAGTCCTCCTCGGCGCGGTAGCCTCTCTGCACACCGTTGATCTGGACGAACGCGGAAACCACCTGTCCGTTCGCGTTAGTGAAAGTGCAAGGGGGGCCCGGTGAGGCCCATCCAGGCGGAGTGGACGAAGATGGGGTCAACCATCTCTTTGTATTATCTGGACCATAGGGGGAAGTTATTCCTGGATTGAAGACACTTCCTTGCTCGGTGGCTCCGCCGAGAAGGCCTGTCTGATTCCCGACAATCTGTTCCACGGTGACTAGCACCGGTGTGCAGCTGACTTTCGGGTTCCAAGAGAACAACCCGCTCGGAGTGGAGTTGTTGATCGCCGCGACCGGCCCAGGTAGCCCAAGGTGACCATACACAACTACGCTTACTAGAAGGCAGCATGCGAGAATTGTCACTATGGCCCTCTTGTCCCGAATTAGCGTGGGTCCGGCTCCTCCTATCCTTGGAGGCTCGAGCACGATATTTGAGCGAGACGTCTACAAGTGTTTGAGGACCTACATTTTCTTTGCAATAGTGTGCAAGCTGAAGCCTAGCTTGACGTTTCTACACAAATATAGACAAGTGAGGCGTACGTCGATATCCTTTTCCTGCTACTGCGACGAGAGTCAACAACCCGCTCAGCACGGGTGTCGGATCCGACTGGAGCCTCGTCTTGTGCGTAGCTCTATCATCAGCATACTCAACGAGTATGAATGTCGCTAGCCCCAGATTCCTGCGCCGAGAATAGACGCAACCACCGCGAACAATCCTGCCATAGGGAGAGTTACCACCCAGGCCGTTGCCAAGCCACGTAGAGCCGATCCTAGGAACTGCCTACCCTTCTTCCCATGATGACCCGCTGCTGCGCCGTCGGACACGTGAGTTGTTGAGAAGGCGTCGCCGAAATATGCTCCCGCAGAGACTATGAATGCCGTCGCAGCATGGGCCTTAAGCCGGTGCCCGCGGTGCTGCGGGGTGTGACCAATCAAAGTCTTGGCAACTCGGTCGCCCCAAACCAAGGAACCAGCGACGACAGCGATGCCTACAACCACGTATGGTAACCATACGGTGTCCTGTGGTGTGCCTAGCAGGAGGAATGTTCCCAGTGCAGCCATTTTGGGAGCGTCGTTAACGCCTCTCGCGAAGGCGACCCCCGCGGAGGAGCCCCAATCAGCCATCCCAACCCGTCTGGACGAGGCTTCATTCGCCTCACCCTCTCGCCTATGTGACAATCGGCTAAGAATGTAGACTGCTAAGAGGGCGGCAAACGGACCCCCCGCTAGAGGAAGGAGGATCCTCCAAATGAGGAACGACCATTGTAGACTCGAGCTCCCGAATAAGTAGACGGCCTGTACGATGATGGCGCCGACTATTGCATGCGTTGTCGAGACTTGAATTCTCAAGAGAGTTGAAAGCAGGATCCAAGCGGCAGCGCCTACAAGCGCTGCCAGTATAAAGGAGGAACCGGGAGCTGTCTGAAGGAAACTCTGGGGCGTGAACGCGGAGAACAATCTTACCGAGATAACGATGGCTGCGACACTGCCCAAGCCGCTGAATAAGCCTCCCCAGACAAGAGGCGAGTATCGCGGCCGAAACGTTGAGGTCTCAGGGTCTGTCATGAGAGCGACAATGCTTTTTCCAACATCGTTCGCCCCATTGCCAAAGGCTAGGACGAACAACACTCCCAGCCCAAGGTCTGCCGTCAGAGACATTAAGTCGCTCTCACATTACTTGTTCCGCAGGAACACGTTCCGTGACTATTGGAGGCGGAGGCGTTGGGACAATATTTGCGGATTGATACTATTGCATGTGATACATGGAACCGGACCCTTCGCTCAGTCATTGGACCCACGGCCTGACGACTGTTATGGTTGTGAATCCTAGTAGTGTCTAACATGTTCATTCGTCTGAAGATTTGAGCCGGTCCCCCTTTGAGAATTCGGAGAATGAGAGGAGATCAGTGAGATGAAAGATTCCACCAATAATTGGCGCCACCCTCAATAATTCTGAGCGTTCAATAGCAACTTTGTATTGAAACACTCATGTGGAATGAAGTTCCAACTCGAAGAATGCCCATAAGATCTTCAAGTCCGGACTCGTAGACGAATCTTCATTCTGGATAAACACTTGGTAGTCACGAGGGTTTATTCGAGAGATCGGCCAGATTATTGGTATGTTGAGGTTTAGTCATGCCCAACGAGCGTTTGAGGATCTTCGACCGTATTTCCGGCCACTCGTTGTTCTGTTGATAGTATCTCTGTTA
>MNHO01000010.1 GCA_001919285.1 archaeon 13_1_40CM_2_52_13
GGAGATAGTATGCGTCCGGGTTCCAATTCCTCCGCTGATGTTCGTCTGTCCTAGATCTATTGTCTGGTTCGAAGGATTCGTCAATGTCATTGTTAGGGTGATGTTGGTTGTGCCTCCACTACTCGAAACAGTAGAGTCCGAAGTTCTCACCATTCCCTGCGTTCTAATACTGAAATAGTACTCCCATGCAGTGACTACCTGGCTTGTTAGTCTGAGACTGGGGCTTGTCGTCGTTGTCCCAGTAGTATCGTCGAAACTCATGATTTCAATGGGAACTCTGTAGCTCCCAGCCAACGCGATAGGTGTGATCACTACCGCGATTATGGCTACTGCGATTATGGCGAGTATGATCTTCTTTCTAGACTTCGCCTTGGGTGCTGGAGCTGCCATGTCTTCTTCAAATCCCACGCGCGAGAGACATCGAGTATTAGATTTTGTTACTATTCCCAAACTCGAAGAGTAGATGGGGCCGTTTACGGCTAGTATGAGTGAAACAGTCTATCTTTTATCGGCGACTTGCAATTTCCCTACTGAGGTTTCTTGGGGATCCCGGTTCTGGTATCTAGATTAGACAAGCTAGAGGAGCAGGTCTTCCACCACGTCTTCGAGCTGAATCCTAGACAAGCAGTAATGCTGGGTTTGCACGATTATGATGGATTGTTGCCGGACGTTTCGTCAGATCGACTGAAGGGATGGGCGGACAAGGCAATCGGACTACTCGAGCGGATCAAAGACGAGTTTCATGAGCTGGACAAGGAAGGACGGCAGGATGCGCAGTCCATGGAAACAATGCTCGAGAGGATGCTGTTCGAGATACAAGATCTCCGCGCGTATTCGACTCGGCCGACGATCCATGCGCTTCAGCTGAGTGCTACTCCATATATTTCCCGCGAGTATGCGCCAGTGGATGCAAGGATAGGCGCCGTGAATAAGCATCTCCGGAAAGTCCCAGAGTTTCTAGACCAGGCCTCGGCGAATCTAGACCCAACGCTAGCAGACCCGATTGTCGAGGTTGCGATAAAACAGATTCAAGGCGTCATTCGGGACCTTGATGGAGATGCTGCCCGAGAGGCTGCAAAAGCGAACGTGGCGATCCGGGAAGAGTTCGAGAGATCGAAAGGGGAGGCCGTGTTAGCGATGGTTGACTTCATTGAAGCACTTCATGAGGAACATAAGACCTCGATGGATTTTGCACTTGGAAGAGAACGGTTCCAGAAGCTGCTGTGGGTGAATGATAGGATCAGGCAGCCAGTCGAAGAAATGTTAGAGTTGGCGCTTCGGGATCTTGAAGCTAACGCCAAGGCGTTGAGGGAAGTTACGGAGAGAATTAGGCCGGGCGCGACGGTCTCGACGATTCTTGAGGAGATTCAGCAAGACCATCCGACAGCCAAGCTATTGCTCGATGATGCGGCTGAAGGGTTGCACGATCTAGAAGGCTGGTTGAGGGAGAGAGAGCTCGTTCGTATTCCCGCGGGGACCCGGGTTCGAGTGGTTCCTACGCCGTCCCACATGCGGGCCACGACCACGGCAGCGATGTCGTCGCCAGGTCCGTTCGAGAAGGAAGGCGTAGAGGGACTGTACTATGTGACTCCTCCGGAGGATGGATGGGATGCGAAGAGAACAGAGGAATGGCTGCGCCACCTGAACCGGGTGACGTTGAAGGAGATTGCGATTCACGAAGTCTGGCCGGGACACTACACTCACCGCGTGTTTCAGAAAGAGTTCGGAACCTCGATGACGCGGAAGGCCTACTGGAACTACGCGTTCGGCGAGGGCTGGGCGCACTACTGCGAAGAGATGATGCTCGACGAAGGATACGGGGTTGAACGACTACGGTTTATCCAGTTGAAGGAGGCCTTGTTGAGGGACTGCAGGTTCATCGTCTCGTTCAAAATGCACACTCAAGGAATGACGTTAGACGAGGCGCGACGGTTCATCATGAAGAATGCGCTCATGGAAGCGGGACCCGCTGAGCGTGAGGCTTTGCGGGGGACCTTCGACCACTCCTACTACGGCTACACGTTAGGAAAATTGTTCATCAAGAAGGCGCGCGAACGATTCTTCCACGCACACCCCGACGAGCCGATCAGAACTTTCCACGACAAGCTGCTAAGTCTAGGAGGCGCACCCGTGGGTCATCTGGAATCACTCATCATCTAGGGGTTTCTGTACCGACTTGTTGAAGCGGCTGTAGGCGTTTGCGCCGATAATGTAGCGCCGTGTAAACTAGGAGTAGCACTGCAGCAATTATCACAATGACTGCTAGTATTACCAGAGAAGGATCCGCAGCATTTGCGGCAGGCCTAGCCGGAAGGTCGTACGTGTAGATCGTGTCGGGTGAAGTGAAGTAGAGTTTGTTGTTGGGTCCCAGTTCGACGGCGATGATTCCGCCCGGTACATTGTAGAGCTGGGTCATGGAGAGGACTGAGCCGGTCGCGTTGAGCTGAAGCTGAACCAGGTCGCCGGTGTTGAATTCTCCGAAGATGTAGCTGTTCGGAGCGACAGCAGCAATGCCGGTAGGTGTGACGATCTGTTTGAAGTCGACAGTCGCTTCAATGAAGCGAGGATCGTTGCAGACGGCCAGACACGTGGGCCAGCCGTAGTTGCCTCCTTTGACGATGATTAGGATCTTGTCGTCGCTGCTCGGTCCAGCCATTGTCGCGATGAGACGATTGTTTGAGTTGTCAAAGTCGAAGCCGAAGCTGTTCCGTATTCCCGACGCATAGTCTAAGGATCCGGCGGTTGGATTGTCGCTGGGCACTGAGCCGTCCGGATTCATCCGGAGCATCTTCCCAGTCATCGAACTCTGATTCTGCGCCTGCTGGCCCTGATGGAACTCGCCGACCATCGCGTACAGCTTACCATCTGGTCCAAACTTGATGTAGCCACCGTTATGGTAGACAGTGTTCGGTGCGCTGCTCGTCACATCGAAGATATCCTTTGGACTAGTGCCAGTATTCCCGGTCGCGGTGTAGCGGACGATGTGGCCGTGAGTGAAGAACCCCACGTCACGGTACGTATAGTACACGTAGACGTAGTTGTTCGATGAGAATGAGGGGTCGAGGGCTATTCCTAGCAGTCCCGCCTCGCCGGTGTTGAAGACTGGATTGACTGTCGCAAAAGGAGTTGGGTGGAGGGTTCCGTTGGGCTGGATGATTCGGATATTGCCTGTGTCTTTTTCGTTATAGAAGGTGCGACCGTCAGGTGCGAACTTTAGGGAGACGGGAAAATTGAGGCCGGTGAGAACAGCGTTCACGGTGGGGGGTCCGATGGAGGTTGCGTGGGCTTGGGCGAATATTGCTGGGCTGAGGGAGAAGAGAATGAGTAGAGTCGTATTGAGGAGTAGATTTTGAGCTCTGTCGCTCTTCAGGGTCACGGATCGCTCTTCTCGCGGCCAAGTCGGACCTTCGATTTTATTGATTAAATACTCTAGTGAAAGGAATCGTAGTAGGTCCGAAATGACTCGTCCCGAGTGGCAGAAGAAAAAGAAGAAGATGTCCGGTAGAGAAGGCCCTAAGAAAGGCAAAGTGCGTTAGAAGCCACTGGCTTCCAAGAGAACTCGAAAACCGGAAAGTATCCTAATTAGGACATTAGTATGTGTCACGATAATGCTCTATTTCGGGTAGAGTGTCAATAGCGCTTCTCGCTGATCTCCATGGCATCCTTCGTAGTTTCCGAGAACTCTAACAAGGTCTCGACTGTCCGGCTCCGGTACCGGCCAGTATTCCGGACATAGTGCAAATAGTTCTGCATCTGGTCCTGAAACACTCCCACGTTGTCGGCGACTACGACGCTTCCCTGGTGCAGTTTATCCTCGACCGCCTTCAGATAGTCCAGGTACTGCGTCTTCTCCGCGTCCAGGAAGACTAGGTCGAAGGGTCCGGGAAGCTTGGGGAGAATCTCCATAGCGTCTCCCTTGATGATCTTGATCTGATCCTCTAGTTTGGCGCGTTCAATGTTCTGCTCGGTTATACGGGCGTGTTCGGGGTTCTTCTCAACCGACGTGATTTCCGCTTTGGCCGGGCTATTCTTGGCGATGAGGATAGCAGAGTATCCATAGAGGGCGCCTACTTCGAGTATCTTCCTCGGCTTATGCTCTCGAACAACCTCGGCGAGTATTCGTCCCTTGACGGGGCCTATTGAGGGGATGAAGGACCGCCTGCCCATCTCCTCGATCTCCCGCAGAACCGTGTCCGCCGGGTCCATGGTCTTCTTCACGGATATCATCGGCACTAGGGCGAAAGGGGCTGATAATTGAGCCAATCGGTACGGTCCCGGGAACTTTCTACGCGGCAAGGACCCGTCTCAAAAGTCTGGAGAATCAGAAACTTCTCGTGACAGAAGACCCTGGTACAAGGGTCTTTTTTTGGTGGAACTCGTCTGGTCAGGTATCCTTTCCTTTTTGTTAACTTGTCGTTTTCCCGCTATCTTTCCTTTTTCCTACTAACTATTTCTCGACCCCCCGGGGGCATGTCAAAACAAAAAAGTCCTTCCACACTCTATCGAATTCCCGACGCGGAAAATTGCTCGGAACAAGCCCTGATCCCGAATCGCGGCAGGCGATTTGAGATCGCGAGGTCTTCACGCTGATCTCTACGCTTGATCTGCAATTGGAAAAACAGTCGACGGTTCTATTCTGCGCGTTAGAACGCTAGACTCGCCCATATGAGCTTCAACTGGCGAGAGCCCTCTAGAAGAAGGGGGGCAGGAATTTTTTTCTCGCGACGTGAGAGTGCTGTTTGGCGTTCTGTAAGCCCTAATCCTTTAACGGCCTATTCTCACTGTCTTTTGCGGGTAGTTGTTTCAGAAACTCTCTCGGATACTCTTTCGTGTTCAGAAGCGAGAGGAATCTTCCCTTCCTTATCGACTCCCTCGCGCCTTCCAGCTCTTTCCTCTGTGAGAGATGATCGTGAACCTTCGCCTTCGCAAGAACATCAAGCACCTTTCCCTCATAGAACGGTTCCAGATCCTTCCCTTGGCAGACCGCGCAGTCACAGCTCGTAGTATTATTCCGGATCGCCTCATAGTCCTTCTTCTTCATACTACCCCAACCTTTACGGTCGAACACGTTGATGACCTCCTTCGTCAAGGGCGTCGGCGGGGGAGGTACAATCCACCGCGAGAAGGAATCAATCCCAAACATCGGAAGAATCATGCCCTCACTACACGTCAACAACCCACGGCCAAACCGTACCTTCGGCGGAGTCTGCAACGCATGAACCCACACCTCCGGCTTACGCTTCTTGAACTCCTCAACACCCCGAAGCGCGTGGTAGTAGAATCCTCCGCGAAGATCGAAGCCGATCATTGACGGCTCATGCTTCTCGACAAGGGCCAGCAGTTTGGCAGATGTCTCCTTGTTCTCGGTAGCCTGTATGACTGGCATCATTGGCTTGTCAACACCGCGTTCTTCCATCCATCTCTCAGCAAAACGTAGTTGAGCCTCGTAATCTTCGAGTGAAAAGTCAAGTGAGTGCTGGACAGTGATGATGTCGAGTCCGGCGAGATATTGGAGATCAAGCAGCGTCTTCAGATCCTCGACCTTTGTAACAGCCGCGCCGCCCTTGAAAGCGAGGTACAACATCCGAATAGCATCTGGCGCAGTCTCCTTCGACAGGAATCGGGCCATCGATTTGAGCGCATCCTCTTGCGTCAGAATCTTCTTGACAGTCTCCGGAGGCGCAAGCCGAGCAAGAACAGCAATCTCACCAGGCAGAGGATCTTTGACCCCCGCGGGCTTGAGCGCGTTGCGTTCCGGACTTATCGGGAATCTATTCGGTAGCGGTATTCTGTGCTGCCCGATTCTCAGCTCGGACTGAGTCGCGCTCGTCTTCTCGTCAGTCTTGATCTGCGCAAGCTGGACAGTCGACATAAGGTTCAGCCAGAGGTAGAGGTGGTAGAAGAATCTTGCAAGAAAGACCGAAAGTACTAGTTCCCAGACTCGAAATCGGAGTCCGCGCGCGTGTCTTGGTCTGACTGTTCCATGTTCTCGACACCTGACCCAGCCTGGTCATCCGCAGATTCTGTGGACGCCTCAGCCGGTCGACTCTCATGTTCGGTCTCCGTGGTTTGAGAAACAATGGACTCTTCGTTGGTTGGAGCGGACACGTTCAGCTCCTCAGTAGACGGAACGCTCGTCGCTCCTAACACTGTACTGCCCGGAATCTTGAGATGGCTTCTCAGAAGCAGCATCAATGTCAAGGTCCCGACAGCGAACACGACACCGTTGACGAGTACGGACAGACCCGCTCTCGTGAGGGATCCTTGGAGGATGAAGTAGAACTGGGAGACGGCATAGACGGAGCCGAAGGAGAAGACGAGGAACGGAAGCACTTGGCTCCACCGACGACTCGCACGCATAACGGTCTTCCGTGCAAAAGTCTGCATCGCACCCAGGATCGAGACAACCATCAATCCCGCATCGATAATCGCGTTCGACGGCTCGTTCTGCGTTACAAGGCCCATGAGCAATGTCGTCGCGCGATAGAGAAGATATCCCCACACCACCAGGAACGTCCCGCCTGCAAAGATGGCCACTTGGGGTCTACCGTTTTTGATACTCTTCCATCCCCAAATGACCGTCAAGAAATACGTCGCCACCAGCATGAGCGTCACGACCATCGTCCACAAGAGAATGTCAGTGCCCGCTCCTCTGACATTCGCGTAATTCTGATTGGCCCAAGACGAGATCTCCCAGACACCGACCGCCAGCGGCGCTATCGGCAGAAAGAGAACCGTCATTCCCAGAGTCCGCATCATCCTCTTGACAAAGCCCTTACCAACAACACCCTCTTCGAACTTGAGCATCGCATGAGTAACCGGATTCGCAATGAAGTATGCTTGAGACAATATCCACGCGTAGAATATCGCAATGAAATATGGAAACACCGGCAGAGCCTCAACGGATCCCGCTTGGTAGACCCAGTACGAAATTCCCACAACAACCGGACCGAAAACCAGAGCGAGAATAATCATCCGCCTTTTCATATTCGTAAACAGGATCGTGCTTCTGAATTTTTCGGAGAGCGCTAGCGGCGCGAGAACAAGATACGTCGCCGAGGCACTCGCACCGATAACAAACACAACCGTCCACGTGCTAGCAAGCCCGAGGAGCCGGCCAAAGTATGAAGCAACAAACAGGAAACTCAGAACGCCCATAAAGAGAAGCGTATGTCCACGGATCCCAGGAGCGAGAAGTAGTTGAAGCGAGCTTGGCAAGTGAAATCTTGAATGTCTTTCTGTCGGGGAGATTGCCAGCTCTTTCACCTAGTGTTGCAGGTCGACGCAGAGTTCAGCCCCACGCTATAGGTAATGACAAGAGCGATACCGTAAGCGCGCAAGCGTCGTTACTCGCAATCGACCACCGCAAGTCTAATGAGCTTATAACAAAGTGAATCGACCGAACCCTAATTCGAAGCTGATCACGATGGAGCACTATCATCCGAAAGATGAGATGAAGAGATACGTCCGAGCCTTCATCTATTTAGCGACAAAACTCGGCAAAGAGAAGTCGGTCGCAGAAGATCTCTGGAGAATCCCGGAAATCAAGGAAGTTCACATCGTCCCGGGAAAGTACGACATTCTAGCCGTAGCTGAGGTCGAGCGGAAGTTCCTAGAGCCAGACTCGCACAATATCTACTGGTTCCTCCTATCGCGCATCGAAGGCATCTCGGGAATAGAAGACACCTCAACGATTATTCCAGTAATCTCAATGTCTCACTGGTCCCATTAGACCCGTCGACCGCAGAAGCGGATAACTGGAGCCCGCTCTCGACGTCAGTTCAGTACGATCTGCTCATGGCTTGACCGAAAACTTCCGAATCTCCGATGGTCCGGTCACTCTCGGGAAAAGCAGCGCGACACTCCGGGTCGTCTGGCCGGAGAGACATTCGTTTCCTTAGCGGAGCCAGAGCAGCAGAATCCTGTGCTTCAGGACTGCTTCGAACATCGAGTCCCTTGCGGTCCGTAACGGAAGTGGACGAGGTCGAGAGCTACGTCTCCTACTCCCTTCCATAACATATCCATACAAACCGCACATCAGACCGGATAAAAGAGTAGTCAACCAGCATTACTCTATTACCTCTCATTACTCACACCGTTTCTGTGGGTATCACAGGATATTCCATGGATTGCACGATTAGGAATCATCCGATCTTGTGAGATCGGCAGCTCAGCTCGTCCAATTGTCAGTGGAGATGCATTTCTTCATCTGGGCGAGGTGGCCCTCTGTGCAGGTCAGTCCACATCATAGGCGCTCAACCAGCCCGGAGGCTTTTGGAACGCCACCCGAAACATTCAGGATTCCATTATATTGGCTTGACTCTTCAAATCGGCGATTCGACAGCTCTGTCGAGGTATCAGTTCTCAAAAGCCTTAATGGGACACGGACTACCGTCGCGAAACTAGGTCCTCGAAACGTCGAATCCCAAATACGAAGCTCCCGGCTGGGACGAGATCCATCTGATGCTTCTCGATCTTGCCCTTCAGATCAGGAGAGACCACTTCAGGCCTGAAGTCATCGTGGGTATCTCGCGTGGAGGCTGGCCCCCAGCCCGAGTCATGAGTGACCTCCTACAGAACCCGAACTTAGCGAATATGAAAGTGGAATTCTACAAGGACATCGGAGTTCGTAACAAGAAGCCGCGGATAACCCAGCCTGTAACAATGGAAGTCGTGAGAAAACGAGTCCTCGTGGTTGACGACGTGTCAGACACCGGCCAGAGCCTCAGAGTTGTCGCAAATCACCTACGACGAAAACCGGTCAAAGAACTCCGTGTCTGCACGATCTACATGAAGCCGCAGAGCATCTACCGACCCGACTATTACTCGCGAACGACTCGAAAATGGATCATCTTTCCGTGGGAGCGGTTGGAGGCGGTTCATCTCATTTCGAAGCGCTTCAAAGACGACCGGAATAGAGTCTCATCCACAGTCCGAGCGCTCAAAGACAGCGGGATCAGTGCAGGACTCGTTAGACAGCTCTTAAAGATCGATGCTCTTGATAGAAGAGATTGACGATTATTACCTTCTCAGCCTCGCGTTCGCTAAGGCCAAAGTCTCAGACCCTGAACAGACACTTCGACAACTACGTTCCATCAACAACCAAACCGAGGTGCAACTGGTTAGAGCGGATCTGATTGCAGGACCCGAACATCTGCAGTTCGCTGCTCGGAACGCAATCTGCTCGTTTAAGGGAGCGCGGCGGAGGTCGAAGAGCCTAGCAGTGGAGTTCTTACTCTACATCAGCTGCCAACGGCAGATTGCGAAAGCCATAAAATTCCTAGGGGTCGATTCTGACGATTCCAGAATCGCTCTGGTAGCGTTGTCCAATTCAAAGGATGCCACACAAGAGCTAGATCGCCATGCAAAATCGGTCGTCGGCGGCGAAGAAGACTATGGTCTAATTGAGATCGGGTCAAAACAAAAGATCGCGGAGCTACAACGCTCCTACGGGGTCGCTGATACGGAAATGGAAGCCGCTAGGCTTGAAGGAGAGACCGATTCTTCCGTTCTGAAACGCTTGATAGTTGAGCGTTCAGCCTTGCTGGACATCGAAGATTAGAGACACCTCTTCTCCTTCTCAATGCCCAGAATCCCTCGCGGTGAAATGACGGATACCCCTGCGACATCGCCTATCACCTCGATCAAGACTATCTTGTCAGGATTATGCAGCTCAACCTTCCTGGGGACCTTTGAAGCGACCGCATCTATGATTTCTTTCGAAGACACACGGCTCCGACGCTTCTCTAGCGAGACCCTAAACGTCTCATCAACACCCACCTTCCGTGCCCGGTTCACAACGGCTGCACCGATGCTAGGGATGTCGCAAGAAACCACTTCTTCTACAGGTTTCACTTTCAGAATGTACCTGAACTGCCAAGGCCGATACTTTAGAACCTGCCGGAGCTTCGATACAACCTTTACCGGGTCTAGTGAAGTTTTCGCGACTGTAAGCCCGCTCACGAGCGCAAAGTCAGTCTTAGGAGAAGCGTCGCCAAGCTCCCTCAGCAAATAACGGATCTCGTGGTTTGCCTCTCTCTCGTTACCCCGGGCGCTAGATAAGAGTAGATTAAAGTCGTGAATCAAGAGTCCCGAGAGCCTAGTAAGCCCGCGTCACGGATAGCGCCTTAAGAATATCATCCCGGGAAATCGCCCCCTCCCTAAGCACCGTAATATCGTATTCCAATATTCTCACAACCGTCGACTCTCTACCCAGCAAAGTAGGACCTCCATCAAGGACAAGATCTATGCGTCCTCCCAATTCCTCGAGTACTTCCTGTGCGGTACTCAGTGACCGTTGTCCCGAGATGTTTGCGCTCGTCCCAACGATCGCTCCGCCAGATTCCAGAATCAATCTTCTCGTGGCTTCGTGGTTTGGGATTCTCAGTCCGACCGATTGAGAATTGTCTGTGACCTTCCCGGGAAGGTTGCTTCTTGTCTGCACTATCAGCGTCAACGGTCCTGGCCAGAACTTCCTCGCAAGCGCCGCCGACTTTTCGTTAATCTCGCCTATTCTCTCCGCTTCGCCGAGAGAGCTCACGAGGATTGGGAGCGAGCCTTTGATGCGCTCTTTGGCTTTGACAAGTCGATCGACCGCATCCAAGTCGAACGGATCGCAACCGAGCGCGTAGACAGTGTCGGTCGGATAGGCAATGAGCCCTCCTTCTAGAACGAGTCTCGCAGCCTCTCTAATATTTTCAACACTCGTTCCGATCAGCCTTGTCATAAGTGCCCTATTCCATCTTGTGCCAGATGACGCTTATATCCAATGCATTACAGGTCCGCGAAGGTGCGACCTCCCAAGCCAATAATCATAGTTCATGGAGGAGCTGGCGATTGGCCGTCGGAGCTTCACAAGCAAGGATTGAGGGGAGTAAGGATCGCCGCCCATCGCGGCTTCCGCGTTTTGTCTAAGCAAGGCTCTGCCCTAGACGCCGTCGAGGCTGGGATTGTTGCGATGGAAGACAACCCGGTGTTCAACGCTGGGAGAGGCTCGACCCTCAATCTGGTGGGTGAGATTGAGACTGACGCTGCGATAATGGATGGTAGGACCCTCCAAGGAGCCGGGGTTGCATTGCTGAGAGATATCAAGAATCCTATCAAGGTAGCCAGGATCGTGATGGACAAGACTGATCACGTTCTCATCGCCGGTGCCGCGGCGAGGCAGCTGGCGTTAGCGGGTGGACTAGCGAAGTCAGATCTGCGAGTTTCTAAGAGAGTGAAGGCTTGGAAGGAAGGATTGCACAAGCTGAAGAACAACAAAGTTCAGTATTTGTCGGGAACGAGTCCAGAGATCCTCCACCGTTTTCTCGCCAAGTCTTCTGATACTGTAGGTGCCCTCGCTCTTGATAATGACGGAGACGTGGCTGCAGCCTGTTCGACCGGGGGAGTCTCACTCAAGCTTCCTGGAAGAATAGGCGACAGCGCGGTACTCGGCGCAGGTCTCTACGCGGATAACAAGTCGGGAGCAGCGACGGCGACCGGTATCGGAGAGCAAGCCATGAGGCTAGTTATCTCGAAAGCGGCGTGCGATCTGATGAGGCATAGAAAAGCTGTCTCGGCAGCGACAAAGGTCATCCGTTATTCAACCAGGGCGTTAGGCCTAGGGACCGGTCTAATTGCTCTTGATCGCTTAGGTCGCTATGCTGTCGCGCATAACACTCGTAACTTGTGTTGGGCAGCCAGAACAGTTGACGGGTCGACAGCGAAAATGTTCGGGACACGAGTGAGGAGCTAGCTTCTGGGAAGGCTTTTAAGCAGCCGCGGTTTCGCGCGAACCCAGTTTTCACATGACCAAAATTCACTGGCCCATTACTGCGAGCGAGGAGTGGGGTGAAGACGAGGACTGGGGCGGCGAAGATGAATGGGGCGAGGATGACGATTGGGGTGGCGGGGACGACGGTGGCGGCGAAGACAACTAGCGCCTCGTGACCGTTTCCTAGACTGTTAGCTCTGACAGATTTCACTGCTTTTCGTGCGGTCCTGTTTCTTTGAGGTAGCTTGCTAGGTAACACGAATTCTATGTCCGTCCCGTCCACATGGGAAATTACTAGCAGGATTGAAAAATGAAAGTTCGACTTCGAAAAGTCAGAGCAATCTCCGTAATCGCACTCGGATTGATGATGGTTCTCGCCTTCGTTCCTAGAACCACTACCGCGGCTACGGTAACAAGTACCGATTTTCAAGCACAGAGCTTCAGCAAAGTCGTCGACTGGTATGACTATGCTCGACAGTACGCAGCGGCTAATGGTTTCACAGCTCCCAACTCGACAGAGCACGCTTACATATATGCGAACTACATCAACGTGGGCGGCTTTCAGCTCTTCTCCGCGGGTCTCGTAAATGTGACCCACAACAACGTCAACTTCGTCACCATCCCTCTCCAGACATTCTTCGAACACTACAAGACCCCTGGCGGCAAGGATGTCATAACTG